>NZ_CP066339.1:3056531-3362184 GCF_016406125.1 Alicyclobacillus sp. SO9 | reverse complement strand
AAGCGGCACGGGACAACCCTGTTTGAGTTGACTGTGCTACAATAAACTCAGTTTAAGGGCGAACGTATAGAAAAAGGAAAAGGCCCGCTTTTCGCAGAGTTGTTCCGCGTGGCGTAAAATCATGTATCAGACTGCCAATGATTCAGGAGGAAGGGTAATGGGAGCGTTTAGCAAACCTAAGCTGATGTATATTGGTGCCAAAGAGGCGCAGCACAGAATTCGCAATGTATATTGTGTGGGCAGAAATTATGTGAACCATGCCAAGGAGCTTGGCAATGATGTACCTGAAAGACCAATGATTTTCGGTAAACCAACCCACGCTCTGGTCCCGTGCAGAAATACGGTCGCACTTCCGGAGGGCCGCAAAAATATTCATCATGAATTGGAAATCGTACTGTACATCCACAGAGATTATGAACACAGTGTTTCGCTCTCTGAATTAATAGGGGGCGTTGCGCTGGGTCTGGACCTGACGGACCGGGACATGCAAAGCGAGTTGAAGGCGAAAGGCCATCCGTGGGAATTGGCAAAGGGTTTCAAGCATTCTGCTATCATAACTGATTTTTATCAAGTGGTTGACTGGGACGTTTTGTTGGAGACTCCCTTTTCATTAGTCAAGAATGACGAGATGGTGCAGCAGGGCAAAGCGTCTGAAACGATTTTTTCGTTTGAGCAATTGACAAAGTATGTAGGAGAGCACTTTGGGCTTGCAGCAGGAGACATACTGTACACGGGCACCCCGGCTGGTGTTGGCTCGGTAAAGCCAGGGGATAACTTGAGTCTGCACTTTGATGAAGAAGAGTGGGGTACTGTGGAGTTTGTTTAAGGGGGAACGGGTTTGGAATTTCGACATGGGATGGAAGAATATCTAGCCGCGATTTATATATTGCAGGCTGAAGGTGTATCGGTATCGCCGTCCAAGCTTGCAGACTACCTTCAAGTTTCACGTCCTACTGTTACACAAACAGTCCATCGCATGGAAAAGGCCAACTATGTGGAACGCGGCAACAACAAAGTGTTGGTGCTGACCGCTGCGGGTAAAGAACGGGCAGAAGCGGTGGTGCGCAAGCACAGACTGATTGAACGCTGGCTTTCCGACGAGCTCGGCCTGGACTGGGCGGATGCACACGTGGAAGCGGGACGCCTTGAACACGCAATTTCACCGCTAGTCGAAGAACGTCTGTGGGAAAAGCTCGGGCATCCGACAGCCTGTCCGCATGGGAACTTAATTCCCGGGTCTGGGGCAGAATTTAATAAGGGGACACCTCTCACGGAAGTAACTGGTTCTGTTACGGTGCAAATGATAAGAATTATGGAGCAGGCAGAGGAGGACCTTGACCTGTTGCGTTTTTTACACGCTGCGGGCTTCATTCCGGGAGCCAAGCTTCACCTGACTGGAAACAGCAACCCATATGAGGCGGGAATTCAGGTCACAGTTGGTGAAGAAAGCTTCTCACTTGAGCGCCGTGTTGCAGAGCGCATCATCGTGGAAATTCCTTCTGATTCGGTGTTGCAGGCATAAACTGCATAACTTCTGATCACGCTAAAGGACAGCTTTGGCTAAGGAGTGATCGGATGCAAGCACAGGAGAAGATTCCGCAAAAGTGGCTGCGCATAGGACTTGCATTGACTGTGTCAATCATGAGTGTGTTTTTGTGGTTTACAGCTCCGGCCATGGCGGACTCACAGCCGGCACGCAGAGTGGCAATCAACGCAAAAAGTGCTGTTGTTCTGGACGCAACGACTGGCAAATTTTTGTATCAAAAACATGCTGATAAACCAATGTTTCCTGCAAGTACCACGAAACTGATGACTGCAATTTTACTGGTAACCCATACAGAGCCTGATGATGTAATTTACGTAAGTAAAGCGGCCGCGCATGAACCCCGAGTGAGGCTTGGACTGAAACCAGGCACAGAACTGACCGCTGACGAGGCGCTCCATGCACTGCTCATGAAAAGCGCCAACGATGTAGCTTACGCTGTAGCTGAGAGTGTCGGCGGTTCTCAGGAAGGGTTTGCTCGAATGATGAACCTGAAAGCACGCTTGTTGGGCTGCACCAATACGAATTTTGTGACTCCCAACGGATTGCATGATGATGAACACCGTGCTTCTGCCCATGACATTGCTCTCATCTTGGCGGAAGCAGTCAAGCACCGAGAAATTGTCCAGACTATGCAGGACACCCATTACACAGTTCACGGCAAAGCTATTCGAAACGGCAATCGTTTTATGTACCTAAAGAACTCCCCTTTCGGCCAAATCATCGGCGGAAAAACTGGGTACACGTCGAAAGCCATGTACTGTCTGGCGTTCTCGGTGCGTCAAGGAAATCACGTGTTAGTCTCCGTCGTTTTGGGCGCACCCCGCAAGAGTCTGATGTATCGTGAGACAAGGCGCTTGTTGGAGTTTGCAGAGCATCACCGAGAGGTGGTTCTTGTCTAAAGACAACTTGTCTCTGAATTCGAACAAGCAGTAAGTTCATATCCTAAGAGAACTAAAGCAGATTCTTCCCGTCTGTGAGTTGGGGGTAAACGGGGGATCGCCGATGCGTAAATCTGTAACGTTGGCGTACGTGCTCTGGTTCTTCTTAGGGTATTTGGGCTTTCACCGGATGTACTGCGGCCGGGTGACCAGTGGGGTAGCAATGCTGTGTTGTTCGGTTGTGGGACTGTTCACCTCACCCTTTCTGTTGGGACATATACTGTTTTTTATTGTGGGAATATGGTGGCTTGTAGACCTGTTTTTGACAGCAAGAATGGCAATGTAGCGGGTCATGAAGGCATCTCAGGGACATATACTTGTCTCAGGAGAGATGCTTGTATGACACACGAATTGTTATCCCTGCTGCTTGTGACGACCATCGTCGTGACAGACAACGCTTTGTTGGCTGGGTTGCTCTTGCCTTACCTGAGTCGTTCTGACAAGTTGCGTTTGACGGCAGCGGTTGCTATTGCTATTGCTGCATCTCAGGCAGCACTTGCTGTCGGCGCACAGCAACTCTTGAAACTGTACATTTTTCGATTGGCAGCCATTGTCATTCTGTTCTGGATGGCAATCGAGACATTAAGACTGACTCCCCCGACTCGCAGTATCTCTCTATGGAAAAGTTTCTGGAAGGTTTCGTCCTATACAGTTGTCGGCAATGTTGACAATATGATTTGGCTCGGGACTTCGGTGCATCGTAATGCGCTGTATCTCATGCTGTTTTCTTTGCTCACAGTTCCCATCTTCATCGCTGTAGCCCTGCTCTTGTCTTATGAATGTGAACGTCATCGGTGGGTTGTCTTCCTCGGAGCCGGCATGCCAGCGTGGGCTGGTGTTTCATTGTTGCTGGACACCCCCTTTGCTCTGAGCGTGCTGCCAATTTACTTGCTTTGGGTTCACATTGTCTTGGCTGCGTGTGTTGTGGTTATCGGTCTGCTGCTCAGCCGAGTCCGGATGTGGCCGTAACCGGGTTCATGTGCGTCTTTTTACCATCCGCAGTGTTGACGAAGGGGTGAGACACCTTGCTTTGCCCCGTCTTTTCCATGATATAATTCTAAATGAATTCCTTCAATTTTCTCATTGAACCAAGCATAGGTGAAGTTCAGATGCAGAGGCACGCGGAGTGCCTGCGCGTCCACATTCACGTGGTTTCAAAATTGTTTAGTCTATGGTGAAAGTCTGTTGATTTGAGGAGGACGTACATGTTATCTATTGGCGGAGTAAAATTGGACAACCCTGTGATTTTGTCTCCTATGGCGGGAGTGTGCAATCCGCCTTTTCGAATACTGTCGAAAGAACTGGGTGCAGGTATGGTATGCGCAGAGATGGTGAGCGACAAGGCCCTTGTTCATGGCAGCAAGAAGAGTGAAAAGATGCTGACGATTCTGCCGGATGAACATCCTGTAAGTCTGCAACTCGTTGGCTTCGACCGCGATTCAATGATTCAGGCTGCTGAGCTGGTCGGGGAAACCAACGCGGATTTGATTGACATTAATATGGGATGTCCTGTGCTGAAAATATACAAAAATGGCTCGGGTGCTGCGTTGGCCCGTGATCCAGACTACGCCGCATCCATTGTCCGCGGTGTTGTCGAGCGAGTGGATAAGCCAGTGACGGTGAAGTTTCGCAAAGGCTGGGACGAAGACAGTGTGAATGCAGTTGAAGTGGCGCAGGCTGTAGAGGCTGCCGGCGCGAAGGCAGTTACGCTTCATGGCCGCACGGCAAAGCAGATGTACAGTGGAGAAGCAGACTGGTCTATCATTCAGATGGTGAAAGAAGCAGTGAACATTCCCGTGATTGGGAACGGTGATGTTGTGACGCCGGAAGATGCAGAGCGAATGTTCCAAATGACCGGTTGTGACGGCGTCATGATTGGCCGGGGTGCGCTGGGCAATCCCTGGATTTTCCGTGAGGTAGTTCATTATCTTGAAACGGGAGAGAAACTGGCTCGGCCTTCCGTGGAAGAGCGCATTGATGTGGCCATTCGTCACATGCAACTGCTGGTAGCGCACAAAGGTGAACACATTGGTGTACGAGAAATGAGAAAACACGCAGGTTGGTATATCAAAGGCATTCCGGGCGGTGCCAAACTTCGCAACGCGATTAACGAACAGGTGACACAGGAGGGGATGACACAAGTGCTGATGTCTATCCTAGGTGTGAAGGAGAGTGCCTGATGACGAGAAATCGGAGAATTGTGCTGAGCAGCCGTCCACAAGGTAACCCTGACGAAACGAACTTCCGGTTTGAGGACATTGACATACCAGAACCGAAGGACGGGGAGGTGCTCGTCAAGGCGTTGTACGTGTCGGTCGATCCGTACATGCGTTCGAGAATGAATGACACCAAGTCATACGTACCTCCTTTTGCCCTTGATGAACCGATTGAGGGCGGACTAGTTGCCCGCGTTGAGCAATCGAAGCATGCGGATTTCAAACAGGGCGACATCGTATCCAGTCTGGGCATGTTGAAGTGGCAAGAATATCAAACAGCGGACAGTGCTCGGTTGCGAAAGGTTGACACGGACAGAGTACCTGTGACCGCGCCGTTAGGCGTCCTTGGCATTCCGGGTTTAACCGCTTGGGTGGGGCTAAGTATTTGTAATCCTGCTCCAGGGGAAACCTTTGTTGTGTCTGCAGCTGCAGGAGCGGTCGGGTCTGTTGCAGGTCAAATTGCCAAGCTCAAAGGCTGCCGTGTCGTCGGCACCGTCGGTTCGGACATTAAAGCGAAGTACCTGCTTGATGAGCTTGGATTTGACGCGGTGATAAACTACAAGACGGACGACTTGCATTCTGCTCTAAAAGTTGCCTGTCCGGACGGCGTCGATATGTATTTTGACAATGTAGGCGGAGATGTGACAAACGCTGTTGTTCGACGATTGAACGACTTTTCACGGATTGCGTTATGCGGTCAAATTTCACAGTACAATTTACTTCCTGACCAACTGACACCTGCGCCTGATTGGTCGCGGTTGTTGGTTCATAGAACCCTTCTAAAAGGCTTCATCGTGAGTGATTACCTAAGTCAAGCCAAAGAAGCCATGGAAGACTTGGCAGAGTGGATAGCACAAGGCAAAATAACATACAGGGACACCATCATTGAAGGATTTGAGAACATCCCCCGTGCATTTCTTGGTCTTTTCACAGGGGAAAATATCGGCAAACAGGTGGTAAAAGTATGACTTCTGTTCGGTTTCTGCATACGGCAGATCTGCATATGGGAACCCCTTTTCGCGGTTTAACACGGGATCTTCCCCAAGCCTGGTCAGAACGCCTGCAACACGCAGCAGAAACTGTGTTCGATAGAATTGTAGATGAGGCATGCCTGCGTAAAGTGGACTTTGTTACCATCGCCGGGGACCTGTTTGACAGAGAAGGAGCCGCTATGTCGGCTCACTTTGCTTTATTAAAAGGATTTCGACAACTCGAGAAGGCCGGCATACAAGTTGTTCTGACCCATGGCAATCACGACCCCATTCGCGGTGAACAGCCCATTCACTGGCCGGGTAATGTCACTGTGCTCGGGCCCTGTGAGACAACTGCAGAGACTGAAGCAGCACCTTCGGTCATATTGGAAACGGCCTCAGGCCACAGGGTGCAAGTCAGCGGATTTAGCTACACTGCACCTGAGATGCGACGACCTATGCACCATGCTTTCATCAGACAGCGCAGCGTAGACTTTGCCATTGGTCTCTACCATGGTGCCGTCGGGTCCTATGCTGAGCACGAGAACTATTGTGCAACCACAGTGGACAACCTGTCAGCCCGTCAATTTGACTTCTGGGGCCTAGGGCACATTCACCAACCTCAGGTATTGAGGAAGTCGCATCCGGGAATTCTCTATCCGGGGAATCCTCAAGGCCGTCACGCCAGAGAATCCGGGGAGCGCGGGTGTGCTTTGATTGAACTCTCTGAAGGTGGACATGTTGAGTTCTCATTTCTACCAATTGCAACGGTCGAGTGGGAGAGTCTCAGTGTTAGCCTTGATGAGTGTCAAGACTTGAGAGACGTTCTGTCAACACTATCTGCCGAGTTGGAGCGCTTTGCAGCACATCATGACGTGTTTCGCATCGCTCGTATCCAACTCACAGGTATCACGCCTGTCCACAAGTGGTTGGTGCAGGACGAGGAGACGGTGGATGAATTTCGTGCGGAGCTGTCCAGTCGGTTTCCGAAGATTCTTGTTTCCCGTCTTGCAGTTGCTACGATGCCTGCGGCAGATATTGACAAGCTTCGTAACTCGCAGGAGTTTGTCGGAGAGTTTCTGCGTCTGTGTGAAACCTATTTGAACAATCCCGAAAAAATCACAGAAGAACTAGGTGTGGTATTGCGTGATGTGTTTCATGCGGGCAACGGACTGGCCGTCGAGCAGTTAACGGAGGAAGAATTGCGAGGATTATTGCTTCGAGCCAGAGGACATGCATTGGCATTTGTCGGTGAGGAGGACACGTTGTGAAGTTTAAAGACCTTGAGTTGTATCACGTGGGTCGGCACAACGGTTCCGTGTTTGCGGGTCTGACAGACGGCTTTAATGTTGTCTACGGCCCTAATGAAGCGGGAAAAAGTACACTAATGGCGGGTCTGCGAGCTATGCTCTTTGGCCGATTGACTGGAACCGACCCCCGTTTGGGGGCAGTGCGAGGAGCCTCCGGACGACTGCGGGCAGAATCAGAATCCAGACACGAGTATACGCTGGAACGGGCCCTGGCACGAAAGAGTCCGGTAAAGGTCTACGGCCCAAACTTTGAACCGCAGGCAGGTGAGGAGGCTCTGTTTTCGGCCTTTCCGGAACTGCAACAGCTGGAATCGAGCATTTATCAGTCAGTATTTACATTTCAATTACAGGAACTGAGCGATTTATCGGAGCATCGGAGCCAATTGGCGCAAAAACTCTATACTGTTGGCATGATTGGCGAAGCCTCTCCGCTGCAAATGGAAGAACAGTTTAAAACTTCAGCCAGGGGCATCTATAACCCTGACCGGCGAGCGCGGAATCCGTTGCTGACTCAACGCTTGCTCCGGATTCAGGAACTGAAGGAAGAACAGGGAAAGCAGAAGGATGAGGTCGCGGCTTTTCTGGCTGTTCAAGAGCAGGTAAGGGACATTGAAGAGAAGCTCCGTGAGGAGCAAAGTACGATTGAGCAACTATCTGAACAGCGAGGGTATTTACACAGGGTGAAACAGGCTCTGCCGCTGTATCAGACCGCACAACGCAGTCTTGCAGAGCAAAAACTGTACGGGAAACCATATGAAATTACGGAAGCAATGGTCATGAAAGCACAGCGTCTCGAAGACGACATTGACAGATTGGAGAAAGGAACCGCTGAGGATGAGCAGTCCATTTCCCGCTTGTCCTCTAATTGTAAAGATATAGATGTCAATTTGGAACTGTTGGCGAAGCTGCCGGAAGTCAAAAAACAAGTTTCAAAGCGTGAAAAAATGATGACTTTGGCGGATCTACTGGACCAAGCGCGTCAAAACGTGACGGAGTATCAGCTGAAGTATGAAGAGCTGTTTTCCCAGCTGTCAGGCAACTGGTCGCTAGAGGAGGTAGCTCGACTACAGGTTGATGCCCGCACTTTGTCAAAGGCTGGAGAACAGTTGGAGACTATGAAGCGGTTGGAGACACAGCGCCTGCAATTGGACCAACAGACCCACACATGGAAAGAGCAGGTTCTTAGGCGCTCCGAGCGGCTGAAAATATACGGAGTTGATTCTGCTGCAACGGCTCCAGCGGAACTACAGCAGCAGCAGCAGGAATTACAACGCAAATGGAGTCAATTAAACGATGACGAAGAGCAGGTTGAGACATACGCTCAGCTTATAGGCAACAAAGCGAATATCGAACAAAACATACTGGAGATGGAAACTCAGGCTGCGCTGGAAGTGACGAGGGCTGGAAATCAGTACGGGACGGCAGGAGCTGTATCTGCACTGGGACTTGTCCTGGTCGGGCTGGGTATTTGGCAAATCGGCCGGGCGCAGGTTATGGTCGGGGTTCTCACGGTGTTGACAGCTGGCGCGGCTTTGGCTGTGAGCATCTGGATGTGGACACGACGAAGCATTCCAGGCAATGGCCGGCGGTCGGATGCTGCCGTAAGCCATCATCTGAGACAACTGCAAGAAGAAATGCATCAGGTAACTGGAGAAATGGAACGCATCCTCAGCCGGATACGAAGTTTTCCGTTGCCGCGAGACATCGGTGCAGCGAGTTTGCGTCGATGCGTGAAACAACGGCAATTTGAACTCACACAAGAAGCAGAAAAGTTGAGAGACTTGCGGGCCGCAGCGGATTCTTTGGCTGAAGCTGATGAGACGCTTCAATCTCTCCGGCGGCAGATGCAATTCACTGCACACCAGCAGGAGCAACTGCAGCAGCAGTCCCGTCAGCTTCAGAGGGAAGCCGGATGGACCGCTGAGCAGTGCGTTTCAATCTCTGTATGGGTCGATGAACTGGGTATCATCCAGGAAATGATGCGTATTCGCTTTGAACTAGCTCGCGAACTTCACAGAATGGCAGAGTACGAAGCTGAACTCCGTACGTTCATTTCAGACGTAAACCTGCTGAGGTCGGACATCGATTTGCAGTCTACAGCAGACAGGGAATTAGCTGCAGCAAAATTAGGTGATCTGTCTTCCGTTTTGTGGAACTCGGCAATCGCTGCACAGTACCACAGTGAACTTCGCCTCGTTGCAGCACAACTTGGTGAAGCAGCAGAGGATTTACAGCAAATCCTGCATGAGGCAGAAGCAGCACAAGAAGCTCAGAGAAAGTTGCAGGATATCAAGCAGAGGCTTGACGAGACGAGGACAGACTTGGCAGCGAAACAGAAGAATTTGAAGGAAAAACAGGCACAGATTGCAGAAATCTATTGCAGTTCCGGTGTCGAGACTCAAGCAGAGTTTCAGCAATTCTTGGAGGAAGTAAAAGTCTACCAAGACGTCAAGTCGTCCTATCGCGATGCGATGCTGCAACTCTACGGCTGCTGCGGGGGAGAAGCAGAGTACCAAGTTCTCGAGAATACCCTTTTGCACAGTACTATGGAACAAATTGAAGAGGATTTAGTCCTAAACGAAGCAAGGCTGAATGAAGCTCGCGTCACATATGACAATTTGAGTGCACGGTTAGCTGAACACAAGGCACAGCTTCGTCACTGGAACTCAGAGCAGCGCCAACACCTAGAGTGGGAATTGTCGCAAGTTGAAGCCGAACGGGACAAGCTCGCATTTGAGTGGGCCGGTTACAAACTGGCGGAAGCCCTGGTAAAAGCCGCTCGAGAACGATACGAGGAAGAGCGTCAACCCGAAGTCCTGGAGACCGCAGGCAGGTTGTTCAAGCAAGTGACAAATGACAGGTACAAAGGGTTGAGGTCTCGTTTTGATGAACAGGGCACGGCTCGGTTTGTCGCAGTCGATGCACGCAATCAGGAATGGTCATTTGAAAACCTCTCAAGAGGTACGAGGGAACAGATTTATCTGTGTCTGCGACTTGGCTTGGTTCAGGATTACTCAACCAGGGGCATTAAAATGCCGTTGGTCCTGGACGATCCCCTTGTAAACTTTGATGCCGACAGACTTGACGCCAGTCTTCGGTTGCTCGCGGACACAGCTACACACTGTCAGATTATCTACCTTACGTGTCACCGCAATACTCTGGAACGAATCAGCGACATCCTTCCTGCTTCTACAGTCGAACTTAGTCTTGCTGAAGGAGACGGATAACAATGGGTCATATAGAATTTAGACTTGGCCTTTCGGGAACTGGGAAGAGTCAGTCTATTGCAAATGAGATTGCCAGGGAAGTTGAAAACAATCCACTTTCATCGCGTATCTTTTGGGTGGTTCCGGGAGTGGCATCGTATACCTCCGAGCGGCGGTTGCTCGAGCAAACAGCAGCGACGGTGCGGGCTGAGGTCATTCACTTAAGCCGACTGGCTGAACAGGCAAATACTAAACTTCAGGCCACGACAGCAACTCCTGTAAATAATACGGGCAAACGGCTTCTGTTGGCCGCAGTCTACAAGGACTGTGTAAGTGAGTTGCAGGTTCTGCACAGGGCCGAACCTTCCATTCGTTTTCTGGATTCAATTCTTGAAGTGTTTGAAGAGTTGTCCGAATTTGCTTTGGTGCCGGAACAAATTGAAGCCCAATTGGAGGTAGCTGCGACTCGCTTTGACGACATTGATCCGCTTTCTCTGACCGCCGTTGCATCCAAGTCATTGATTGGTAAACTGCGAGATATCAGTCTCATGTATGTTCGATGGAAACAGGAACTTCGGATTCGTCATCTCTATGACGCGTCTGATTTGCCGGCTCTTGTTACACCGCACTTGGACCGCTGGAGTGAATTGCCCCAGATAACCTTATATATTGACGGTTTTTCAGACATTTGCCCGCGGGACGCATTGTTCATTGCAGCCTTGGCACAGCGTGCCGCCCACACTGTCATCACACTCCCGCTGCGGAGGTCGACGGCTACCGGTCGGGCACTAGGCAGTGCCGTTTCTCACAATGAGGACGGCTTTCCCTGGGACGATCCGCTCATCCTCCAAGGGTGGATGAGCTTTCGGCGCCTGACCTGGGCTGCCGCAGAGCAGGGTCTGCAGATTGACGTACAGAAAGCACCCGTTACAGCCAAGGAAGGCCGGTTTAAGGAAGCTCCTGATTTGTCCGTACTGGCGGAGTTCTTGGCTGGAGAACGCACAGAACCAGCAGATTGGCAGGGCCAAGTGTTTTTGGCTCAAGCTCAAAATTCAAGAGCGGAGTGCGACGGAGTGGCCGCTTCCATCGCACGGTACGTCCAAGAGGAAAGCTGCGGATTTGAGGACATTGCAGTGCTGGTTCCGGACATGGAGCTCTACAGTGCGCAACTGGCAGAGAGCTTTCACGCGTACGGAATTCCGTTTAGCATGGATACGTATCCCCCTCTTGCCAATCATCCTTTGACAAAATTTCTCCTGGCGAGTCTCGTAACTGTGGACGAGGACCTGTCAGTTGAAGCGATGAAACGCTACCTAAAGACCGAGTTTTGTGGTCTGACGCCTGAGGATGGGGATTGGCTGGAGACCTACATTCAAAGCTACGAGGTTGAGGGACGGAAGATGTGGCTGTCACCTGAGCGGTGGGGATTCGCACAGGCACAAAGCGATGGTGTTGCTGCGGCGGCTGCCAGCCGCGCCGATGAGCGGGCTGAATCTCTCCGCCAGACTCTACTGTCCATACTTCAGCCTTTTGTCACCAGACTTTCTGGCGACTTGCGGCCTGCACAGTTGGCGCAAGCGTTGTGGGAGCTGTTGGTTGACGCAGGAGCTAAGCGAAAAGTAGCCCAGTGGCTCGTGGAGGAAGGAGCCGGTGCAGCGGCAAACCCCGGCGAAGGCAGTCTCCACGAACAGGCGTGGATGAAATGGATGAGTCTCTTGAATGATTTGTCGGAAACCCGTGCAGGGATACCTATGCCAAGGTCCTTTCTGTTTTCCTTAGTCTACGAAGAATGCATGACACAGTCTCTCACGACCATTCCTGAAGGCTTGCATCAGGTCCGCGTCTTGTCATTTGCTCATGCGATAGCTTGGGAAGCAAGCCGGGTGTTTGTGATGGGGGCGGCAGACGGTGTGCTCCCGGGCCGAGTTTTGCACCGCGGGCTTTTACAGGACGAAGAACGCATCCAGTTTGCAGCCCTGTTTGACCAGCGCCTAGGTTACACAACGCAGGAACGGCAAGGATTTCAACGGATGTTTGTATATTCCGTCCTCAGCCGGTCCAGTGAACACCTGGTTATCAGTTCCCCCTTGTCAAATCAAGACGGCAAGGCAATTAGACCGTCACTTCTGTTTGCCCAGATACAGGAGTGGTTCAATGGACAGTGTTCTGAGGTTTTGTGGACGAGAGAGGACGCTGTTGGCTTATTTGAAGGTGACAGAGGCCTGGCAAACATTCAAGCACCGCCAGGGCGTTTGCTTGAGTATTGGCTGCCTCGGTTGAAAGAAGGGACTCTGCCTGTAAAAGAGCTTCCACAACTGCAATCTGCCATGCTGCACTATCTAGAAAACCATCCTTGGCGTGCAGCGGCCCGTCAAGGTGTTGCCGGCCTGTCGCACCAGACGCAAGCGAAGTCATTGCCTGACAGTGTTGCCAAGCAACTCTACGGGACACCCCTGTACACCAACGTTCATCAACTTGAAACTTACGCCTCTTGCTCCTATCGGTATTTTCTTCAATATGGACTGCGGCTGCAGCCAGAGGATTTTCCCGAAATCACACCAGCAGAACGGGGAACCCTCATCCACGACGTATTGCAGGAATTTGTTGCGAAGCACATGGATGACCCTTCGTCATGGAGAAAAATGGCGGATGCTGATGTGCAGGAGTCCATCCGCCGCTTGTTTGACCAGGTTTTAGAACGCCCGACGTCTCAAATTTGGGCACGGAAAGCGTCTCGGAGACAACAGGCCCTTGAGGCGCTTCTCCTGTTAGAGCGGGCCGCGGTTGTGCTGACAAATCACGTGCGTCGAGGCGAATTTGTACCAAGGGCCTTGGAACTGTCCTTCGGAACTCGGGCTGGGGCGGACGGTGACAGCGATAAACATGGCGCTGACGGCACTGGGAACAGGCTGCCGCTGCTCAAGTTTGCGTTGGATAACGAGGTTGAAGTTTTAGTGCGGGGAAGGGTCGATCGCGTTGATACTGCGGCGGAAGGAAACGACCTAGCAATACGCATCATCGACTATAAGAGCAGTGCACTGGACTTGGATATCACTCGAATTGAATACGGACTCCGGTTGCAGTTGCCGTTGTATGGTGCTGCGCTGGTGAAGTACTCTCAACAGTTGTTTGGGCAAGAGGGTACCCTTGCGGGACTTTTGTATCTTCCCATTCAATCAGGAATAAGCGTCTCACCGAGTCCCATGAAGCCATCGGATGCGATTGCAGCACAAGCGCAACACATGCGCACGCGAGGCTGGATGTTGGCAAATGATACGTATTTGCAGTGGATGGATGGAAGCATCCGGGACGGTGCGACCGACTTGTTCAAGAAAGTATATAAAAAAGACGGCAGCCTTATGAAGACAGCCCCCGTTCTAACAGAACAAGCGTGGCAAAGTCTGTTGGGACGAGTTATTTCCCATGTGTATACACTGTCGTCTCGTATTCTCTCAGGGAAAATTCCCATTCAACCGTACCGCTTTCGGAGTGAAGAGTCTTGTACGTTTTGTCCCTACAGTGCCGTTTGTCATATTGATAAACGGTGGGACCCGTCGCCATTTCGAAATCTCAGCCCTCTTAACACAGATGATATGGAAGATTGGACTGCTTATACCGAGCATTGGCACGAGTTTATCAGTGCGGGGAGCGATGAACAATGAAGCTTCAACTTGACCGCTGGGCGCCGCAGCAACGCAAGGCCATTGAGACGAGAGATACGGACGTTCTCGTCTCTGCTGGTGCCGGGTCTGGAAAGACCTCCGTCCTCGTAGAACGCGTCGTCAGTATGATTGCCGGAGACAGGGCGATTGACTTGAACCGCTTGCTCATTGTTACGTTTACAGAAGCAGCCGCTGCGGAAATGAGGGAACGTGTTGCAAAACGCATTGGAGAGCTTCGCAAGGAAGCGGAGGACAAGGGTGATACGCAAACTGCAGCACACTTGAAAAAGCAGCAGTCGTTGATTCATCAAGCTCAAATTTCAACTCTGCACAGCTTTTGCCTGGATATTGTCCGTCGCAATTTTTTCAGTCTGGGACTTGAACCGTCCTTTTCCATTTTGTCTGAAGAAGAAGGTACTTTGCTGAAGAACGATGTCATCAACAACTTGCTCGAAGAACGCCTTGAGCAAGACCATTCGGGCCGGTTTGTTCATATGCTTCGCAGATTTCGTGTGACACAGCCCGAACGTCTGCAAAAACTTGTGTTTCGATTGGACGAATTCGCAAGGAGTCAAGCGGATCCTAAGCGGTGGCTTCGTCGTATTTCATGCCATTTCGAGCAAGCGCACAGTGGCAGTTTTAACAGCATTCCTTTTGCAGAACCGTTTTTCCAGTGGGTCCTGCGACACTTAGACACAGCTTTGCAACTGGTACGGCAAGGAATTCAATTGGCGCAGGGGCAAGACGAGTTGCAAAAATACTGTGATAATCTTGCAGAAGCTGAGCAACTACTGTCTGGAGCGCGGGAGGAGATTGTTCAGTCCAACGGCTTTGACACTGTATTGCCTCAATTCACCGCATTGCAGGGAGTGTTAAAGAAAACGGTGCGAGGCAAGGACCATCCGTTAAAGGAAAGAGTCAAAGAACTGCGCAATCGCGTGAAGAAAGAGTTGGTCGAAGTCACTGAAGTGCTTGCGCGGGGGGAGAGTGCACTCCTTCAGGATATGGTTGAGATGACAGGAGACTTAGCTGTTTTACTGGAGCTTGTAGAGGCGTTTCAGACACGTACGCAGGAGCAAAAGAAGCAGCGTTCCCAACTTGACTTCAGTGACTTGGAGCACCTGGCACTTGAAGCCATCGACAATCCGGCCAATGGCGAGAAGCAGCGTCTACAGGAGCAGTTCAAACAAATTTTTGTTGATGAATATCAAGATACAAGCTCGATTCAGGATGCGCTGGTGAGCGCAGTTCAAAACGGTCAAGGCAATCTGTTTGTTGTTGGAGATGTGAAGCAGAGCATTTACCGTTTTCGGATGGCAGAGCCGCAACTGTTTCTCGACGAACGTGAAAGATTGGGAGCAGGCGCAGGGGCTGCGATTGATTTGGCAGCCAATTATCGCAGCCGCAGACAGGTTGTCGATATGGTGAACCTGGTGTTTTCTCAGTTATTTAGTCCTGCCTTCGGAGGAATCAATTACGATGCAGAGACACAGATGCAATTCGGTGCCCTATACCCAGAGTCCGACAGTCAAGCTGGACTGTCCGGGCCTGTTGAACTTCACTTGATTGAACGGCGGAGCCGGAGCGAAGGTGGGGTCGAGTCGGAGCTCATTGCTCATAAATCAGGAGAACAGGGTTCAGTAGAGCATTCGGCAGATGATTCTAGTTCACAAACCGATGAAACGGTTGACGACAACGAGGATGAGCCGGTTGATTTGACGAACATTGAGCGCGAAGCATTGGTCATGGCAGAGCGGGTCTTAGACTTGATGGGCAACAATGACGACGGCCAGAGACAGGTATACGATACAAAATTGCAGAAATATCGTCCGCTTCGCTATAGTGACATCGTCATCTTAATGAGATCGACAAAAGGAAGAATCAACACTGTGCTTGATGTTTTTACACAGAAGGGGATTCCCGCATACGGTGCCACCTCCTCCGGCTTTTATGGAGCCCTTGAGATTCAATGGCTGGTGAGTGCTGTAGCGGCTGTTGACAATCCTCGTCGAGAAGTCGACTTTGTCAGTCTGCTGCGGTCCCCATTAGCCGCATTTTCTGACCATGACTTGGCCCAAATTCGGCTCGTGCGAACGGGGAACTTTTACGAAACAGTGAAGGCAGCTGCTAAGAGTGATGACGTTGGTGCCGAGTTGAAAACGAGGTTGAGCAGCTTTTTGTCCCAGTTTAGGGGATGGCGTCAAAAGGCACGCCAGGATAAGGCATATGATGTTCTCAAACGAATTGTCGATGAGACGAACGTGCTGTACTATTTGCTTGGTATGCCGGGAGGTCCCACTCGAAGGGCTAATTTAGAAGCACTTTTGGACAAAGCGCGGGAGTTTGACAAAACCTCCTACGACGGGATATTCGGTTTCGTTCAGAGGCTGCGCGACACTGTTAAACAGGAACTGGATGCTGGTGAAGCTAGAACTCTCGGTGAAAACGAGGATGTGGTCCGGGTCATGACGATACACCAAAGCAAAGGGCTAGAGTTTCCTGTGGTGTTCGTCGCTGATTTGGGGAAGACCTTCTATCAAGGGCCGGAAGACAAGGCGTTTCCTTTGCATCGGGATTACGGGTTTGGTCCAGAGTTTCACGATGCTGAGTATGGGCGCAGGTGGAAAACACTTCCTTCGATTGCACTGCTGGAAGTGAATCAGTCTGGTTTTCTAGAAGAAGAGGCACGGGTATTGTACGTTGCGTTGACTCGCGCAAAGGAAAAACTGATTCTTGTTGGGTCCCAAGGGAATCTTGGAAAGGTCATAACGAACGCGGCACAAGGCGCCGCAATCGGAGGCAAGCCGCTGTCTCGGTCTGTCCTTATGAACGCGTCTACGTATTTGGACTGGGTGCTGACAATACTGTTTCGGCATCCTGCACGACAGCGGCTGTACCCTCTGCTGGATGCAGACATGGTAGGCCTGCTTCCTCCGCCGAGTCAGACAGGAGCAGACGTGGACGTAAAGCTGTGGAACACAGATGCAGGGGCTGCCCTGCCTCACTTGCAGACGCCGTTGGATGACTCCAACGAATTTAGCGACAAAAGAATTCAGGTTCCTCCGGAAGCCGGTTCTATTGATGAGTTTGAGACCTGGCTTAAAAATCTGCCGATTGGTTCTGATGAAAGAGGGAGCTTTAGCTCTGAGAGACAGCTGCGGACCGCCTCTTGGTCGAGCTTTATGGATGTATCGGTCCAAGGGGAGAGTCACCTTGTTGATATCCCAGGTAAAGTCACGGCAACGGAACTGCGACGCCTTTGGTCTAGTCAATCCCGACAGTCAACGTCGCGACCTGCAACCGGATTGGGAACAGCGGAAAACCTGCTTGACAGTCCGATGCTGGCTCGTACGGCTGACTCCGTCAGACACGACGCATCGAGACGCGATGATAACTCTGCACCGATAGTGGTACCAGTGAGTCCTCGAGAGAGCGGAATTGCTTTTCACGCTGCCATGCAGCATATTGACTTATCTGTACAAGAGTCTCTTGCCGGTGTATCACACGCCTTGGATAAGTTAGTTGATGACAACAAACTGTCCGAGGCAATGAGAGCAGCTGTTTCAGACGACGACGTGTTGTCCTTTTTGTCATCTCCTCTTGGCAGAAGACTCACTGCCGCCAAGAGAGTGTACAGGGAACAGCCCTTCTTCAGTCGAATCGCAGTCCCCGACCCCAAGCAGGGAAAAGGCAGCACATCGTTCATCGTTGTTCAGGGCGTTATCGATTGCCTCGCCGAAGAAGAAGACGGATGGCTGTTGATAGACTACAAAACGGACAGAGTCACACAGTCCTACGTAGAAACACAGGCAACGGAATATGCAGCACAGGTCGCCACGTATGTGCAAGTTGCGCGCCAAGTGTGTAGAACGGACGACGTTCAACCCTATTTGTACTTCGTGAAGGCTGGCGCTGCCATCAAGATGGAAACAGTGGATTTGAGCAGGTTGTTTTCTAGTTGATTCGGTCAGAAGTTGCCCCAACGATTGAGCCGTTTGAGGATAAGGAGTGGAATTGTTGAAGCGGATTGCCGTTGACATGGATGAGGTTGTTGCAGACTTTGGCGGAAAACATTTGAAACTCTATAATGAAACGTATCAGGAGAGCGTGTCTGCTGAAGATTTTCTCGGCCGGCGCCTATGGCAATATGACAGTCACCGTGCAGATGAAATTCTGGAGATGCTGAATGATACAGACTTCTTTCGAGACTTGGATGTCGTTGAAGGAAGCCAGGATGTACTGAAAGAGTTACACGAGCATTATGAGATTTTTATTGCGACTGCAGCCATGGAGCGTCCGACGTCCTTTACTGCAAAGTATGAATGGCTCAGAGAACACTTTCCCTTTCTTTCAGACAAGAACTTTGTGTTCTGTGGCAATAAGGGTATTCTTCACGCGGATTATTTAATTGATGACAGCGTGCGTCACTTTAAGGGGTTTGTCGGTCAGGGGATTTTGTATACAGCTGGTCACAACATCCACGAAGAAGGCTATGTACGAGTCAAAAATTGGCAGGAAGTCCGCGACTATTTTCTGTAAATGAACAAAAACCATAGCTTTTTGCGTGAGTAACGTGAAGCATCAGTGAAGCCCCTGGGGGATGGAGCGAAATTTATCCATCCTCCATTTTTATCTCCCATTTTAGCTTTTTGTACCTCAGTTCTTGATATGCCTCGATGGGTGATTCACAACAAACTCCTCTCCCTTTAAGCCTGACTGTATATCCAACTGCAGTATTGACACTCGGTATATAATGACAGTGACTATCAAAAAACATGAACATTCATATGGAATTAGGAATCATTAGACGGTTTGGTGCATTATGAACTCACTCTTGAAAGGTGGTAAACTGTCATGAAGGAAAAGAAAAGTCAAAAATGGTGGGCTCTTGGTGCAATTGCACTGGCGGTTATGGCAATTGGTTTGGATATGACCGTTTTAAACTTGGCCTTGCCGACTCTGAGTACGGCATTACATGCGTCTTCCACACAACTATTGTGGTTTGTTGATGCCTACGCTCTGGTACTGGCCGCAGCGATGTTACCCGCTGGCATGCTGGGAGACCGAATTGGGAGGAAAAAATTACTCCTCATTGCGCTCGCTGTTTTTGGGCTTGGTTCATTGGCTTGTGCGTATTCACCATCGGCCACTGTGTTCATCTTATCTCGGATTTTGTTGGGTCTCGGAGCAGCCGCTCTCTTTCCGCTTGCACTGTCTATCATACCCGTGTCTTTTTCAGACAGTGAGCGTCCCAAGGCCGTGGCAGTCTTGATGGTAGCAACCTTGATTTCGTTTCCGGTGGGACCCATTCTCGGCGGCTGGATGCTAACCCATTACTGGTGGGGAACGGTGTTCCTGATGAATGTACCCATCGTCATCCTGGCAATCATTGCTGTAGCTTTTCTTCTGACAGAGTCCCGTTCATCTGAACGCGGCCCAATTGATTGGTTAGGCATCATCACATCAAGCGTTGGTCTAACGGCTCTCACATATGGGGTGATTGAATCCGGCCCACATGGCTTTAACAGCAGTGCCGCTATGATTCCGATTATCGTGGGCGTCCTAGTCTTAGTTGCTTGTGTCTGGTGGGAACGAAAAGCACGGAACCCGCTGATTGATTTGTCACTGTTCTCGTCTCGTGCCTTCTTGTGGGGAACGGTTTTAACAACACTGGTCTCGTTTGTGATGTTTGGGGTTCTGTTTGCCACGCCGCAATACTTTCAAGATGTGCTTGGTTTAACTGCGTTTGAAAGTGGTCTCAGGCTTCTTCCCTTGATTGCAGGTCTGCTGGTTGGCGCCATCGCGGCGACTCGTTTAGCAGCCTTCGCCGGGGCGAAATGGGCCGTCGGTCTTGGTTTCGTTCTGTTGGCAGCAGGGGTTCTCATAGGTGGCAGAACAACGATTCATAGTGAAGCCGGATTTTCTGTTTGGTGGCTTTCCATCAGTGGTTTAGGACTGGGATTTGCAATGCCAACAGCAATGGATGCGGCCCTTGGCGCTCTTTCCGGTGAGCGAAGCGGAGTTGGTTCGGCACTCATTCAGGCTGTTCGCCAGGCGGGCGGAACCATTGGGGTGGCTGTCTTGGGCAGTGTTTTGGCAGGCGGCTATCGTCATCACCTAAATGTTCATGGACTTCCTTCGTCGATTGCAAGTCTGGCACAGAAAAATGTGTCCGCAGGAATTGAGACAGCGCATAAGCTGGGGCTTCCAGGTCTGCTGGAGTCCGTCAGGGCATCCTTTGTCCACGGCATGAATGAAGCCCTGTGGGTCAGCGGTAGTATTGCAATTCTTGATGTAATTCTGGCACTTACCTTCCTTCCCGGCCGCGTACACAGCGAAAAGAAGGGAGATGTCTCAGAATGACGAAACATAGAAATAAGGGAATGGCAAAGCACAGCTTCTTGTAAAATTTGGCGATCGACTAGGGTCCATTCCGTGCTGTCGTCGTGCGGAATGAACCGGGCTTTTCGATAGGGCATCGTTCGCCAGTAAGGGGAACGATACAATGGAACAGGCGAAGCAACAGCAAATGGGTTTGCGGGATAGAAAAAAGCTGAAAACGCGAATGTCAATTCAGCAGCATGCGATGAAACTGTTCAAGAAACAGGGGTATACAGAGACTACGGTAGAACAGATTGCTGAGGCTGCAGAAATCTCACCCAGCACATTTTTTCGTTACTTTCCTACGAAGGAGTCTGTCGTTCTAACGGATTTCTACGATCCCGTTATCATGGAGACATTTGTCTCACAGCCCAAAGACTTACCTCCAATAGAAGCCCTTCGCAACGGTATGAGAGATGCATTTGCCGCCATGTCATCTGACGAACAGACATCGGAGATGGAAAGAACGAAACTGATAATGTCGGTACCGGAGCTTCGAGCGGCCATTTTGAGTAATTTCCTGGACATATTTGGCCTGCTGAACCAAGCTTTGGCGAAGCGTACTGACAGAAGCTCGGATGATTCAGAAGTGCGTATGTTTACCGGTGCGTTTTTCGGGGTTGCACTGGCTGCTGGTGTGATGTGGATGGAGGACCCTGAGCGGGATATGCTGGAAATGATTGATGATGCAATTGAGTATTTAAAAAAGGGCGTACCATTGGATTAACACCATGGATGAAACTTGATTCAGCTTATCTTGTTCAAGGCAGAGCTCAACGGCTTGAGCTCTGCTTTAACTAGGATGCGTTCTGAGCAGGAAACAAGATTGCAGTTGTAAAACACTTAATTTTGAGATTGTTTTGAATTAAGTATATTTAACTTTTATACAATGGAATTTCTATATCCATATTCGAGGGTATGAGTGATTTCTGGAGAGGGGTAGTTTCAGAATGCGTTAGCAAAACTTATTTTCTGGGAGGGAATGGTATGGAAGAAAACGGAGGATTAAAACAGAAGCTGAATCTATTAGACCTTACTTTTCTTGGGCTCGGCGCTATCATCGGATCCGGATGGCTGTTTGGATCATTGAATGGCGCCATTATTGCGGGTCCTTCTGCATGGATTGCCTGGATTATTGGTGCCGTTGCGGTTCTTCTCATTGGTCTAGTCTATGCTGAATTAGGGGGCGCTCTTCCGCGAGCAGGAGGTATCATCCGTTACCCTGAATACTCTCACGGTCCAATGGTTGGTTATCTAATGGGATTCGCTGCACTTATTGCGTACTCCAGCGTTGCTGGAATTGAGGCAGAAGCGATGAGAGGATACGCTCAGAGCTGGTGGCCCGCCTTGGGGACAGCAAGCGGGAGCGTTACAGTTACCGGGTGGTTTGTACAACTTCTTCTTTTGGCTGTCTTCTTCTTTTTGAACTATTGGAGTGTAAATGTATTTGGCAAGGTTAACTCAATTGTCACAGCCTTCAAGTTTGTTGTTCCCATACTAGTACTGGTTATCCTTCTGGGACATATGCATGGGGTCAACTTCTCATCTCACGGATTTGCCCCCCATGGATTCACAGGCGTAGAGTCAGCGGTTTCCACCGCAGGCATCGTGTTTGCTTTCCTTGGCTTTCGCCAGGCTGTAGACTTTGCAGGAGAAGCCAAGAATCCGCAGAGAAATGTCCCCCTGGCCATTATTATGGCAATTACGATTGCAGCTGTTCTTTACGTGTTACTTCAGATCGCGTTTGTAGGTGCAATACCGGGTCAAGACTTAGCCAGCGGGTGGACGAAGGGGCTGCGAGTGACATTCAAGGCACCGTACGCCGATTTAGCGACCGCTTTAGGTGTAATGTGGCTGGCGACGTTGACAAAAATTGATGCTGTGATATCTCCCAGCGGTACAGGGAATATTTATCTGGCGTCGACCTCAAGGGTGATATATGCTTGGGCCAAAACAGGAACTTTCTTTAAATTATTTGCAAAAGTCAATAAAAAAACAGGCGTGCCGCGTGCTTCCCTGTGGCTCACATTTATTCTATCCGTGTTTTGGACACTGCCCTTTCCAACCTGGAACAAACTGGTGGGTGTTATCTCGTCAGCTACCGTCATGACTTATATCATTGGGCCTATTTCTGCCTCTGCACTTCGCAGTACTGCATCTGACCTCAAGAGACCTTTTAAACTTGGCGGAATACGTATTATCGCGCCGCTGGCATTTATTGTTTCTTCTCTGATTATCTATTGGACAGGATGGAAGGTTGATTCCTGGCTGATTGGACTGCAAGTTGTCGTATGGCTGGTTTACCTGTTGCTGCAAACCAAAATGCCAAAGGATAAATACTCCATCAGGCAGCAATTGAGTGCATCCTGGTGGCTGATTGCTTACTATGTTTTGATGTTTTTTGTCTCTCTCTTAGGCTCAAAGTCCTTTGACGGACTCAACGTGCTTTCTACCCCGTGGGATCAAATTGCCGTTGTCGTCATCGCCATCGTCTGCTATTACTGGGGGGTTGCCTCGGCCGTCCGGGTGCCTCATTATCAGGAAAGTCCGGAATCTGATGCAAAGGTTGCACTCGACACCTATTAGAGGACTGCAGGCGCACTGTGTCCGTTGTTGACAATAAAGGGGCGGCAGTACAAGGACTGGTTTAAGGACTGATTGAAGTACCAGCTTGTGCTGCCGCTGAGTCTGCTTGCTGAAGTAAGGCTTGCGTAACCCGTCGGAACCTATACCCAATCTGTCGTAGTGACGGTCTGCTCTGTCACGACGTTTCCCGTGTGCAGTGTGGATTTTGGCTCCAGCAGGAGAACCTGCACCTCTTCCTCAGCGACTGGCGAGTGCTCAATTCCTCTGGGGATGACTGTAAACTCTCCGTCTCTTAATATGATTTCCCCATCTCGCAAACGGATGCGCAAGGTGCCGCTGATAACATAGAACATTTCGTCTTCGTTCTCGTGTTTATGCCACACAAATTCACCCTTTAGCTTCGCCAACTTTACATACGAGTCGTTCAGTTCCGCTGCCACTCGCGGGTGCCAGTAATCATGAAACATGGAGAACTTTTCTTCAAGGTTAATTTTCGACACCATTGGATGCAGTCCTTCCGTTTAGTCATTCACTGTCATACGAGGGAGTTTAGCACAGTTGTCCCTTCACGGCGATGGCACTTGCAAGCGGATGCTCCTGCATTCAATGAAATTGACTGCATTCTAATGAAACACTATTTCATGAAACATCATGCAGGGTGTACTCCGTCTAGTTCATGGAGGGAGCGGAATCGTTGCATGAAAAGATATTCTTCATTGATTACATTGGGTGCGGTCACGAGCTTGGCTTTTTTGGCTAGCGGATGCAGCGCGCACAGCGGCACTCACGCGGCATCGACTGAACAGACGAATCAATCGAGTCACAGGCTGACCCATGTTTACGCGCCTGGGAAGAAACTGGCTGGCAACAAGAATTCCACGCTGGCTGGACATTCATTACCCAGAAGCTTAGGAAACATGAGTTTTCCGTCAAATGGTAAGAATTCGTATCTCATTAGCCTGAACATGATGAATTCGAAGACAGGATACCTTTCGGGCTATCTGAATGGTCACTTCAGCATCTGGCGAACGGTCGACGGAGGGCATCATTGGAACAAAACCCCTGTGCCGCAGGTTCCCGTTTCAAATTCTGAGTCCAGTTTTGTTCCGGTTGTTTTCTTCAAGTCAAGTACTGACGGCTGGGCAGCTTGGATAGGGCGGACCGCCAAAGGTCATATCCTTCATGTACTCACAACGACGAATGGCGGTCGCACATGGGGAGTACATGCGCAGAAGGTGCTATCCGTTGCCAATTACATCCGAGCCATTGACTTTTCATCACTGAAAGATGGTTGGATTCAAGCTTTTTCAGGGGGCGTGATGAATCAGGGAGACACGACCATTTTTCACACGGGGAATGGGGGCAAGACGTGGACAATGGTATCGTCTGCGGGCGGTTATGTTCCGAATCAACATGCTACGGCTCATGCTTTACCAGAGCTGGACGTGTCCATGCCAATGACCTTTACCAATGCTGTCGATGGATGGGTTGCAGTCGGCAATGTAGTTCGGACAAAGACAATGGCTTCTCTTTACCATACGAACACAGTTGGCAGGGTATGGAGCCCTGTACACCTTCCGGTTCCGAAGGGTGATAAGGAAGGTTTTGTAACGACAGGATATAAACCGGTGTTTAGTGGAAAGACCGGGACGGAGTTGTTTCAGTTCTATCACGCGGGGGAAAACAACATCGTCAGTTATCGTACGTCAAATTACGGATCACGGTGGAACATCGAATCGGTTCTGTCACTCCAACACCAAGATGCCCGGATCCGAGAATCCTACTTGAATGCTGATGAAGTATGGATCATTGGAAGTTCAGGTACACCCTTTGAAAGGACGGAAGACGGTGGGCGGTCCTGGTCGCGTGTCGCGGTGACGGGATCGATCGAAAAGCTGTTACACAGCGGGTTTACAGTAAAGAAACTAGAGATGGTGACACGAGTTACTGGTTGGATGCTACTGAACTACATGAATCCACAAAACGGGCGAATTCACACGTCTGTGCTCAAGACAACTGACGGGGGCACAACATGGTCTGTTCAAACCTGCGGCGGATAAGATGGGTGTGCGTCGCATTGGAGCCTGAAGAAACCATTCATGTCGTGCGGGCATTTCGTGCAATTGGACACGGATTTGCAACACTGGAGGCTGCAGATGCATTTGCCATGGAAGTTGATGAAGATGAAAGCTATCAGCGGTTGGTGGATTTCTTTTTGCTGGGACTGAAGAAGTAAGTCATCCTTCGAATGTGATCGTTCGACAATCGCTCTCACGTCAAGAGGATAGCAAGATGACATCGGCTATTTGCTGGCTTGTCGGCAGAATCTTCAATCACATGACAATAGTCCCAACAATTACCACATTGTAAAGCGCCTGACCAGCAGTCCTAAGACCATGTCATTGTGATGGGACCAAAGTCGTATATTCAACGTTTCGCCCAATTTGCTATGATAGCTAAGACAAAAGGAGCGACCGGGATGATAAAACGACTATGGCACCACTATGACAGGGCAATCTGGGTTCGATTCTTCGGTCAGATAATTACCGCTGTCGGAAACTTTATGATAACCCCCTTTATCACCTTGTACCTTTATGAAAAACTGCATATTCACCTTATGTCTACCATGGTGATTGCCTCGATGTCTCCAGCAGTAGGATTAGTCGTGGGATTGTTGGCAGGAAATCTGACCGATCGTTTTGGACGCAAGTCGCTCATGTGCGTCTCTTTATTCGGGCAGGCATTTTCCATGCTTTTGTTTGGCTTTGCATCGACTGTCTGGCAGTTCGCTGTCATCACGATTTTGCAGGGCGCTTTTAACGCCATGTATTTTCCCGCAGCTAGTGCTCAGGTTACAGATGTAGTCAAGGAAGAACAGCGCAGTGAGGTGTTTTCTTTGCTGCACATGGGTCTCAATGTAGGAGCGGCAGTGGGACCTTTGGTGGGAGCGAGTTTTTTCCAATCCTCACCGCTGATTTTATTTCTAACAGCGGCAGGGTCGGCTGCAATGGCGGGATTGTTGATTCTGGTGTATATTCCTGAAACAAAACCCCGTACGCACACATCCGATTTACTGAAGGGGTCAGCTCAAAAGGATGAAGCAGCATCGCGTGTTACAGACCCAGGCAGAGGAACAGGGCTCTACGTCCTGATTATTTGGATCACGGTCCTGAGCTTACCCATCCAACTCCTCTACGCCCAAGTTCGTACGAACCTGCCGATTCATTTATCACATCACTTTGCGAACTACGTTCATGTCTTTGCTCTGATGCAGACGTTCAATGGCATCAGCGTGATTGTGCTGCAAATGGTCATCGCCCGTATTACCCGAAAACACCAGGCATGGGCACTCATACTGTTTTCTTATGTGGCATTCGCTTCTGTGGGGATTGGTTATGCCTTTGCTCCGTCTTTGGGCGTGCTCCTGGCAGTGGAATTTGTCTTTACGTTGGGAGAGATGATTGGGTTTCCTCAACTCCAGCATGTCGTGTCGCTTTTGGCACCAGCGGATAAACGAGGAAAATACTTCTCCATATTTGGTTTGCGTTGGACGGCTGGCTCAATTGTGGGTCCGCTAGCTGGCGGGTGGGTAATGAAGACTCTCAGCGGAAGTTACTTATTTGCCGGCATTGGTGTGGTTATCTTTGTTTCGGGTCTTTTGATGGTTTGGACGCTGAGAACAAAAGCAAGGCCCGTGTCCCACTCAGAAGAGACCGTGCACAGTCTGTCTTAAAGTCAGTCTTAAAAGAATTTATCCTGAGCTAGGATGCATCTATTATGTCTACTACAGAATTTGATACCTCGGGCAGGACAACCCATTACTAAAATGGAATGTAATGGGTAATGGAGGCGTGCAGAAGAGACATACGAAACAGACACAGAAAAGGGGTTTAAAAATGAGTAAAATAGTCAGTCAGGTTGATTTGTCGCCCAGTGAAGCCCTTGCGAAAATAAAAGAAGAACTGTCCGCAGATCTAGTCCATGAAGAATTACATACACCTTGCGTCGACAAGGTGATTGGCAGCGTTATTTTCGAAAAGTATTACTTTAGGAGCAAAAATAGGGCCGCTCTTGTCGTGACAGCAGACAATTTTCAAGGTTTCACTGAGGTCCGAGCGGTGTCTACGGGGAGTTCCGAGGGAATGTTGTTCAACTTCGACTGGGGCGCAGCGGACAATTTTGTCATGCAGGTAGAGAGAATACTTGAAGGGCATATAGTGACCCAAGAGGATTCCTAAACAACTGAATAAGTCAATGACAGGAGAGGACTGGCAGCGACAAAACCTAGTCATTGCAACCTGCACTTGTATTCAGAATCTGTGGTAGTATGGCATCATTACAGTAAATTTGGAGGGATGATATTTGCCGAGTAAGGAGCAGCTTGAAAAGTATGCTGATATATTGATACGAATTGGACTCCATGTGCAGCCTGAGCAGCCAGTCTCCATTGACTCTCCAATTGAATCAGCCGAATTTGCACGTTTGCTGATGAACAAAGCCTATGAAGCAGGCGCATCTACTGTGGATATTGAGTGGGTTGATCCTCTGGCTCACAAAATCCGCTTGCAGAAGGAAACGGACAAGAATTTAGTTAAGGTACCAAATTGGATTATTCAACGCGCACAAGAACTTATTGATAATAACGCCGCATTTCTAAACATAGCAGCAGACAATCCAGACTTGCTCGCCGATGTGGATCCAAAGCGCATTGCCATGTTTCATAAGGCTGTAGGAGAAAAGGCAAAGAATGTACAGCAGTATTTCATGGAAGATCGCGTTACCTGGCTTGTCTGTTCTCTGCCAACACAAGACTGGGCTCAAAAAATGTTTCCGGAAGAAAGCGCGACAAGTGCTGTGGATAAACTGTGGGAGGCAATATTCAAAGTAATGCGGATGGATGCGGCAGACCCAGTCGCAGCTTGGGAAAACCACATTGAGACGCTCGATAAACGAGCTAAGTGGCTGAATGACTTGAATTTGAAAAAACTGCATTATCGTGCACCCGGTACAGACTTGACCATTGAATTATCTCACTTACATACTTGGATTGGGGCCAGTAGCGTTAATGAAAAGGGCACCAGGTTTGTCGCAAACCTCCCGACTGAAGAAGTATTTACTTTGCCAAAGCGAAACGGTGTAAATGGCACCGTACGGAGCACAATGCCGCTGGCTTATGGGGGCGTTGTGATTGAGGGCATGGAATTCACGTTCAAAGAGGGTCGGATCACGGACTTTTCGTCAAAAACGGGCTACGAAACGTTGAAAGGCCTTGTCGATACGGACGAAGGTTCACACTATCTTGGAGAAATTGCCCTCGTACCGAATGATTCACCCATATCCAACTTAAATACCTTATTTTACAATACACTATTTGACGAAAATGCTTCGTGTCATATGGCTATTGGAAAGGCATATCCCACCTGTTTAAACGGCGGCAAGGAGATGTCTGAAGATGAGTTGTTGCAGCACGGTGTAAACGACAGCATAACCCATGTAGATTTTATGATGGGAACCAGTGAACTGGACATTGACGGGGAAACACAGGATGGTAAGACAGTGGCTATTTTTAGACAAGGAAACTGGGCGTAAAGCAGTATTCTTACAGGTTAGTGTAAGCAGGCTGCAAATCCAGTGGCCGTCCTCTTTTCTTAGTGAGGACGGCCACTCTCGTAGTAGCTTGAAATGAGGTGAGACTGCGTTTCATTTCACGGATTGTATCTAAACAGCTAACAACCGCACAGCGCAGCAGTTTAAACTCGAATCTCAGGCAAACGCTATGGCCACAGGAACGCCTGTGGCCATATGTTGATGCTATATTAGGTTCTTTTTTGCCGTTGGAGTATTCAATTGCGACATCAACGACGAAGACAGGGTAGGGTGCTCCATCGCGAAGGACATGTTTGCCCGAAGCCACCCCTCAAGGTTGCCAATATCATGCCGGACTCCTTCGAATTGATAGCCGTTAACCTTGCCCTTCGTTGCCAAGCGCTGAATTGCATCTGTCAGTTGGAGTTCGCCGCCGTGTCCGAGCGGAATTTGTTCCAGTTCCTCAAAAATACTTGGGGGAAGAATGTATCTTCCAAGTACCGCTAAATTAGACGGTGCACTCTGTGCCTCGGGTTTTTCAATAACATTTTGTACAGGAATGATTGCACTTCCTGTCACTGGTGTTCCTGGTTGGACAATCCCGTACTTTGACACATCTTCGTTTGGAACATGTTGTACACCGAGCATGACAGACTCCGTATCCTGGTATTCATTCATCAATTGCTGAGTGACGGGAACGGAAGATTGAATTATATCGTCGCCTAGGAGTACGGCGAACGGATCGCTGCCCACGAAGGATCGGGCACACAAGATGGCGTGACCTAGTCCAAGCGGCGTTTTCTGGCGAACGTAATGGATATCAACGAGATCGGAAATGGCTTTCACTTCAGTCAGCATCGATGACTTACGACTCTGTTCCAGATGAAGTTCGAGTTCTGGCGAACGGTCAAAATGGTCTTCAATTGCCTTTTTGGCCCTGCCTGTAATAATCAAGATTTCCTCAATTCCAGCGTATACAGCTTCCTCAACGATGTACTGAATGCAAGGTTTGTTTAAAATCGGAAGCATTTCTTTTGGTACAGCTTTAGTGGCTGGAAGCATGCGTGTTCCAAAACCAGCAGCTGGAATTACAGCTTTACGCACTTTCCCCAATTAGAGTCACCCCGATTCACGCCGCAAAGCGACGTAATTTAAAACACAACGAAGCCACGGGAGCCTCATGAGATACAACACACGACTACGAAATTCGACATCCGAGACTAAATTCGACACACCAAAGTGGATTCCTGCACACTGACACAGCGTCCACACATCTGACGCATAACGCTCAACAAAGCCTCGAGCTATTATTATAGCATTTTCCAGTACCACCAGAACAGGGGAGCTGCACAGGCCTCTCTTACAACTCGTTACCTTCCTCAAGCGATTCCGGAATCCAAGAAGTTACCAACTGAGAAGTTTCCGAATCCGTAAAAGAGATGAAGACGCTTGGAAGGGCGAGTTCACGAATGCGCCTTGGTGTGACAGTCTTCCCCTTAAACGCTTGTGGAACACATTCAAACAGAGCATCCAAGTCTGACACTAGTTTTGTTACGTCTATGTGTTCGTAATCAGGGAACGCGTCTACCAAGCGAGGACGACCTCGTTGATACATGCGGAGTGCCCCTCTCACATTCCCGTTGTAAAGGTGATACAGCGATACCGCAGCTTGAATGAGTCCTTTCATGATTTCCGGACGACCACTGTCCAGCCACAAGGACTCAAGGTATTCGTGGCATTCAAAGTAATCTTGTGTAACATTAAAGTGGTAGAGAAAGGAGAGTAACCGCGATTCCAATGCGTTGCAGTCCTCCTTTTTCAGTCGAAGCCGCTTCAGTCAAAGCTTCTTCGGTTTAACAGGTCACGTACAGTCACAGTATAGCTCACTTTTATGAGTTTTGCAGTCCGAGACGTCAGCTTCCTTGGGAAGGAAACACGAAGCGTGGTTTCATCTGCCCACATCCTTTGGTATATTGGACAATGCGTTGGTTTGCTGCCTCTTACGAGTCTGTGCAGCAGCAATACACACTTGTAATGGGTACGCACGCACGCGCTTCCCAGCGGAACGGTCTTACTTATGACTCTGAAACGTCACTCTTGTGAACGTCATTTCTATAGCAGGAGATAGAGCGGGAGAATTCATCCCATGGAAGGTGGAACAGGAAGGAGTGCAACAATGGAAGAGGAACAAGCGAAAACAATCATGGGGAACAGAAAGAAAGTTATTCTTGACGTAGATACAGGTATTGACGATGCTCTGGCAATCCTATATGCGCTGAAATCACCTAATCTTGAGGTGCTCGGCATTACAACCTGTTTTGGAAATGTAGACGTGGACACAGCCACTGAAAATACATTAGCGGTGGTCCAACTCATTAATGGTACAGTTCCAGTTTACCGTGGTGCAGAGTCCCCTGTGGCAAGAAAATGGAGTGGACCGGTACCTTGGATTCACGGGGAAAATGGACTTGGTGATGCACCCCTTCCCGAGTTAAGTCTGCGCAGTGAATCCGTTGATGCGGTGACTTTCATCAAGGAAACGGTGCATGCACATCCAGGTGAGGTCACAATCATTCCTGTAGCTCGGATGACGAACTTGGCACGGGCAATTGTGGAGAATCCCGAATTATCCTCTGAGATAAAGGAAGTTGTGTTTATGGGAGGAGCCGCCTTTTGTCCAGGCAATGTAACTCCTGTTGCAGAAGCGAATATTTGGGGCGATCCTGAGGCGGCCAAACTTGTTTTTCAGTCAGGGGTACCACTGTCGATGGTGGGGCTGGACGTGACCCTAAAGGCGCGCCTGTTTCTATCGGAGATTGAACGAATCTCCGAAGATACAGCGTATGGTCCTTTATTGAAACAGGCTCTGCGCTTCTACATTGGAGCGTATGAGGGAGAAGGTGTTGAAGACGCGTGGTGTCCATTGCATGATCCTATGGCCGTAGCCATGGTTGAACACCCCGAGTGGTTTGAAGCACCATTATATCCCGTTGACGTTGAGACGGACGGCAGAATTACGGCCGGCATGACAGTAGTCGATGCTCGAGCCAAGGCATCTGCCGACGCCAACGTCCGTGTCTGCACTGACGTACGTGCACATGATTTCCTGGAAGCAATGAGAGAGCGACTGGGAATACTGTAAATGCTTCAAAAAATGCTTCGAATGCGCTTTTGAAGAAGGCGGCGCAAGACATCAATCAAGCTCACTTGAGCGCTAAAGCAAGTCATAAATAGTCATTAAAGAACTGTGTGACTTTGGTCAGATATGGCTTGGGTTCCACGGTGTAAGCACCGACGTGCTTGGCTCCAGGAACAATCCACAAGCTGGCATGCTTATCGGTGCCAAGTTCTTTGTAGAGTGTCTTACTGTTACTCATAGGTATCAGATGATCTGCAGTTCCGGCAATAAACATAACAGGACGTTGTCCAAAGTGCCGTACGTCCTTCTCTGGATCCACGAGGTGCGGATTGATGTGCGTGAATATCGGCATTTCCCACAGAATTTCAGAAGTGAACGGCCAGTTGGGAAGGTGAGTCCACACCGGCATATTAATTTTCAGGTACTGGTAGAAATTTGCGAATGGACTATCGGCGACGACAGCCTGAACGGATTGGTCGCGAGAAGCTACTTCTAACGCCGTGACGGCCCCCATTGAATAGCCGATGATACCAATGTGTCGATATCCCAGTTTCTTGGCATAATCGACAGCGCCAAGCAGGTCTCTCTGCTCATACAGTCCAACAGAGACTTCATGACCGGGGGATTTTCCTTCATCTCGGAAGTCAAACATCAGAACTGCGTAGCCAGCTTTATGCAATGCATTGGCTACAGGGAGTGCAGGTTTGTCAGCGGAACGATTCTCACGATAGCCGTGCGCTTCAATCACGATTTTCTTTGATTGCGCGGAACCCGCAGGGATAAGCCAACCTGAAAGATTGAGATGGTCAACGCGTGACGGAAAATGAATGGACTGGTACTTTAACTGGTATATAGCTGGTGTTTTTGTAATTGGTTTTCGGGCCGGGTGAGTCAGGTGCCAGCCTACGTAGTAGGAAATGCCGCCAGTTACGAATAAAAATAAAAGGACAAGTACAATGGCACCCCAAATAATGCCTTTAAGAATGCGCTTTCTTCTCCTGCGCGGTGTACGGAATGAGAGGTGGGTTCGGGTCTGAAGCAACCTTGGTAGCTCCCTTCTTGCTGAAATGAGTTTAGGTGATATGAACGTGGCTCAAATGAACTCAGTTGAAATGAACTCCGTTGAAATGAACTTGCCAGACTTAATTGAAACGAACTTAGTTGAAACGAACTTGCTGGACCTGCTCGAATATCAACTTAATAAATATGAACTTAATATCAGAATAATGGATCATAGTTCGACTGTTGTCGAAAAATTCCTTCTCAGACCATTAGAAAGAGACGTTGCTTGTGCCGGAGGCTGACTTGTGCTGGCCGCTGATGAGGAAAGTTCATCGGATTGCGCGGGAATCATAAGGTAACCGATGTTGCTTAGGGTAAATCAGATGCTGGATTGTAACAGAGAAGAAGGGGGCGAGAAAATGGGAGAATGGACGTGGCTTCACAGCCTATTTCCATTGGCAGATATTGCATTCACAAAGAGCCCGATCCAGACTGAGGATGCGAATGTACTCGTTCGTGTTGTCCGGAGAGTGGAAGATGAAGCGGAAGAGCTCTACCAAATCCGAGTGGCTCCGCACAACGTGGCCCCTTTTCGGGGAGGTCCGTGGTTGCATACATTTGCAAAAACAGAGCTGGAACAGCCCGGGAAAGAGTTTGAGGATTTTTGTATTGCTTTAGCAGGAGAACTCCATCGAGTAAAAAATTTATAGACTTCGTGGAATTCACCTATCCACTTTCCCCCCTGTTTGAATACGCTGGCACGGACAGGGGGTGTTCCTGCATGGCACGTAAACCCGAACTGGGAAAATTGCTGCTATGGAGACTCTTCTCACGTTCAAAAACGCTGCGTTCATATTTGCCTGCAACAGCTCGTTACACTCCAAGTTCATTTGCATCCTTTATGAGTAAATACAGTACCGTTTATGTAAAACCGTCCGGCGGAAGTCAGGGTATCGGTGTCATCAAAGCCTGGAAACGTCAAGGAGCATTTTACGTGAAGCACACGGTGAGGAAGACAAAGGTGTTTTCTTCTGCCGCGGCTGCAGCAGCTTATGTCGATAAGCTTCGCAACGGTAAGGGTTATATTGTACAACAGGGAATCAACTTGGCCAGCATCAAGGGCCGAGCTTTTGATATTCGTGTTATGGTTCAAAAAACAAAGCCGGGGGGAGAATGGACTTATTCCGGAATGCTTGCCAAAGTGGCTGGACCGGCCAGTGTTGTTACGAATGTTGCGCTGAGCAAGGGGAGAGTCATGGAGCTTGAGCCTGCATTGAAACAAAGCCTGGGCTGGAGTCACGATGAGGTGGAGACAGTCCGTAAACGGCTGATTAGACTTTCACTTGTCGGAGCTCGCCATTTCGACACATATCAGCCCTACCGGGAAATTGGGTTTGATTGGGCTATCGACAAAGGTGGGAGACTGTGGCTGCTTGAGGAAAACACGGGTCCAAGCCATAGGCTGTTTGCAAAATTGAATTCAAATAAGGCATTGTATCGCCAAATCCAATTAAAATGGGGAAGATACCAAAAGTATGTGAAGAAGCGGAGTGTGACTTGAAACAGTAGACAAAGGCGAAAAAAATACTCTCTAACTCGTGTATCTTGCTGTATAATGTCACACAATTGAAAATTACCTCGGTAAAAATGTCGTACACAGAGCTTGTTTAGTGTGTCATAATTAGCTTTGTGTACGACCTTTTATTGAGGAGTGGTGTTGTGAACCAGAAACAGTGGCAGCGTTTAACGCCGGTTGAACTAGTAGAAGAAGCGGTTAGAAACCAAGAAGGAGTCTTGCTCTCTAACGGAGCCTTTGCTGCGGAAACGGGGAAGTTTACAGGACGCTCCCCTAAGGACAAGTACTTTGTCGATTATGAAGGCTGCCCTCTGCCAAGGGATGAGCATCAGTGGTTGTCTGATTCTCAATTTGATAATTTATTTGAAAAAGTGCAGCATCATCTCAATCGAACGGGCGGCTATGTCTTTGACGGAGCCGTGAATCAGGATGAAAAGTACCGCGTTCCGGTACGCTTCTACACACAATACGCCTGGCACAACCTATTTGTTCAGCGCCTCTTTCTTCATGGAACGCCTGAATCGAAACCTACGTATACCGTATACAGTGCTCCGTCGTTTGAGGCAGATCCTGAGGAAGATGGAACGAGATCGTCTACTTTTATTGTGGTTCACACAGCCAGAAAGATAGTTCTCATTGGCGGCACCGAATATGCAGGCGAACTGAAAAAATCGATTTTTACCTTGATGCATCACCATCTTGCTGAGCAGGACGTGATGCCGATGCATTGTTCTGCCTCACTGGGCGAACGCGGGGATGTAGCGTTGTTTTTCGGATTGTCTGGAACAGGCAAAACTACACTTTCGACCGATCCCAAGCGTAAACTTATTGGAGATGATGAACACGGCTGGGGTGCAGAAGGCGTGTTTAACATGGAGAACGGGTGTTATGCCAAAACCATTGATTTGTCGGAGGACAAGGAACCGGAGATTTATAGAGCAATTAAGTTCGGTGCAGTTCTGGAAAATGTAAGGTATGACAAAGACAGAAACCCGGACTATTCAGATAGAACATTAACTGAAAATACTCGAACGGCTTATCCTCTTACACATATACCAAATCGAGAAGAGAAGGCATACGCCGGGCATCCGACATCCATTATCTTCTTGTCAGCAGACGCTTCTGGAGTTTTACCAGCGGTCTCGCGATTGAACCCAGAGGACGCCCGAAAACACTATCTTCTCGGTTACACAAGTAAGCTCGCTGGAACAGAGCGCGGAGTGATACATCCAGAATCGACTTTTTCTGCGTGTTTTGCTGCTCCGTTTTTGACCGATGTCCCTGTGCGTTACGCAAATATGCTCATGGATCGCATTGACGAGCACGATGTCCCCGTATACCTGCTCAGCACAGGATGGGTTGGCGGCGGCTACGGCAATACCAAGAGGATGCCGTTACAACTGACGCGTGAATTAGTAAACCGAATCCTCTCGGGCGAACTGAACGAAGTAGACACAATTCGCGATGGCGAATTGTCCTTGAATGTCCCTGTTTCCATTGCTGGCATCCCTACGCAATACCTCCGACCTGAACTCGGATTTAAGGATGTGGACGAATATCAAAGAAAGCGTGCTGAACTCGTGAAGTCTTTTGAACTGACGTTACGAGGCTTCGAGGCTGCGCCGGTATTGTAACTGCACCGACCAGTTTGAGTGAGCCCCTTGAGATACACGAGATACACGAGATACACGAGATACACGAGATACACGAATGTGGCTGCCCGATACCTGTACCCAATTGTGGAGACGGTTCCGGCGGCCCTTTTTGTGCGGGACGCGGCTGTGCAGCAGTGTGTCAGGATGCGGCCGTTGCGGGACAAGGCTCACAGGTTCACGGCAGAGCATTGCCGGTTAAGATGTGGCGCGGATACGCACGTGTGGGTGCCGTCGATATGTGGCGGGGAGCGGGGAATAGAGGCCTGGGAGGAGCTTATTGGCTGTCGGGAGCCAAAATTCCAGCGAATAAGCGCCTGAGGGATCTCTATTACCTGTCAGCCTGCCGATATGTGGTGGCGAAGCGGAGAATAGAGGCCTGGGAGGAGCTTATTGGCTGCCGAGAGCGGTAATTCCAGCGAATAAGCGCCTGAGGGATCTCTATTACCTGTCAGCCAGCCGATATGTGGTGGCCAAGCGGGGAATAGAGGCCTGGGAGGAGCTTATTGGCTGTCGGGAGCGGTAATTCCAGCGAATAAGCGCCTGAGGGATCTCTATTGCCTGTCAGCCTGCCGATATGTGGCGGGGAGCGGGGAATAGAGGCCTAGGAGGAGCTTATTGGCTGTCGGGAGCGGTAATTCCAGCGAATAAGCGCCTGAGGGATCTCTATTGCCTGTCAGCCTGCCGATATGTGGTGGCCAAGTGGAGAATAGAGGCCTGGGAGGAGCTTATTGGCTGTTGGGAGCCGAAATTCCAGCGAATAAGCGCCTGAGGGATCTCTATTGCCTGTCAGCTTGCCGATATGTGGCGGGGAGCGGGGAATAGAGGCCTGGGAGGAGCTTATTGGCTGCCGGGAGCGGTAATTCCTGCGAATAAGCGCCTGAGGGATCTCTATTACCTGTCAGCCAGCCGATATGTGGTGGCCAAGCGGGGAATAGAGGCCTGGGAGAGACTGTCGATGAACTAGATAGGATAAGAGTCTCCAATTTTTGAATTTAACTCGTTATATCTTGATATTTATCCATAATTCGCTTGTTTTCGTGTATAATTGAATTATCAAAAAACAAGCGGGAGTTGGAGATATGAGCGGGGTTAAGTACAAGAACTTTGAGCAGGCTTCCTTCGAAGACCTAATGGTGTACTCGGCGATACCACCTCACCCATTCTGGGATATGGTGGCGAAACACATTGACTTTTCCTTCGCAAATAAGCTGTGTGCTCCTTTGTACTCGCCGCTCGGCCAGCACCCCTACGCCCCGTCGTTGAAACTGAAAATCCATCTCATACAGCGATACTACAATATTTCCGACCGAGAGATGGAATTAAAGATCGTCGGTGACATCTTTATCAAGCGATTCTTGGGTGTTCCGGTTTCGCTCGCCAAATTTGACCATAGCACAATTGCATTAGACAGGAGTCGACTTGGGGCGGACATATTTCATGCCTGTCATATGAACATCCTTGCTCAAGCCCTAAACCACGGTATGTGGGGCCAAGACGATGACCGTTGGTTGGTGGATGCGTTCCACACCTATGCCAATGTTGCCGCGCCAAGTACATACGAGCTTATTCAACAGGCTGCCCAAAAGCTTGTACGTCACCTGAAACGTAGGAGCCCAGCACATTATGCACAACTGAAAGCAGACATGGATGTGGGGGTGTTCTTCCGCAAGCTCAAACGTGATGTTCGGGGGACTGAAAGGAATCTCGCCTTCAGTAACCTATGCGTTTTAGGGTTTGGATTGGTGGCATGGATGAAACGCACAGAGGCTGACGAGGGGGTTACAAAATGGGAAGACCCCAGTGAACAGGAGACGGCAGAGCAACAATGCGAGGTGCTGCTGCGCATTTTGCGTGAAAATGTGGACTCAAAGGAACAGGATGAGGACTCATCCGGTTCATCTGACAGCACTGGACCACAGAATAGAGGCTTTCAATACGCTGAACTGGGTCAAAAGGAGAAACCCGCCGACCGCGTAGTCAGTGCCCATGACCCAGAGGTACGTATAGGGCACAAATCCAAGAAGCTGGCGTTTCTGGGTGACAAGACGCAAGTAGTGGAATCTGCAAGCTCTCACTTAGTCCTCAATGCAGAGCCGATCCCTGGTAATGAAGCGGATGGGGTTACACTGGAAAACGTGGTGAAGACGGTCGTGGAGCAGTTCGACAAACGCCCCAAGGAAGTGGTGGCAGACGCAGCTTACGGAAGCGGGGAGAATCGCGATAAACTTGTCAACGGGTTACACATTCATCTGACCGCACCATTGACTAAAGTCACCAACCCTTCTGGCAAGGCATTTCGAACGGAGGACTTCACATATTTACCGGAAGATGACGTGGTCGTGTGTCCTGAAGGGCAGAGATCGGTTCGCAGGACTCACATTAAGAAATCTAAGGGTTCGCAATATGGATTTGCCGAACAAGTTTGTGGACAATGTTCTCTACGTGGGCAGTGTACCGACCATGCCAAAGGTCGCACTGTATTTGTAAGTGACTATTGGGCATTGCTGCAAGAGGCAAAGAAGTATAATGCGAGCGCGCAAGGGCAAGAGGCGTTACGAGCTCGGTACGAAATTGAGCGCACCAATAACGAGATGAAACGCCACCACGGGCTCGAAAGACCGCGAACCCGTGGCCGAAAGAAATTGCGAATTGACGTCAAAATTACGTCCATGGTCGTCAACGTCAAAGTCATGGTAAAGACCCTGGTGGAACGTTGTAAACCGTTAGAGGCCCCCGTCTGCTCTTAGAAGAAAGCGAGAGTAAAAAATGGAGGGATTGACAGTGGAAATCCCACGATTTCTGTTACTGACAACCAAAAATATACCATTTGCATCCAATTCCTTTGAAAAAATTCCCTAACGAAGGAAAACAGGAGCCTTACAGCTCCTGTTAATAGACTGTCTCTGGGAGGAGCTTATTGGCTGTCGGGAGCGGTAATTCCAGCGAATAAGCGCCTGAGGGATCTCTATAGTCACGCCCCGCCCTACGCCCCGCCCGACAAGGCCTTGATTGGGACTTGACAAAGTCTTATTCGCGTCATATTATCCTATGTGTACCGGTTAAACTGGTACACGCGGGACGCGTGGTACATATCACCGTACCCGAGGTAGAGATGATTCTCTGCAGAAAGCATTGCATATGTCCGCGGTAGTTGATGTAGCTCGGTCCCTCTGCGGGATACGGGATGCGTGCTGCATCTGCATGGTACTCGCGGTACATGGTGTGGAATGCAGAGGCTCGCGGGTAAGAGACTCAATACATACTCGCGGGACAGGTGGTATAGGTGATACATGCGGTACATGCGGATAGGATGTGACGGTGATGTGGTTACATGTAGACCCTAGGTCTCCTCAACCCATGTATCAACAGGTGGTAGACGGTGTGAAGTCTGCTGTCGCAAAAGGCATCTTGCAGCCGGGCGACAAGCTTCCTGCAGTCCGTGAGCTTTCAATGGAATTGACGCTAAATCACAACACAGTTGCGAAGGCATACCAGGAGCTTGAACGGGCTGGGGTGATTGAAGTCTGGCGAGGCAGAGGTACGTTCATTGCCGCGAGCAAAGTACCTGCCGATGTCAATGAGAGAAAAAACGAACTGGAGAGAGAACTTGAGCGCATTTTGGTTGAGGCGCACCACCTGCAGATGAGCGAGGATGAGGTAGAAGAGATGCTGCGCCAAGTAGTACGACGGTTGCGAGAAGGTAGGGGTGAACACGCATGAATCCAATTGTGGAAGCCAAATCGGTAAGTAAGACTTTTGCGGGACATCTGGCTTTGGATGAGGTGTCACTGAGCGTTCAGCAAGGTACGATCTACGGCATCGTAGGAGCCAATGGCGCCGGAAAGACAACCTTACTCCGAATCTTTCTCGGACTTCTGAGACCTGATGCCGGTACCGTGTATCTGTTTGGGGAGCCGATGGCAAAGGAAGCGGCCGAGCTTCGTCAACGGATCCACTATGTCGGTCCTGACGGTCGTTTTTTCAAGAACTTCACGGTCAACGATTTGTTGCGTTACACCAGTCTGCTCTATCAACGCTGGGATGCAGGACGTGCGAAGACGCTGATTGACGTCTTGCAGTTGCCTGTTCACCGTAAAGTTGGTGAATTGTCCACAGGTATGCTGATGCAGCTGCGGGTCTGTATCGCCCTGTCTTCGAGACCGGATGTGTTGCTTTTGGATGAGCCGACCACGGGGCTCGATCCCGTTGTCAAAAAGCAGTTCTTGCAGCTGATTGTTCAGGAAGCTGCAGGCGCTGGCACGACTGTGCTGATGTCCACCCATCAGTTGAATGAAGTGGCTCGCATGGTCGATCACGTTGCATTCATGTACAAAGGACGCCTCTTGCTAAGCGGTGCTTTGGAGGACTTGCGCCAGGCGATAAAGCAAATTCAGGTGGTTATGCCAAACGACCTGCCTGAGTGGGTGCGAGAGAATCCTGCAGTGGTGGAGATTACATCCAGCGGACACCTGTTTACTTTGGTGGTCGAAAATGATGCAGACGCGATAATGGATCGGCTGAGGAATGACGGCGCGGTATATCTCGAATCAGTTCATGTGGACTTTGAGGAGTTGTTTGAACACGTTATGCGGAAAGAGGGGTACGTACGAGATGGAATCCTACTTTCCTAAAGCACTGTGGTTCAAGGAATGGCGTGAGCACCGGTGGAGGGCTGTGCTGGCAGCTGTGATAATCAGCCTGTCGCCTGTTGCCAGAGGACTGCTCTATTGGTCTCGGCACACGGCCGTACCAGGCGCCCAGAACTATGCAGGAAGGATGTTTTGGAATCAATTCAACAGCGAGATTAGCACATTTTCCAAGAGTTCGACAACCGGATTGCCGGCCGTTGTAGTGGTTGTCATCATCGCGATTATTCTTGTGGTTGGAGAGCGCAACAGCGGATCGCTGTGGTACATCTTGTCTACACCAGTTCAGCGCCGCCAGTGGCTGAGAACAAAATTCCTGTTTGGATTGGGTGTGATCTATGGCACCTACACAATCCTGCTCATTTGGAACAGTGTAGTTACGGTGTTCAATCCGGCGCCCGTAGGTTTTGGAGACGTGGTTCGCTGGTGGATTTATATGCTGGCTGTGCAGGGAACTGTCTACGCAGTAGCCTTTGTAACGGCGCTGTGTGTGACCAACGCCATTCTCGTCTTCATTGGCACCTTCGTGGTTCTTGGAATTCCTAGTTTTCTCTCAGGATATATCCACGAAGCAACCATAGCAAGTTCACAGCCGGTTCATGTGGCTGTGCAGAGGTCAACCCAGTGGATTGATTCCCTCAGCCCTTTGGCTATGTTCAAACACAACCTGCTGCTTTCAAATCCGTTTTTGTACCTGTACATGGTAATGATTCCATTGCTTTACGTGTTGGCGCAGGTTCTGATGAGACGGATTGAGGCGGAACATTTGAGCAGCCTTTTGACTTTACCAAAGCTGTGGTATCTGGTGATTGTCGGGATTAGCACCGGGCTGGGAAGTATTTTTGCCACAGTCGAAATGGCTTTATTGTCTAGAGCATTTGGGCACTCCTTCTATCCGTTGTTTGTTCCGCTCTCTGTTCTCAGTGCAGGCGTCATTGGACTGTTGTTGTTCGGCGTCATTGGGTTCCGTACACGGCGTCGACGAAAACACCGAATGGCTTGACTTCAATATATGGCGCAATACATTGCGCAAATGGGTTGTATGACATAAGCGTTCTTTGGGTGTGCGATTTTTAAGCATGTGTCTTGTAGAACTTAAGGGTTAGGAAGTATGAGAGGGGGCCGACTAGTGGCTGTTTTGGAACTTAGCCATGTATCGAAACGAATTGGGAAAAGGCTGATTATTGACGACATCTCTATGACCGTAGAGGAAGGTGAAATTTATGGGTTCCTCGGCCCGAACGGTGCCGGGAAGACGACGACCATTCGAATGATTATGGCATTGGCCAGTCCAACGCAAGGCAGCATCAAAGTGCTGGGCCACGATATTCACAGAGAACGCAGTGAGGCGTTGGCGCAGGTTGGAGCCATTGTGGAAAATCCGGAGACTTACAGTTATTTGACCGGACGACAGAATCTTCTCCATTATGCTCGATTGGCTGGCATTAAGGATCCAACCCGGCGGATTGAAGAAGTCGGGAACATTGTGAATTTGAGAGAGCGACTGAATGATAAGGTGAAGCGCTATTCCCTCGGGATGCGTCAACGCCTCGGGGTAGCGCAGGCACTGTTGGCCAACCCGAAACTGCTTGTGCTCGACGAGCCTACAAATGGTCTCGACCCGGCTGGGATGCGTGAGTTTCGTGAAATGATGCGAAATCTGGCTGACAGCGGCATGAGTGTGTTTGTTTCCAGTCACTTGCTTAGTGAGATTCAACTCATGTGCGACAGAGTCGCTGTGCTGAAGCAAGGCCGCATCATCGCAGAGCGTCGCGTGGATGAATTGGTAAGTGGTGTTCAATCAGGTGTCAGTCTCGAAGTGAGCGATGCGTCCGTGTCACTCGAAGTACTGAAAGGGGCGGGCGTCACTGCACAAGTCAATGACGACAGACACGTGCGAGCGTCTGTTGAATCTTCTCAGGTGCCTGGTTTGGTGCGAGCACTGGTCAGCGCAAATGTAGATATTTTCTCCATTGAACCTATTCGGGACACTTTGGAAGAGGCCTTCTTGCAAATGACTGAAATGGACGATTCTAAGACGAATCTTCAGGCGGAAACAGGGGGACGAGCACATGGGTGAAATTTGGAGAGTCAGTCTGAATGAATGGATGAAGTTGGTACGTAGAAAACGCCTCTGGGTCGCTGCCGCACTAGCCATTCTACTTGTAGCACTGTTCGCCTACGGAACCTACAGGCAGCAGGTAGACAAGCAGAAATACCAGACTCCGTCGTATACGGCCCAGCAGATTACCAATACGAAGAACACTATTAAGGCTATTAAGAACCAGCCGCAAACAGCGCAAACAAAGCAGAACCTTCAACAACAGCAGTCGGAGCTGACGAGTCTGCAAAATGAGTATAAGTTGCAGAAAGCGGAAGCGGCTGGCAATTGGAAACCTGCAGTGAACAAACAGATTCAGAGCGCGAAGGCACAAATTAAGTCGGCATCTGGAGGTTCGTCTTCACCCACAGGCCAGAGCTTGTTGCAACTTCAGCAATCCAAGCTGACACTGATGTCGCTGCAATATGAAGTCAATCATAACATTAAGCCCATATTGCCGTGGCAGTCCTCACCCTATCAGTCGCTGAAAAGCTTTATGACAGTTGCTACGGCTATATTTCTTCCATTGATGGTCGTGATTTTAACCGCTGACATGGTTTCTGGAGAGGCAACATCGGGAACAATCAAACTATTGTTGGTCCGTCCCGTGTCACGTACTAAAATTCTTATTGGGAAGTGGCTCGTAAGCCTGTTTGCATCTGCAGTACTGACTTTTCTCACGATGCTTGCGTTGTTGGGAGCCGGAATCGCAGTGTTAGGCAACAAAGGGGCATTATTGCCGCAAGTAGTTGGCGTTTACTACAAGTTTATTCATGTGTCGAATCATCATGGTCCCGGATTTCAAGTTGGTGCACCTATGCTGGACCACGCATCGGTGCTGCCCGCATGGCAATACACCCTGTTATCCATATTACTTGTGACGTTTGCCATGCTTTCGATTACCACTGTCACATTTCTGCTGAGCACATTGTTTAAGTCCTCTATGGCCAGTACAGCTGTAGCCTTGGGGATTGTGATTTTAGGAAATATCGCAATTGAGTTGATACATGCTCACTGGATGGTGGCTTGGTTCCCCGTTCACTTTAACCTTGGAGCGGACTGGACAGGTTCCACTTCGACGCAAATGAAAATGAATGTAGGACTTGCAACAGGTACGCTGATACTTCTGGCTTGGATTGTCGTGTCCATCGTTGCGTCAATTATCAAGTTTAAGCGTCAAGATGTTTTGAACGCATAGGACTATTGGTGCAGTTGTCGGTCGGTGTGGTGTCACTAGTTCTAAGATCCCTAGTTCTTGTACCAATAGTCAATAGCTGTTATACAGGAGTTACGTTGAACAATCGTAAAGAGGAGATGTAACACGTCTTAGGGAGGCAGCCGACAACTGCCTCCCTAAGACTGTTTAGGAGAACCTCCGGTCCTGGTAAAACATACCGGTCAAGCGACAAGTAGAACGAAGGGGGCACTCGTAAAGCTGCCAAACCATATGCAACCTGGCGGTGTCACCTCTCACCTGTCACCTATCATTGTGTCACCTGTCAGTCTTAGTGTCTGAACCAACGCACCGGCACAATGGAGCCGGAGTCTAACTTTCCTGAATCCATTCGCACGAGACAGTTTGCCTCAGCAAAGCTGCTGATAGACCCGGACGACTGGGTCATATTTACATCCACCTTGACGGTGGCGTTCTCGATAAATGCGCGCCCGCGTAAGACGCGAACAGGTTTAATTGGCTTCAGACTAACAGAATGCGCCAAGACTGCAGTATCTGGGAACGGTATATCGTTCTGGCCCATCGCGCGCCGCAGAGCAGGACGGACAAGTGCTTCAAATTGCGAAAAGGCCGCGGCAGGATTACCGGATAGAGCGAAAATACCCGCATTGCCCAATTTCGCCGCTATGAAGGGTGATCCCGGACGCATCATGATTTTTTGCAACCGAATATCGGCACCTAGCCCCTGCAGTACCGTAGGCAAATAGTCTCTGTCACCGACAGAGACGCCGCCTGTACAGATAACGTAGTCTGCATCAGAGGCTGCTTCGTGAATTGCGTCCTGAAGTTCGACGGGATTGTCGCCGATAAATGCTGGATTACCCACGTCGCATCCGTCTTCGATTAAATGTTGTCTTAGAAATATGTCATTGACGCTGTACACCTGGTTAGGGCGCAGTGATGCCGCCGGATTCGGCGCTACTTCGTCGCCAGTGATAATGAGTCTTATCCGAGGACGGCGATACACAGACACGGTGCTTACTCCGAACCCTTGACACAGGGCCATTTGCTCACCGTGCAGCATTGTACCTGCAGGGAGCAGTAAAGCACCTTCAAGATTGTCTTCGCCTGTTTTCTGAATGGACTCGCCCGGATTTACGGTCCGGAGAACTGTGACAGACGAACTGTCGGCCTCACACCACTCGAACCGGGCAATCGCATCTGCACCTATTGGCACTGCCGATCCCGTGGTGATTCGGACAGCTTCGCCCTCACCGAGCTCTAACTGTGCAGGGTTCCCGGCCTCTGTTTTGCCCGTAACCCGAAGCTTGGTTGGAAGGCTGTGAAGGTCCGTTGTGCGGATTGCAAAACCGTCCATCATCGATCGGTGAAATGGCGGCAGCGAGACACGGGCAAATACATCCTCAGATAAAACGCGTCCTTGAGCTGCCTGAACAGCTAGCTGCTCTACCGGAAAGACAGACGCAAGGCCGGCTATCATATCAAAAGCAGTGTCAAACAGGACAACGTTTTTTACTGTCATTTGTATCCTCCTATACGGCAGCAAGCATGGCAGCAATCAACGCGACGATTGCGACAACTCAGAGGGATTGCATCAAGCACCTCTGCGGTCTCACTGCGTGTAACGATTACTTGTCGACAATCTCTTCTATCTTTTTCAGCGTGTCTTTGTCCAGTGTTATTGCCGCTGATGCAGCGTTCTCCTTAACCTGCTCCGGCCGACTGGCACCGATTAGGGCACTGCTCACACTTGGTTGACGAAGCACCCATGCCAACGATAGTTGTGCGAGAGAAATTGAGAGCTCGTCCGCAATCTCTTTCAGTTTCTCCACCTTGGACAAGTGCTCGTCATCCAGGTAACGCTCAACGAAGCGGCTGACTGACGCAGTAGCTGCTCTTGAACCCTCCGGACGTGCTTGTCCACGTCGGTATTTTCCTGTAAGAACCCCCTGTGCCAACGGTGAGAACACCACTTGACCGATGCCCGCGTCGTCGCATACCGGTATGACAGCTTCTTCAATGTAACGGTTAAACAGGTTGTAAACTGGTTGACTTGCAGCCAGTTTGTGCAGGCGCAGCTCCTTCTGTAAACTGACAGCTTCTGAAATTCGGTGAACAGGCCATTCGCTGATACCTGTGTACAACACTTTTCCTTGTACGACCAAGTCGTCCAGTGCTCTCAATGTCTCTTCCAAATCGGTTTCTTCGTCAAATCGATGACAGTAAAGAATATCAACATAATCGACGCCCAATGATTTGAGGCTCTCATCAATTTGAGAGAAGATATGCTTTCGACTGAGACCTTTGTCATTCACACCGTCTCCGACCTTACCAAACACCTTCGTTGTCAGCACGTAACTATCCCGTCTATAGGGACGCAGTGCTTCTCCGAGGACCTTTTCCGCCGCATGAGGTTCAGAACCGTACACATTGGCACAGTCAAAGTGGTTGATACCCTGATTGTAAGCTTCCTTTACACATTCAACAGATTGATTGCGTTCTGTCACGGTTCCGTATGTAAGCCAACTGCCAAGTGCCAACTCAGATACGCTAACACCGCTTTTTCCAAGTCTTCGATATTTCATCGTATCCCCTCCAAGACTATTGTACCGCTCTCGGAAGTTCACGCAAAACCTATGCAAAATATCCCATCTTACGAAAAGTAAATGAATCGTGAGGGTAAAAGCCGCTGAGCCGGAGGACCTCCAGATATTTTATATCCGTATCACAAGCTACCCATCCTCGAAATCCCAGCTCCATACTGTAATCTATTGCAGCCTCTAACAGAGTACTAACTACCTTCTCCTGAGGATTAGAACTTGAGGTAGGAGTACTTCTCGGGGTGGGCTGAGAGCTCAAGGTGGGCTGAGAGCTCAAGGTGGGCTGAGAGTTCAAGGTGGGCTGAGAGTTCAAGGTGGGCTGAGAGTTCAAGTTGGGATGAGCGCTCGAGTTACGCTCAGCGCTCGAACTGTACCCCGGATGTACTGCGAGTTCCTCAATAAAAAAGTACTTATGAACGTAGTTCGGCCGACCGGACAGCACGCCAACGACAACTCCGTCACATACGGTGGAGACAACAGAGGGATAAGGTTGAATCCGTTGATCTCCTCCAATAACTTGCCACTGAATCAAATTTAGTTCTTCCATGAGTAACTTGGTCTCGGGTTTATACCACTGTTGACAGACTTTGCGCAGGTGTTTTCTGCAGTGGTTGCCTTGGATCCATTCTGTCTCTAAGTATAAGAGCTCAGCAGGTGGCTCCTGATATGTGTTGTACGCGTCTGTCCGTATGCCTTGAAACGGATTTTGCAGGCGAAACAAATGTTTCATGAATAGACCGCCTCTCGCATTGTCATGTTCTATTTGACAGTGTTTCCTCGAAGCAGCGTGGTTAGACTCTCGACGTAGGAAGCTTAGATTTTCGAAGCAGGATGGTCAGACTCTCGACAAACAAAATCTGAACGAGTAGAGGCTTTCGAAGCTGTACAAGTTTTATCAGCCAATAGAACCAGTCGGCAGTATTATAAAGTTTGTCAAATAGCAGGAATGCCCTCCGGTGGAATTGTTCTGGTGCTTGTGATACCCTTTACTGCAAAAGCTTATTGTAGAAAATTGGTATCCCGATTGGCCGTAGTAGACTGTCAAACAGGATGTTTTGAGAGTTTGACGCCGCGATGGGTTGGGAGAAAGGTGGAGTACTGTGGCAAAGAACTATCCGCACGCACCCGAAATGAAGCTTGAACAAGGGCTGACCTATCAAGCTGTCATTCATACGAACAAGGGAGACCTCACGGTCGACTTATTTTCTGAAGATGCCCCGATTACGGTTAATAACTTCGTCTTTCTAGCTCAGGATGGGTATTTTGACGATGTGATTTTTCATCGCATTATCAAGGGGTTTATGGTGCAAACCGGAGACCCTATGGGTACAGGCATGGGCGGCCCAGGATATCAGTTTCAAGATGAACTGCCGCCGGTAGTGCCCTATGAACCTGGTGTTGTAGCGATGGCGAATGCCGGGCCGAATACGAACGGATCACAGTTTTTTATATGCTCCGGAGAACACTCCAAAAACCTCAACCAACAACCAAACTATACCGTGTTTGGAAAGGTCTCAAAGGGTATGGATGTGGTGCAAAAGTTGGAAAATACGCCTGTCGGACGTTCGTCCATGGGTGAAATGAGCAAACCCGAGGAAACGGTCAAAATAAACTCTGTTGAAATCCTGAAAGCTCCGAAATAGAACAAACTTCGAAGCAATACATGTGTTCACAAGAACATGTGTATACAAGAATATGTAGAGTTGGACGGGGCTTATACGGCCCCGTCAGTGAAGTGGGAAGGCGCGTTGGGGTGTAAATCGGGATCGACGCGGGACCAGAGATTTAATTCGTTAATTCTGCTGGCATAGTCTGTGATTTGCTGAAAGTGGTTTGTGATAACATCCCAATTTTCTTCGTGATGGATGTCGTCCAGCAAGTCTCGGATTTGGTCTTCAAAATACTTAATTTTATCTGGAATCTGTGCCTTGATTCGAGCCCACTCAACAAGAACCTCTTCTTGTTGCAGACTTGACATCCTTTCAAAAGGTGTGGCGAAATCAGGTAGTTCGATGAGAAGGCGTGAGTTTTTCTTGAAATACATAGAAACCTTCCCTTTCTCTTTGAAGGAATTTTACCTTCTATGATAGGAGAACCGGAGAGGAAAAACAACGATATTTTCTGTGGTGTGGGGGATTGCTTTGAAGCCCGTAGATTTTCTGGGTGGACTAAAATCGACAATGGAGTTTCAAGTCTTTATCGATCCGCTTCTGGTAAATTCACAATCTGAGTCGGCATTAGGCAGTGTAACGGATCGGGCGCGGGAAATGGCCCAAGGCTTGCATGAGACCTACGGTCAGATGAAAGCCCTCGCGGACCTTGGAGAACTTCCCTATTCATTGCACATTGCCCGGTTGTGCCTCTACGAGACGTTACTGTCTACCGCCATGGTTGCTGCTCATGAACGAACGGGACAAATGGTGCCCTCGGAGTTGGATTTGCAGAACGCTTCTGTTCATATTAAAGAGATGATAGAGCATGTGGGGATTCAGGTCTTGTATGTTACGTATTATTACGTGGTGGGCCATGATTTGCTCCAACCGTTTGCGTACCATAAGGAAATGACTGAATATGATTTCTTCATCGGTGTGCGCCACTATCCATATCCTGCAGAAAATCTGGATATTATTTTGCCGATTGCATTGTATCGGCGCGTGTTGCGTCTTCAACACCGGGACGGCGAACGCGTGTTAGCAATTACCAAGAGTGGAACGCGTGTGTACAGTTGGGCACACCAGTGTCTTATCGATTCGAATTACATCGAGAAGCGTATTCATCTGTCCTATGTGTACCAGTTTGACGCGGTAAAAGATTGGGATGAATTAAGTCATACCGTCTGGCCTGAAATGGATCAGGCACGAACAGACTATATTAAGTGGCTGGATTTGCCCTCCGAACAGAGCATGCTGGAGGTTGCGTGCGGAACGGGAGCACTGACATTTGATGCCGGGCTGTATCAGCACGCTGCCACCCGCGGTCATTTGGTTGCAACAGACAGTTCTGTCGGAATGCTGGAGCAGGCGCAACAAAAGCACAGGAAGTACGGGGCGCCAATCACCGTTTCTTTTGAACTGGCATCCGTAGAGCGGCTGCCCTTTCCTGATGACACATTTGATGTGTGTATTGGCAGTTTCTTTCTGCATTTTGTGAACCCGCACAAAGCAATCTCCGAAATGATGCGTGTTGTTCGCCCTGGCGGAATCGTGTCGGTTTTCCAAGGCTATGACTTTGACGTCAACAAACCCTTCTTTAAAGACTGGTTTCATCCCATTTTAGAATTGACTGGCAATCTTAATGCAAACAGCAGCGGGCATTTCAATGCGAACAACAGGACAACATACATGCCTAGTGCAGAGAACATACCGGCGTGGTTCCATGAAGTAGGATTGGAGCAAGTACGGCTGGATCTCCATTCCTCCCCGTGGGTTTTCGACAACCCGGATGTGGTGGTTCAACACATCGTTCGCGGCGTCAGTTTCTTTCAGAAGGAGTTGCACGAACTTCCTTGGGATGACCGAAGAGCGGTCATTGAAGAGTTGATTCAGCGCGGTCAAGATGTGCGCCGCAAGTACCCAGTTGGCGAGCGGATGATTGAGTTGCCGGGTGTAATGATTCAGGGGGCAAAACCAGTGTGATTCACGACATCTTCCGACAGCGTTCCACTCTCAAACTAAGGTATAATGCAGATAGGACAGATAGACTAGGAGGTCGCCCGTGGCACATGTGGAGAATTTACGTCGGCATTTTCCGGCTGTTCGTTATATCACGTACCTCAATACGGGAAATTCAGGTGCACTCCCCGATGCAACCGTCGAAGCTGTAGGAGACATTTTGAAATTACAATTGGAACAAGGGAGGGGCAGCAGTGAGCGGCCGGGGCTAGCGGAGACAGCTTCTGCTCTTCGACAGGAGCTATCCCATGTATTTTCCGCATCCCCCCAGTCATTTTCACTTGTTTCGGGCGTAGCACAGGCAGCTAGTACTGTGTTGTGGGGCTTGGATTTAATGGAAGGCGATGAAATTCTTTTAACTAGGCTGAACCACCAAGACATACTATTGCCGGCTTTCATTCAAAAACAGAGGCGGGGTGTAAAACTCCGCTACATCGACGGAACGTTACCCGCCGATGCGCTGGTTCGCGAATTAACGAATCACCTCACCGCTAGGACGAAAATTATCATGCTTCCGCAGGTCTCCTATTCAACGGGACACCGTTTGCCGGTGGAACAGGTCATTGAAGCCGCCTCTCGTAACGGCGTTCCAGTTTTTGTGGACGGCGGTCACGCTGCGGGTGCTGAAGAAGTTGCATTAGATGCTATGAAACCGGACTTTTATGCCGTTTCAGGCCATAAGTGGCTGTGCGGCCCCGACGGTACGGGATTTTTGTACATGGACAACTCTTGGATAGACCGCCTGCAATTGACCCATATGGATCGCTCTTTGCTGGCATACAGTCAGGCCTATGATGACGCGGGACACTACTTGCCGGCTTCCTATGCGCAGCGCTTTGACTCAAGTATTACAGACCTGCCAAAGTGGACGGCCTTTCTCAAAACGCTGCAATTCATGCGCGTCACAGTCGGATTTGATTACAGTTATACACATGTCCACGGACTGTCCGGTGAGCTGATTGATTCTCTGCTGGATCTAAGCGGTGTGAAAGTACTGACGCCGCGAGAAGCGCGGGCAGGCATTGTTAGTTTTCAAATGACGAACTCTGTGGCAAAGAAATTCGTTCGGGAGGCAACGGCACGTCAGATTGATCTCGGTTGGATTCCGTCCGTAGACGCTGTTCGAGTCTCTATGGGTGTATACAACAACAGTGGAGACATTGAGCGAGTCGTAAAACTCATCCAGGAACTGAATACGCGCGGGCAATAGCTAGCGCACAAAATTGCGCACAAACACATCTGACACAGGAGCGGCTAAGAGTCCGCTCCCTTTTCTCATACCTCTGGTTGACAGCTTACTGCTGTTCTCTCTGCGCCGAGTCGGGAGTTTCCTGCTGCGCGGTGGTACTGTCGGTATATTCCATCGCTCTCACGCGCTGAGATTGTTCTAAACTTCTCCCCATCCGACGCATGAGCAGCCACTGCATGCCAAACGCTGCAGCGAATGCGATAATGAGCAAAACGCTCGCCGTGTGATGAATTGCCATCGCCTCCTGCCGATTGCCTGCGTTGACAGTTCATCACACTGACTGCAAGCAATTATTCGCGTATATAAATGGAACCGTTGCGACTTTCGCAGTGCACATGCACCGGTGTTTCGCCTTCTTCATCGCTTTGCAGCCTGGCGTGCATTTTACGTGCTTGATCGATGTATTCTACATGCAAATTTGGATCTGTCACGTGAATTCGTCCAATTGCAGTCTTAAGAATGCCGGTCGGATTTAGGCCCGATGGAATTCCTTCAATTACAATCGTTCCATTTTTGGTGCTTGCATATACGTTTCGCGTTTGACTCTGAAGTCCTTGGTGGATATCAATGCTGCCATTGTCTGTTGCAAAGTGAAGTCCGTTGGCTGACACCTGATGTACCCAGATGTTTCCGTTTGATGTTTCGGCCCGGAGTTGTTCGGTGTTGAGGCCATCCAAGCGAATTTCTCCGTTTACGCTTTTGACCGCTGTGTTGAGCATACCGGAGGGCACCTGAATTTCGATACTTGCACCGAGAACGCCTTCTTTTTGGTCGTGGAGAACAGTCATATGATAACGGTGTTCTGACTGAGTGGTTTGTAGGGCATTTTTCAGCTTTTCTTCGGCTGTATTCAAATCGTCTGTGCGTATGTGTCCACGTACATGGATTTTGACATAATCCTCATCCCAACTATGGACTTGGATTTGCCCGTTTTTGGTTTCAATCCAGATATCCTTAATGGTTTCCGGTAGATTTACCTCTGTTGCTGCGGTTAGAGAGGAAGCAAAACCAAAACTGGGGAAACTCTTCAACTCGTTTTCAACCGTCTTTCTGACATCAGCAAGGGATTGGCTTAGGGTTGAAGAAAGTTGGCTCCCTAACTGCTTCAAATCACTCATTGACCGAACATCCCACGTCCGATTGAATTTGTCTTTAGTCTTACTGCTGTTGCGCTTCGTTTTACCCAGCGCGTCCAGCAACATTTCTGCCTGTTCTGACGTCAGTTTTCCTTGAGCTACTAACTCCAAAATCTTTTTTCGGTCATTCATTTGAATTCCCCTCCCTTAAGATATCCATGGCCTGTTCGAAAGTGAGTTCACCAGTTTCCAGCGACTGTAGAATGCGGTCTGAGTATTCGTCTTCCTCTGTTTCACTGATAGGGTAGCCCATTGCTTGAATGACGTTGTCCAAACGGGATCGGACTGTTGGATAGGAGATTTTCAAATCTCGTTCGACTTCCTTGATGTTGCCGCGGCAGCGAACAAAGACCTCGACAAACTGAAGTTGCTCCGGCGTCAATTGAAATAAGCCAGACGTTGAAAATTCGCCTTGAATGCGGGTATTGCATTCGGGACACGTGAGTTCGGTGACATTCATGGTTTCATTACACGCTGGACAAGTGAGGGGCAAACGGTGTTTTGCACTCACAAAAACATCTCCCTTCTACAGCAGTTTTATCATCATTATGTTCTCCTACATTAACAATGTCAATACGGACAGTGTAATTATTAATATTGGTATTAAATAAGTGAATATACAGGTCTGCGGATGCTACCGGAGCCTGAGTCGATGTCAGCTTTCCAATATCCCCGCAACCCCTGAACCGAACCCCTCCTGACGAACATGAAAGTTTTGTCTAGGATAGCTATCCTTGGCTGCTCGATTCATGTCATAATAAAATAGATTATGGGAGGGAGTGATAGCGTGGAGGTTTATCTTTTGGAGGGTGCCAGAACCCCGTTTGGTACTTTGGGAGGCAGTCTTTCTACGCAAACTGCGACGCAGTTGGGGAGTATTGCATCGTTAGAAGCACTGAACCGTGCGGGTGTTGATGGAACGGACATTGATAATGTGGTCTTCGGCAGCGTGATTCAAAGTTTCAACGGAGCTGCGTATCTTGCACGTCATGTCGCCTTAACAGCGGGTGTACCACAGGAGATCCCGGCTCTCACGGTAAATAGGTTGTGCGGTTCTGGCTTACAATCCGTTGTAACCGCTGCCAAGGATATTCAGACGGGTGATAGTGACATAGCTCTGACAGGTGGAGCTGAGTCGATGAGCTTAACGCCATATCTCCTTCGCAAGGCAAGGTTTGGTATGAGAATGGGAGACACAACGGCAGTCGATATGTTGGACGAAATCCTCACAGACAGCTATACAGGGCTGCCCATGGGAGTGACAGCAGAAAATCTAGCCAAGCAGTATGAAATCTCAAGAGATGACCAAGACGCGTTTGCTGTCCTCAGCCACAAACGTGCTGCAGAAGCACGCAGTTCAGGAAGGTTTGCACAGGAAATCGCACCGGTTTCCGTAAAGACCAGAAAAGGCGAAACGATTGTGTCCGAGGATGAGCACATCCGTGAAGATTCCTCGGTTGAAAAACTGGCGAAACTTCGACCGGTATTTCAAGCAGACGGGACTGTTACAGCTGGCAATGCAAGCGGAATTAACGACGGGGCCGCGGCACTTGTCATTGCTTCGGACACGGTTGTTCGAGTGAAACAGTTGAAGCCAATGGCACGGATTGTAAGCCACGCTGTTGTCGGCGTCGATCCCGCCTACATGGGCATTGGTCCTGTACCAGCCGTGAAAGCCGCTTTAAATAAGGCAAACTTAAGAATCAAAGACATCGATTTGTGGGAAATAAACGAGGCTTTTGCCGCACAATACCTCAGTGTGGAACGAGAACTTGAGCTCCCGCGTGACCGTACGAACGTCCATGGTGGAGCCGTAGCGCTGGGGCATCCGGTCGGCGCCAGCGGAGCGAGGCTCTTGCTTACATTAGCCTACGAGCTGCGCTTACGCAATCAACGCTACGGTGTAGCGTCATTGTGTATTGGCGGCGGGCAGGGTATTGCCATGGTCATTGAAGCAGTCTAGTCACCTTATGCGTCATGCAGTCTAGGGCGCGCGTCACCAAGTACCGCGTCACCGAGTACCGCGTCACTGAGTACAATGAGGTTATTCTTACGAAGTCCTTTTGGATACAAATTATTTACTCTTCCTGGTACGGCTTTTCCCCACCCTGCTGGTAATCCGGCAAACGAAAGGCCGTACCAGCCGTGACTGTTCACAGTTGCAAGCGTGTTTCCGCCAAGGTAGGCCCGTGCCTCATCTTCATCGAGGCGCTTGTGCTGAAGAAATGCCTGTGGGTGTAAAGCCATCGCAAATTGATGGTGTGGCGTAAAACGCTGGTTTTGAAGATGGGCTGTGCACACACCGTTTCTAACCACATGTACCTCCGTCAGCGGCAAACTGGTTTCGGTGAAGACATAAATTCCATCTCCGTATTGAACCGGTGGTCCAAACACTTCAGGCTCTGGAACGACAATCGTCTTCATCCAGGCCTTCCAGTCCGCCAGGATCTGTCCTTTTAGAATGTTGGATTCTGTGCCAGGGTTGCTTCGTTTCATCTTTTTCCTGACGTGAGGCAGACTGTCTGTGCTTGGATGCTCGCCATCACGACTCGTACTCCCAGTCAATCGAAATAAGGCGAGAAAATGTCCTTCTCCACGGCCCCTGTGCGGCCACAGTCGTCGAGTATATTCAACATTTACGCCGCTCTCGGTGAATTCGGGCCGTCCGGTTTCCCATCCAGCCCATTGCGGCAGGGGCTCTAGGCTTAAGGGCAAATGCTTACAAGCCCACGCGGTGACTTGCTCGTTTTCGACAGGATTGAGCGTGCATGTCGAATAAACCAATCGTCCTCCAGGCTTCAGGAGTTTGACAGCACTTTGCAGAATATCCTGTTGTCTTACGGAACACATCCCAACATTGTCTAGGCTCCATTCAAAAGCCGCGTCGGGGTCCTTTCTAAACATGCCTTCTCCCGAACAAGGCGCATCAACCAAAACAGCATCAAATTGGCCTGCCCAAACCTTGGCAAGGAGCGCTGGGTTGTCGTTCGTAACCAGAGCTGGAATGCCGCTGCGCTCCAAATTTTGAGCGAGAACCTTGGCTCGTGCCGGAACAATTTCATTGGCGTATAACAGACTCTGTCCCTGCAGTCGCCTGCCAATGGCAGTGGCTTTGCTGCCGGGGGCCGCGCACAAGTCGAGAATGCGTTCATGAGGTTGTGGATTCAGCGCAGCCACAGCAGCCATGGCTGATGCTTCTTGAATATAGACACCACCCAGTTCATGAAGAACGGTTTTGCCCAACTGACTGTCAGGTTGGATGTAGAAACCAGTCTTATACCACGGCACATTCTCTGTCATTTCTGCAGCGACTGCAACGGGCTGTACAGCCAGGGGACCGGCTGTATACCAAGGCGATGAAATCTCTGTCTGACCGCGAGAGGACGATCCGTTCGCTGCCACTCCCGGTTCGGCTAGATCCGGTTCGGCTAGATCAGCTGTGAACTTTTGCAGGCGTGCTGCACGGGTGGGGGGCTGAGCCAATGCCTGTGCAAGTTCGTGCCACTCTTGTCCTATGTACTGTTGAGTCTGTCGTACAAAGTCTTCCGGAAGTTTTATCATAAGTCAGCAGCTCCCTGCAATGGATACCGACCCGTCATCACGAAGTTGCCGTTCGTGGTAAAATACGCATTGAGCGTCTTCGGCGGGTTGTCCAAAGTCTCGATATATGTCATTCTTATACTCTGCCGTTGCAACGACAAGCAAGTTTTCACTGATAGAGCGGAGGAAATTTCATTGACGACCAAACCTTCTAAAGAACTGGTTGTAGTACCAAATCCACACCCGCACAGGGTGTATGACGTAGAGATGTCCACCTCTGAATTTACGACTTTGTGCCCCATGACGGGACAGCCTGATTTTGCCACGATAACGATTATCTATCAACCTGGCGAACACCTAGTGGAGTTGAAGTCTTTAAAGCTGTATTTGTGGAGCTTTCGAAACGAGGCACATTATCATGAGGATGTCACCAACATTATTTTGAATGATTTCGTTGAAGCAGCTAAGCCCCGGACGGCGAAAGTCGTCAGTGACTTTACGATAAGGGGAGGCATTCACACCAAAGTGGCGGTCGAATACACCGCAAAAGACGCATAGAGCCGCGGGTATTGTGTTGTTTCTAAAGAAGACAGACTTCAGGAGGCAAACTTCGGCAGGCTAAACTTCCCTGCCAAAGTTTGCCGTGAAGGACCAGAAACAGTACCGTCAAGCAGCTACAAGCAGGCCGTCGCCGTTGCAGATACAGTACTCTATTGACCGTCTCTGGATTTGTGCGGCGGTTCCAGCGGATGCTCCACGATTTCTGAAATATGATTGTTTTCGTCAACGAAGACGACGTTAGGGACTTGGTGTCCCCATTCTTCATCATCGACTTGGGCGAGGGAGAGAATAATGACTTCATCGCCTGGTTGAAAGTGTCGAGCGGGCGGCCCGTTCAGGCAGATTGTTCCTGACTTTGGGTCGTCTTCCATTGCATAAGTGTGCCAGATGACACCGTTTGAGACGTTGGTGATTTGTACCATTTCGAAAGCTCTGATATCAGCGGCATCCATCAGTTCCTTGTCGATTGTAATGCTGCCCATGTAGTTTAAATCCGCTTGCGTTACGCGCGCTCGATGTATTTTTCCTTTACACATTGTTCTCTGCATTTTTGACCTCCACTTAGCATGTTGTTATCTAGTTTACCAATATGAAAGATAACTTGCGCAGATGTCATTTATCCAAAAGTGAATTTATCAAAACCGTGGCTGTTCCGTCGCGATTGGCTCGGAGAAGTGTAAATACCTTAATTGAAGGAACTGCCCGTGGTCTGTAGAATAATTACAATTTGGTAGTGGACCCTCTTATGGTAGAGAGGACGATTGGCATGATGCAAATGAGGCGACATAAGACTGCAATTGTTTTGAGATACATTGCTCTTGTTCTTTTGCCGGGAATGATTGCGTTTGGTGTCTGCAGTTTTCCAGCAAAAGCACAAGCTGCCCCGACGAGCCTATACTCCATTTCCACGTCCGTCGGTATTAATGGGTACTATGACCAGCATCACCTTGTTCCTGTACTGGTAAAAATCAAGAATCAGGGAGCGGCTGTGAACGCGTCGTTGCATGTGACGTTATCTCCCTCCGCGTTGACCAAATCAACTTTGGACGGGACATTGCAATATCCTATTCACTTGGCAGCGAAAAGTGTGACCAAAAAGGTAATAGCCTTTCCTGGAAGTGTTATTGGTTCAGGGAGTCCGCTTGAATTGACGATTGGAAACGAGACGGTGGCGTCCTCTGTGTTATCCGGGAACCTCTTGGGCAATGTTGCATTGATTGCAGTGGTGTCCAACAGTCCGCAGGGAGCTCAGTTTCTTTCAGGCAGCACCGATCCCGTTCGTCAGGAACCAGTATTAGCGGAACGCATTTCACCTTCCGAACTCCCGTCTGAAGCTGACTGGATGGACGACTTGACCGCAATTTCTATATCTCCAAAAGTTCTTTTGCAGTTGAGCAAAGCGCAGACCCGGGCGCTGGATACGTGGGTCAAACTCGGAGGAGTTTTGCTCGTAACTGGTCCCGGACGATTGTCAGGAACGTGGAGTAAAATCCTTCCTCTCGCTGCCAGTGGTCCTCGTGCCGTACCGAGCTTGTCACTGCGGGAATTTGCGGGGGCGGCAACACCTATCAGCGGCGGGAAAGTCAACAGTTATGCGAAGCCGATCTCCTCACTCCACGGAATACATATTTGGGCAGGCACCGCACACATCCCCCTTTTGGCAGAGGGTTCGCTGGGAAGAGGAGTGGTGGTGCAGACAGGGTTCTCACCGTTGGCTCCCAAACTCCTCGGTTGGACGGGAAACGCATCGTTATGGAGTACGATTTTGCAGAAGAGTTTGTTGGACAGCAACAATGCCTTTCCGAACCTGACAGGTAAATCCGGTGCCTCGTCACTCAGCAATGCGAGTGATACGCTGTCACCCATGCGAATTCCGTCGCTGACATTTTGGGGACCCTTATTTGCGGTTTATTTATTCATCGCGGGACCAGGTCTGTTTTTCATCTTGCGGCGTTATCGTAAGGAGCCGATGGCTTGGTGGATTCTGCCGGCCATTAGTCTCGTGACGACAGCCGCCATTTACGGTTTTGGTTCAATTCAACGCCCGAGGGGTGTACTTTCAGAGACTGTTGGTATGTTGGAACTCACTGGTGATGGACAAGCTGAGGCGTATAGTGTGACTGGCTTCACGTCACCTTACACGACATTTGCTACCCTTTCTGCAAACGGCTTGGATTTTGCGGTGCCCATGGTATCACCCCAAGGACGCCAACATGGACAAGCTACTGTAACCTTTGGGACGCATGTGTTGTCTCAGTTTGAGGGAGTTGGACGCTGGAATCTGCGTTACCTCTACGCGCAAGGCACAGTGTCCGGTACCGGACAGATTCGGACAACACTTGATGCTTCTTCCGGCCCCATAACTGGCATTGTGCAAAATGATACACCTTACAATTTGCAGGACGTTGCGGTCCTTTGGAATGGGAAACTTTTCGAAGTGGGGAACCTTGGTTCCCACGCCCAAACTGTGATTGGACCGAAGACTAAATACAAGGGAGTGAGGGGAAACTGGCTGACGGAATACGGACAGTATAACGGTGATATTACCCATGGCCTAGGCAGAGCTTTGGGCAGTTACATTGCAACAATGGATTCTGGCCTGTCGTTTCCTCAAGGACGTGCTATGATTGTAGCGTCTACTGACAGCATGGCCAAGGCGTTTCCACGTATTCACACGGCGCAGAAGGTCATCACAAACGAACACCTGGTGTTTATTCGAGAGTTTGCTAAGGTGCGTGTGCAATAGACCGGCTGTGGTGGACCTGAGGAGGCTTTCTCGTGATTGAAACCCAAAACCTGACAAAGCGGTTTGGCCGACACCTAGCAGTAAACAGCCTTAATCTCAGTATTCGCAAGGGAAGCATCTTTGGATTTGTCGGTGAAAACGGGGCGGGTAAGACAACAACTCTGTCCATGCTGGCCACCTTAACGGCTCCTTCGTCTGGGAAGGCATACATAGAAGGGTATGAAATTACCAAGCAAGCGGCTCAAGTTCGCAGGGAAATTGGCTATATGCCGGATGCTTTCGGCGTCTTTGACGATGTCACGGTTATGGAATACCTCCTGTTTTTTGCTGAGTGTTATGACGTACCTCGGGGAACGGCCGAGCGACGGGCTAAGAATTTACTCGAATGGGTGAGTTTGACGGACAAGATAGGAGACTATGTCAACGCACTTTCTCGGGGTATGCAGCAGCGACTCGAAATAGCCCGGTGTTTGATGCACGACCCGTCAGTTCTGATACTTGATGAGCCCAATTCCGGTTTAGATCCGAGATCGAGGGTAGAAATGCGGTCCGTTCTGCAGAACCTGCGTTCACTGAACAAGACCATCGTTGTCAGTTCTCACATTCTACACGAACTTGGCTCGGTCGCTGACGAAATTGGTGTCGTACGGGGCGGCGAATTATCCGCTATTGCATCTATCCACGTGTTGTTGTCTCATTCCACTGCATTTCGCACGCTGTGGATCACGGGAGTTGCCGAAACATCGCAGTGGGAGCGCGTGCTGCGCGATGACCCGCAGGTTTTAAACGTGAAATTTGTCAATCCCGGGGTAGAAGTAGTCTATGCGGGAACGATTGACCAGCAGGCGGGATTGATGAACAATTTGCTTGGTGCTGGAATTAAGTTGTACCAGTTTGCTGAGCGGCCAACAGACATTGAGGAATTATTCTTGCGACTGACGGAAGGGAGTGAATCAGAGTCATGAACCGCAATCCACTGTTGACAAAGGAATTTCGGCAACGTATGCGGACAAGGAGAGCTCCAGTCATTATTACCGGATATGTTTTGGTCTTTGGGGTGATTACCTTCTTTTTGCTGTACGAAAATGTTCAGGGACAACTCGCTTTACTTCTGCCAGCACGCAGTCAGCAAGTTTTTCTGGTGTTGACCCTGTTGCAAATGACGGTCGTGGCTTTCTTGACGCCAGCTTTCGCTGCGGGTGCTATCAGTGGCGAGAGAGAGCGGAAAACCTTGGCTGTACTGCTTACCACGCCTCTTTCACCGGTACGGATTCTCGTCGGGAAAATTTTGTCGTCAAGCGCTTTGCTGGCATTGTTGGTCGTGGTGACGCTGCCGTTGTACAGCTTGGTCTTTCTATTCGGCGGTGCTGTGATTCAAGAAGCCCTTGCAGTCTTTTCATTTCAGTTGGTTACAATCGTGCTCATTGCCACCCTTAGCGTGTTGTGGTCCTCTATCGCCCTGCGCTCCGGATGGAGCACGGTCCTGGCATACGGCACGGTGTCCTGGATGATGATTTTGACGGGATTGATAGGGTATGCCTTAAAACTGTTGTCACCTCAAAGTCCAATTGAGTTTTTTGCACTACACTGGGCAAATATTATTTTAAGTCTGAATCCGTTGTGGATGCAGGCATCACTGGAAGCAGTGGTGACAGCTGGGACCAGCAACTGGATTGGGTTTAGTGTGTTTTATATTGGGCTGTGTCTAGTCTTGGCTGTTCCCGCTACACTGCGGCTGCGACCTCAATGGGTCCACAAAATCCCTTGGCTTCGCGGAACGCAGGAAGGGAACTACCAATAACGGAACTGTAATAACGGAACGACTAATAAGAGCATAAGTTCCAGGCAGCCGAAATCTGTTTGGCAGCGTTTGTTAAACGAAGGTCTGAAGGAGGGGCGCCGATGGTTTATGCAATCGCGGCTGTAGTTGTAGTCTTGTTGTTAGTACTCATCTGGCTGAATGTGTACTGGGCTCGCCAACTTCCCAAGCGAGATTCAGCAAAAGTAGCAAAGAGGAATTCAAAATCTGATGTTCCGACCGACCGCAACCAAGGTGCGAGCGCAGACGCGAAATCGAGTGTCCATCGCCATTCAGAGCAGAATTCTGGCGAGGATGCGAAACCAGATGTTGAGCGAGGCGCGAACGCAGACATGAGGCCGGACGCGAAACCAGATGTTGAGCGAGGCGCGAACGCAGACATGAGGCCGGACGCGAAACCAGAACGATACAGGGCACAGGTTACGCGAGGAACGGACAGACGTTTCGAGCGACCTGCGACTGATAGTGAATTAGATAAGGCGCACAATGTTTCTGATGGTCAAAGAGACCTGCAATTTTCTTCGTCTCCTGCATCACCTGAAACCGGGTCCGATGCATCAGCTAATTGGTCTTCTCATCCCTCTGCGGAGTCTGAGCATGAGCAAACCTCAATTGAGGTACTGCAGAATCGAACATTAAATTCGCGGGAAGGTATTTTTGCACAACGCCGCCAGCCCTATTATTTGAACGAAGTAAATGTGCCGGATTTCACACGACAAGACTGGGTTCAGTCCTTTCTATACTTGACCAATCACGACGGCGTACTGGGCTGGATTGCCTTCTCCCAAGAGACAGTGGGTGCTGCCGATCGAAAGTACGATGAGGATTTTTTGGATGCATTGCGCAGCTATCGGATATCAACGGATCGTCTGCAAAAGCAGGTCGGATTATCGCGGGTAGTCGAAACCTCAATTGTGGGTGACGAGGGCAAGGTTTGGTTGTTGACTGTGGTTGACGAGATTTGGTTTGCGCTGTTTGTGGACAGAGATGTAGACAGTTGGGCACTAACGAGGGATTTGCTCCAAGCTCACGCGAACAATCGGCATGAACCGTCCTGAATGAGTTGACGGAGGAATCGTACGATATGGCTGTCATACAGTCTGTTCAAGCGGACAACGCAAGCGGGAAGCGTTAAATCTGAAGAAGGACTATGTGCGCGATTTGATGAAATTGGAGGACGATTCAAGCATGGCTGAGAGCACAAAAGTAGCAATTGTTACTGGAGGCACCCGCGGATTGGGTCGAGACATCGCTAAAACGCTGGCCGCGGACGGATATTATGTGGTTGTAAACTATCGCTCGTCTGCTGTAGAGGCAGCACAAGTCGTCAATGAAATTGTTGACTTAGGCGGAGAAGCCATGTCTTATCAAGCTGACGTTAGCTCTAGGGAAGCAGTATTGAAGTTGACAAATGATATTGTAGAACGTGCAGGCAGAATAGACGTTCTGATTAATAACGCAGGTCTGAACATAGATAGGCCATTTCTCGAAATGACCTCTGAAGAGTGGTCGAGCGTCATGAAAGTCAACCTTGACGGTACCTTTCATTGCACTCAAATTGTTGCAAACACCATGATGAAGCTAGGTATTCATGGTTCTATACTCAACATGTCAGCAAGCACTGCATTGCATGGGAGAGAGGACGGGGCGAATTATTGTGCATCGAAGGCAGGAGTTATGGCGCTGACGAAATGCACAGCACTGGAACTAGCCCCGCAAATTCGCGTGAATTGTATTGTACCCGGGTTCATTGAGACCCAGGAAGTGGTAGACCGCTTTTCTCTCGATGACGATGCTAATAAGGACAAAATTTTGGATTCCATTCCGTTGCGACGCCTGGGACAATCTCAAGATATTGCAAACATGGTATCCTTTCTCTGTTCCGACAAGGCTTCTTATATCACTGGACAGATGTTTTTCGTCAATGGCGGCAACTACATGGGGTAGACCGTGTTGTTTGTCCTGGGACAACTTAGGCAGGCTTGTCATATCCCTGTCCGCAATCACGTATTGTCTAGAGACAGCGTGGTCGCGGGGAGGGAATTTGTTTGAATGTGGCGATAATGATGATCCTCGCCCTGGCAATGATATTATTTGGTGCGGAACTATTCACGAATGCAATCGAGTGGCTTGGGCGAAAGTGGCACTTGGGTCAAGGAGCTGTCGGGTCGGTCTTGGCAGCTCTTGGAACGGCCTTGCCTGAAACTGCGGTGCCCGTCACAGCCATAGTGGCGGGGAAGGGATCGCTGCGGGCACAGGATGTGGGTATCGGCGGCATTTTAGGGGCCCCATTTCTATTAATTACGCTTGGCTCCTTTATTATGGCTATATCGCTGCTCTTGATCCGGCGGCGCGGCAGTGCCCCAAAACTAAATGTATATGGCAGGTCATATCGACGCGACATGACTGTTTTCTTACTGGCTTTTGCCGTTGTAACGCTGACAGGTTGCGTCCCAAATCCATGGCTTCATAAGGCTGCTCCCATTTTCCTAATTGGAATTTACATCACTTTCCTCGTTTTGACTTTGCGGGATAAAGTAAACATAGATTCGGACGGAGAACTCCATCCCCTGTACCTGCAGGGGAAAGCTGAGATTCCTGGCATGTTGCAGGTCTGGTTGCAGTTGACCGTTGCACTTGCGCTCATTGTCGGCGGAGCTCACCTTTTGTCTGGCAGTGCGGAACAAGTTTCAGTATGGCTGAATATCCCCACCTTCGTTGTCTCGGCGTTGCTCATACCGTTGGCAACGGAGTTGCCGGAGACCTTGAACAGTGTAGTGTGGATTCGGCAGGGTAAGGATGCTTTGGCAAGCGGAAACATTACCGGAGCCATGGTCTTTCAAAGTACATTAGTACCCGCGCTTGGGATATGGATGACACCCTGGAATTTAAATCAGGAAGCATTGCTGACGGCTGGGCTGACACTGGCGGCAGCCACATTCATCTTTGGCATGTTCCAGATGCAGGGACAAGTCAAAAGCAGTGTTTTGATGACAGCCTCACTGTTGTACTGGATCTTGCCCATGCAAGCCATTGTTACTCGCTATGACCTACACGTCGCCTATTGGTTGGGTTTTGCGGGCTTTGGAATCATACTGCTTCTCTCATTTGGAATAGGGACCCGCTATCGCAGCTTGTAGCAATGCAGAGATTGTCAGGCCAAATGCGTTCTTCAGACACGTGCCATGCAAATAAATTGCAGATTTCGACGTGCTTACATTTCATAAATACTTATCAGATGTGTTACAATGATTAATGCTTTAAACCCATGTGTAGAAAAGAGGAGATGGAGAATGGCTACACAGCAAGTCTCTGACGCAAATTTTAACGAATTTATAAATTCGGAGAAGCCTGTACTCGTTGACTTTTGGGCAGAATGGTGCGGACCGTGCAAAATGCTAAGCCCAGTCATCGAAGAAATTTCCAATGAGTACGCAGACAAGTTAACCGTCGGCGCGCTGGATGTAGATTCAAATCCACGCACTGCACAACAATTTGGCATTATGAGTATTCCAACTACCTTGGTATTCAAAAACGGTGAAGTGGTAAAGCAACTCGTCGGATATCGTCCGAAAAACGACTTGCTGGCACAATTGGCTGACGTTCTGTCCTAAGCCTTCACCATAACATAAGGGCTGTCTGATCCACTTCTATGAGTGGCTAGGGCAGCCCTTAGCTTTGTTTGGAATGGTGATGATTGCGATAATAATGGACAGGTGGCCAGAGGACTGGTGATCAGGGAGAGCGACGGGATCGAACAAGAAAATAAGCGGATAAATTCCATTTACATACTTAAAATATATTATAATTCTAATAAAAGGTGAGATTAGGCGGCTGATGAGTCGGAAAGCAGTCAATTCGGCTGCCCACCCAACAGGATTTGTTTCCAACCATGTTTGTTAGTGATCCCATTGCTCCCTATCACGACGCGGGTTAAACGATAGTGATCGAATCGATCCCTATCCTAATGGGCCCCTTTTGAATAGTGATCCCATTGCTCCCTATTCCTGACGCTCCAGCCTGGTCCTCCCCGGATTAGTGTCCATTCATGACACTAATCTCTTGGGCGAGGGGCATTAGTGATCATCGCGATCACAATCGTACCAACACATGGGCTAATAGGGATCTTTCGAGTCACTAAGCGGCTTGCGAACTGCCTGCATCGCGAACGGCATCACGAACCCCCTGCATCGCGAACTTCCTGCAACCAAGTGCCTCACAGGTATCCGGGGCAGCCAGTCTGGACAGGTGGTCAGAGGGGAACGACGGGATTGGACAAGAAGATAAGCAGAAAATTCCCGTTAAAGTTGGTCCAGCTTCTGCTCTGGCACACAGTTGAGTCTGTGTAAGGCGGTAAAACAGAAAGATGAACAAAGGAAAGCGGAACGTAGTGCAGCGTATTGGTTGCCACCCTGCTGTACCGAGGTATAGAGTCACATATCCTCGGACTTGATCGGCCGCAGATGTGGGCATCAAGGTTTAGCACCAATTTTTGCGACTTGTATCGCATTATGCCTGCTTCTGCGGGGCCCATCCCACGTATCCGCTCGGGTTGGCACATAATAAGGTCCTCCGAAGCGCTTATTCGCCGTCATGACTATTGAACGGTGCAAATAAGCTCGCTAAACGAGCTTATTTGTAGACCTATGGTGGAAATTCGGTTGAAATCCCAAAATAGACGCGTCTGAGAAGCTTATTTGCTGCAAATTCACGGGTAACACCCCAATAAGCTCCTCTGGGATCTCTATTTTACTCCACGCGGCTCCAGCCCACGCCACGCCGGGTCCACGCCGGGTCACGCGGCTCCGGCCCACTCCACGCCGGGTCCACGCCACGCCGGGTCCACGCGGCTCCAGCCCACGCCACGCCGGCTCCACGCGGCTCCAGCCCACCTCAATCCGCCTCATGCTACTTGTGTGAGAATCCAGCTGCTGCCATTTCCTCGAAGGTTTCCTGCACTGCCGCCAACGTTTTGTCTACATCTTCGTCCGTATGTGCTGCAGTGACAAACCAGGCTTCGTATTTAGATGGAGCGGTCCATATGCCTCGTTTGGCAAGCCCGTGGAAGAACGCAGCGAATGCAGCACCGTTTGTGGCTTGTGCGTCTACGTAATTTTGCACACGAGTTTGACCAAAATAGACGGTAAAGGCACCTTTGATGCGGTTGATTGTGATGTCAATCCCGCTCTGTTCGGCTAAGCGGAGGATGCCTTGTTCGAGCCGCCGTCCGAGATTGTCCAGATGCTCATAAAAGCCGGGTGTACGGAGCGCTTCCAGACAGGCGATACCAGCTCGCATGCTGGCAGGGTTTCCGGCCATTGTGCCAGCCTGGTAGGTTGGGCCCAAAGGAGCGACGGTTTCCATAATCCTGCGGCTGCCCCCGTATGCGCCAATCGGCATTCCGCCGCCAATGATTTTCCCCATGGCGTACAGGTCTGGGTGAACATCGTACAGCTGAGCGGCCGTGCCGTAGTGAAAACGAAATGCAGTGATGACCTCGTCAAAGATGACCAGGGCGTCGTGTTGGTGTGCGAGATCGATAACCTGCTGTAAGTAGGCATCTGTGGCGGGCGCAACCATTCCGAAGTTGCCGACAATCGGTTCAACCAGCACTGCGGCTACTTCGCCGGCGTATTTCTCCAACGCATGTTTGAGGGCTGAAACGTCGTTATACGGCACGGTAATGACATCTTCCGCAGTGGATTTGGTAACGCCTGCGCTGTCCGGTGTTCCCATGGATGACGGACCGGATCCCGCCGCCACCAGCATTGGATCCGTATGGCCGTGATAGCAGCCAGCGAACTTGACCAGCCGGTTTTTCCCGGTGACGCCTCTGGCGACTCGTATTGTTGTCATGACGGCTTCTGTACCCGAATTGACGAAACGGATGCGTTCCAGGTCAGGAATGGCCTCTTGCAGCTGTTCGGCAAACTCTACTTCCCACGGTGTCGTGGTTCCGTATAGAATGCCTTCTTCGGCAGCCTGTTTAAGCGCTTCTCCCACACCTTTGTGGGCGTGTCCAAGAATGACGGGTCCGTATGCAGCGAGATAGTCTATGTATCGATTGTCATCGACGTCGTAGAGATATGCTCCTTCTCCCCGTTTCATCACGGGGGGGAGGCCGCCGCCGACAGATTTATACGATCGCGATGGGCTGTTGACACCGCCAAGAATCGCTTCGTGTGCTCTAGCTTGCCATGCTTCCGATTGATTCAGTTTAAACCCTGCACTGCTGAATTTGGTACCTTTATTGTTCATGACGGTCGTCTCCTCTGTTGCTGAATTTCTTCACAATGGTACCATATTGAGGACAATGAAGGCATGAACCGAGAAAGGGGTTCGAGGCTCTTGGATAGGACTTCAGACAACGGCACTTTGGACAAACAATCTGCACTTCGCAGTTTGCCCGCTGTACATAAACTCATTTCCTCTCACTTGGCAGCCCATCTCATTGAGATGTACTCAAAAAAATGGGTGACAGAAGCGGTTGAAGAGGTTCTGTCATCTTTGCGTCAGATGTGGGCGGGTGATAGCAAACCTGACGAAGCGTGGTGGAAGGACAGGATTTCAGAGACAGGCATAATGGCGTCGGTTCACAATCTCCTAAAGAAACGGACCCGTCCGGTTTTACGTGAAGTGCTTAATTTAACCGGAGTGGTCATCCACACCAATTTAGGTCGTGCACCGCTGTCAGAGCGGGCTCTCAATGCGGTATCGTCTGTGGCCAGAGGATACAGTAACTTGGAATACGACTTGCAAAAGGGCCAGAGAGGCTCACGTCATGATTTGGTCGAGCAACGGCTGTGTCAACTGACAGGTGCACAGGCAGCCATGGTAGTGAACAACAACGCAGCAGCAGTATTTTTGGTACTAAGAGAATTGGCACAGGGCGGCGAAGCAGTTGTGTCCCGAGGTGAACTCGTTGAAATTGGCGGTTCATTTCGAATTCCCGCCATCATGGAAGAGAGCGGGGTTGGACTAGTTGAGGTCGGGACTACCAACAAGACACACTTGGCCGACTATCGCAGAGCCATCACCGAAAACACCAAAATGCTGCTTCGGGTGCACACCAGCAACTTCCGGATTGTCGGGTTCACGGAGCGTCCTGCCTTAGCTGAGCTAGCCGAAACGGCAAAAGAGCACGGCGTGTATCTATATGAAGACCTGGGCAGCGGTGCACTGATAGATTTTCGCAGCTACGGCATTGGCGACGAAGAAACCGTCATGCAGAGTCTGCGGGCCGGAGTTGACGTGGTGTCCTTCAGCGGTGACAAGCTCTTGGGAGGAGCTCAGGCTGGCATCATAGCAGGTAAAAAGGACATTATTGGGCGACTGAAGAAAAATCAGTTAGCTCGAATGCTAAGAGTGGACAAGATGACCTTGGCTGCTTTGGAGGCTACATTGATTGATTCGGCTAATCCCGATTGCGCCCCTCGGACCATTCCCGTTCCGCGCATGTTGACGGAAACTGCAACTGCGGTGCGGGAGCGAGCCGAGGTACTGGTGAAATTCCTTCATGAAGAATTGGCTGGCAGGGAAGAAGCGCTTGGGCTCCAACCAGAAGAAGCGTTTGGGCTCCAACTCATAGAGGACACCGGTCGGGTGGGTGGAGGAGCGCTTCCGCTGGAAGAGTTACCTTCAACCGCTTTGGAATTGAAAGTAAAAGGAGTGTCCTCGCAGGCTCTATTTGATGGTTTACGGCAGCTAGGAGACCCGCCCGTCATAGGGAGATTGGTTGAAGACAGAGTCAGACTGAATGTCCGCACTTTGTTGCCTGGAGAGGAAGAAATTTGTGCGCATTCCGTAGCACATGTTGTTCGGCAATTATTGCATTCGCACGCATGAGCTGCGGCAGCAATGTTCATCCTATACAACAGCAGTTTTCCTGCCCACAGCAAAACGGCCGCGCGTTTTGCCAGAAGTGGTGCATCATGACTGCACGAGGTTTTGGGAGGATGAACCATGCGACGAACCGAATTGGAAGAGTACCGGCAGCAGATGTTGCAGGACGACGGTGCAATGGATTTTTGGGGCGTGCGTTCAGTGGCCCTGCAAGAATGTATCAGAACCATTCAAACTGTTTCGTATGAGCCGAAAGAACGTCCGTCAGTGACAGGGCAATTGCGCAGGGGTTAGCAAAGATATTGACATGCTGCCGTTCGACGGGTATAATTCCCGCAAATAAGATTCAAACGCAAGTTGTTGCAAAAAGCTGAAAAGTGGATTCAATGATGAGGAAAAGTAGCGGAAACAGGTGGTCCAAAGAGAAACCTGCCAAGGCTGGAAGCAGGTTGGCCCCCGGTCGTGAAGGACACCTCTGAGAACCTGCGTCAACGGTCTTCTTACTGACAGGTATCATACTGACAGGTATCATACTGACAGGTATCGAAGGTCCCAAGCGCATGGCGCACTTCGCACGTTACGCGATGTGAGGGACAAAGCCTGATTTGGCTTTTGTCTGAACAAGGGTGGCACCACGGAAGCAACGCTTCTCGTCCCTGTCTGGAAGACAGGCGGCGAAGGCGTTTTTTATTTGTCATGAAACAACCCTTCAGGACAGCAATGAGATAGAGAAAAGGAAACAAAATGTTGCTAGATTGTCGAAAGAGGTGGAGAGCATGTTGACTCAAAGACCGCGCGGCACAGCTGATTTGTTGCCGGAGCAGTCAAAATCCTGGCAGCTACTCGAGAAGATTGCAAGCCAGGTATTCCAGACGTACAACTATGCCGAAGTTCGTACGCCCATTTTCGAGCACACCGAGTTGTTTCAGCGCGGTGTAGGAGAGACCACGGATATTGTCGAGAAGGAAATGTACACCTTCACGGACCGAGGCGGACGCAGTGTTACCCTTCGGCCTGAGGGGACAGCCGGAGTGGTACGGGCGTACGTGGAAAATAAGCTGTACGGTCAGCCTGGTATTTCTAAACTGTATTACATTGGTCCCATGTTTCGCTACGAAAAGCCGCAAAAGGGACGGTTGCGGCAGTTGCACCAGTACGGATGTGAGGTGTTCGGAACGGACAGCCCTGCGTTGGATGCGGAAGTCATTGCTCTAAACATGGATATTTTGACTCGCGCAGGTGCTTCCGATTTAACGGTTGAGTTAAACAGCGTGGGGTGCCCAATCTGTCGTCCAAAGCACAAGGAAGCGATGATCGCTGCCCTCACGCCATACCGCGAGGAGCTGTGTAAGGACTGTCAGGACAGGCTGGAACGCAATCCCCTGCGGATCTTCGACTGCAAAAATAAAAGCTGTCACATGGTTCTTGAAAAAGCGGGAGCACCAACCATTCTTGACTCCCTTTGCGATGACTGTGCTGAACACTTTGATGATGTAAAACGCCATCTGGATGTGCTTCTCGTACCCTACAAGATTAATGAAATGCTTGTTCGTGGACTTGACTACTACACCAGGACTGCCTGGGAAGTCACTGCACAAGACTTCGGCACCGTGTCTGGCGGCGGGCGGTATAACTCACTAGTAGCAGACGTAGGCGGACCAGAGACGCCGGGGATTGGCTTTGCTGGAGGCGTGGAGCGAGCCATTTTGCTGCTTGAAGAACAAGGGAAGCGGTCAGAAGATAAAGCAGGTATGGATGTTTACGTCGCGCTCGCTGACGAGACCGCTGAGTCCTATGCAACAAAGTTGGTGCAGTCGCTTCGGGAGCGTGGAATTCAGTCTGACCGAGACTATTTGAAACGCAGCCTGAAGGCGCAGTTTAAGGCAGCCGATAGGGCACGGGCAAAGTTTGTGGCTGTAGCGGGGGAAGACGAAGTGAATGCCGGCACGGTGACGCTGAAGAATTTGGCATCAGGAGAGCAAGAGACAGTTCCGGTAGAACAGATGATGGAAATTGTGACTGCACAGATGACTGAGCCTCGCGGCCAGAAAGGGGTTTAACATGAATCAGGCAAATGATAAAAGCAAGTTTGTCAGGTCACACTTGGCCGTGGAAACAGTAAATGTGCCTTCAGGGACGGAGGTTGTTTTGAACGGCTGGGTACAGCGTCGCCGGGATTTGGGAAGTATCGTTTTCATTGACCTTCGCGATAGGTCTGGAATTGTCCAACTGGTATTTGACACCAGCAAGGGGACACCGGCAGATGCCTTGTCTACAGCCAATCAGTTGCGCAGCGAGTTCGTGGTCGCCGTGCGCGGAATCCTTGTAGAGCGAGACGAAAATGCAGTCAATGCCAAGATTGCGACAGGGCATATTGAAGTTACTGTAATGGATGTAACCGTGCTGAATAAGTCAAAAACACCGCCGTTTTACATTCAGGACGGTATCGATGCAGACGAGTCAGTGCGCTTGCGACACCGCTATCTGGACTTGCGTCGGCCGGAAATGCAGAAAATGCTCCGATTGCGGCACCAGGTGATCCGGGCGATGCGGCTGTATCTGGATGATGAATCGTTCGTTGAAGTGGAGACACCGGTGCTCACTAAGAGCACTCCTGAGGGCGCCAGGGACTATTTGGTCCCGTCAAGGCTTCAGCCGGGTGAGTTTTACGCGTTGCCCCAAAGTCCCCAACTCTTCAAGCAACTTCTGATGGTTTCCGGACTTGAGCGATATTATCAAGTGGCGCGATGCTTTCGGGATGAAGACCTGCGGGCGGACAGACAGCCTGAGTTTACACAGGTTGACATCGAGCAATCGTTTATTCCGCTGCATGAATTTCAGGCCATGATGGAAGGCATGATGAAGGAAGTCTTCGCAAAGGTGCTGAAGAAAGACATTCCAGTCCCGTTCGCGCGCCTGTCTTATGAAGATGCTATGGACAGGTATGGGTCAGATAAACCGGACTTACGGTTTGGCATGGAGATTCAGGACATTAGCCACCTTGTTCAAGACACAGACTTTAAAGTATTTACGTCTGCTTTGGAGGATGGAGGTGTCGTAAGGGCTCTGGTGGCACCGTCATGTGCCGGGTATTCGCGCAAACAGACGGACGCCTTGACAGATTTCGTCAAGCAATATGGATTAAAAGGGTTGGCAACCATTGCTGTGCAGGATGGCCAGATTAAATCGTCCATTCAAAAGTTCTTCAGCGAAGAGCAGTTGCAGCAGATTGCAACTGCTCTCGGAGCAGACAAAGGTGACCTAATTCTCATTGCTGCAGCCAGCAAAAAGACGGTCAGGCAGGGCCTGGGAGCGCTGCGACAAAAGCTTGGGCAAGACCTTGAACTGACCGACCCCAATGAGTTTCGTTTTTTGTGGGTCACAGATTTCCCTCTGGTCAGTTACGACGAGGATTTGGGACGTTACGTTGCAGAGCATCATCCATTCACCATGCCGCGTGAAGAGGATTTACATCTGCTCGACACGGACCCGGGGAGTGTTCGAGCGGCTGCATACGACATGGTGCTGAACGGATACGAGATTGGCGGCGGCAGCATGCGTATCTACCGCCGTGACATTCAGGAACGGATGTTCTCGGCTTTGGGTTTCACGAAGGAAGAAGCGTATGAGCAGTTCGGTTTTTTGCTCAACGCATTTGAGTATGGGACGCCTCCACATGGCGGGATTGCCCTTGGTATCGACAGGATTGTGATGTTGATGGGCGGGCGCAATTCCATCCGGGACTCTATTGCTTTTCCCAAGACGTCCCGCGGCAGTGACTTGATGATTCATGCACCGGCTCCAGTCAGCTCAGAGCAGTTGCATACGTTGAGTCTTGAAATCGAGAAAAGTGAAGCCCAGCAGGTGAACGGTTAGTTTCATTTGGTCACGTACAGCGAGTAGACTTTTGGCGTTTGAGGCAACTTGTGTAAACACATATGGGTTCCTGAATATGGAAAGTCAGATGCCTGCAAAAGAGGCATCTCAGTGTTGCCTTCGCCTTGCAATGGTGGTAACATAACTACAGAAGTTGATTGACACAGCGCCCTGCGCTGTTGGTGCGAACCCTTTTCGTTTTGAGCCAACACCCAAAACGAGGGAGCCTGTGTCTCGGTCGCGTGCGAATGCCCGTTACGGGACTCTGCATTCGGTTGAGCAGGGCACCCACCTGCGAGAGCAGGTTCAAAACTATGGGTTTCACGGCATGGGCGGGGCATTGCGTGTACAATGAGACGGTACCTAAAGGTACCGTTTTTTATTGTATAATGAGCACTGTGAAGACAGACGGGAGAGACAGACCTAAAGTGGGAGATGGAGGCTGGAACGTGGATAAACTGATTGATTTACGCAGTGATACGGTGACTCAACCGACTCAAGCCATGCGTGAAGCGATGGCTAGCGCACAAGTCGGCGATGATGTCTACGGTGAAGACCCGACTGTTCTCCAGCTGGAGGAGACAGCTGCAGACCTGCTGGGAAAAGAGGCCGCTTTGTTCGTGACAAGCGGTACCCAGGGAAATCAAGTAGCTATAGCAAGTCATGTGAAAACCGGAGAAGAAGTCATTGCCGAGGCTGAATCCCATGTGTTTATGTATGAGGCTGCAGCGGTGTCCGTTTTTACTGGCGCACAAATCAGACAAGTAGCAGGTCATCGAGGAAGTATGAGTGCGGCAGCCGTTGAAGCTGCCATTCGAGATGACACAGATATCCATCAACCGCGTACTGCGCTGATTACTGTTGAAGATACACACAACCGTGCAGGGGGGGCTGTACTGCCAATCAGGGACTTACAGGACTTGCGAAAAGTGGCAGACAGTTATGGAATTCCTGTACATATGGATGGTGCCCGCCTGTTTAATGCGGCCGTTGCACTCGATATGCCTCCAAGAGAGATTGCTGCCTATGCGGATACGGTTCAAATTTGTCTCTCAAAAGGCTTGTGTGCACCAATTGGCTCATTGGTTCTCGGTTCCCGCGAATTTATAGAAAGTTGCAGAAAATGGAGGAAGAGACTTGGTGGCGGATTGCGTCAGGCAGGTGTCATTGCCGCGCCAGGACTCATTGCATTAGAAGAAATGCGCAGCAGACTGAAGGATGACCACGACAATGCCAAGAAACTTGCAAACGGTTTGGCGGAGATTGAGGGAATTGCTGTAAACCCTGATAAAGTGGATACGAATATTGTGATTGTTGAATTGGAGCAGAGCGTGGACACAACTGCATTTGTTTCTGCCTTGAAGCGTCACGGCGTTCTGGCCAACGGATTTGGTGCCAAGCGCGTGCGCTTTGTAACGCATCATGACGTGTCTACAGTTGATATTGCCGCCGCTAAACAGGTTGTTCAGAGAGTGATGACAGAGGAGAGATAAAGCAAGAATGGACTTGTTCAGCTATCAAGCGCAAAGAGAAGCAGAAGAGACGGCTCCGCTGGCATATCGAATGCGACCGCAGTCGCTGGATGAGTTGGTAGGTCAGGAGGATGTCGTTGGACCCGGAACCATGTTGCGGCGTGTGATAGAAACTGACAGGCTCGTGTCGTTGATTTTTTGGGGACCCCCAGGTACCGGAAAGACTTCTCTGGCAAAGGTCATTGCCAATCTGACCAAAGCCCGCTTTGAAGTCATCAATGCGGTGACCTCCGGGGTCGCTGATATTCGCAAGGCCGTAGAAGAATCTAGGGAAGCACAGGCTATGTATAGTCGTAAAACCATTGTGTTCATCGACGAGATCCACCGCTTTAATAAAATGCAGCAGGATGCCCTTTTGCCTCACGTCGAAGCGGGCCTGATAACCCTGATTGGGGCAACGACAGAAAATCCATATACGTCGGTTAATAACGCGCTTTTATCGAGATCGCATATTTTTCGGCTTCGTCACATTAGCGTTGACGGCATTCGCAGCCTCCTGCACCGGGCTTTGGCAGATGAGGAACGCGGTCTCGGAAAGCTGCACGTTCGTCTAAGTGAGGAAGCCGAAAACTGGCTCATTCAAATGAGCGGCGGTGACGCGCGGAGGTCGCTCAATGCTCTGGAAATGGTAGCATTGTCAGCGCCCGTTGGAGCGGACGGCGGCGTGGATGTGTCTCTGGAACAGGTTCAGTCCATTTTGCAGCAAAAGCAAGTGTTGTATGACAAATCAGGCGATGAACACTACGATACAATTTCAGCGTTCATTAAATCTGTTCGAGGATCCAATCCCGATGCGGCAATGTTTTGGCTTGCCAAAATGATAGCGGGTGGAGAGGACCCGAAATTCATTGCACGAAGGTTGATTATCCTTGCCAGTGAGGATATTGGTATGGCCGATCCGCAAGGACTGTCCATTGCTGTGGCCGCCTATCACGCAATTGAGGCAATTGGGATGCCGGAAGGACGCATCCCGTTGGCAGAGGCGACGGCCTATTTAGCGTCGACTGCAAAGTCCAATCGGGCGTATACTGCTATTAACAAAGCCCTTGAAGATGTTGAATCCGGTGTTTCCTTATCCGTTCCGCTGCACTTACGAGGCACAGGATACAGCGGCGCTGCTCGGTTAGGGCATGGCGAGGGCTACTTGTATCCTCACGATTACCCAGGGCACTATGTAGAGCAGAGCTATTGGCCTCAGGACCTTGAACCGCGTCATTATTACACAGAGGAATCCAAGGATAAAGGGGAGTCACAGGGATGAAGATTTCGACCAAAGGCCGCTATGGACTTATGCTAATGGTGGATCTGGCCATGAATGAAGGGACCTCTCCTGTCAGCTTGAAATCAATCGCGGAACGCCAACACTTGTCTGAACACTACCTTGAACAACTCATTGCTCCTTTGCGCAATGCGGGGTTTGTGCGCAGCATTCGCGGGGCTTACGGAGGCTACGTATTAGCGAAGAGCCAGCAGGAAATTACCGTGGCAGACCTGATTCTTACACTGGAAGGTCCCCTGACTTTGGTAGACGAAGATGTAGAAGACGGACTAGATGAGTTATGGAGACGTTTACGAAAGTCCCTGCTGAATGTGATGGAATCCATCACACTTGAGGACTTGGTTGGTATGAAGCAAGAATATGACGGTGCTTTTATGTATTATATCTAGGTGTTGCCGCCTCACTGTTGCAACGTGATGCACGGCAGCCACTTGACCCGGATATTGAAATTTGGCAGGTGATGAGGTTAAGCATATGAAAGCCATCTATTTAGACAACGCAGCCACGACGGAGATGTATCCTTCTGTGGTACAGGTGATGCGACGGCACTTGGAGGGTGAGTATGGCAATCCGTCCAGTCTGCACAGCCGCGGCCGGGGGGCAAAGGCAGCTGTTGAATCGGCTCGCGGACACTTCGCTAACCTGATTGGGGCCGAACGCAGCCAAATTGTGTTTACCAGCAGCGGTACGGAATCGGTGCAGCAGGTCTTGCTCGGCGCCTTTCTGGCAAATCCGAAAAAACGCCACATGGTTACCACAGCCATAGAGCATCATGCTGTGCTGCAGACCTGTGAACTGCTTGAGGAACTTGGCGTCGAGGTCACCTACATCCCCGTCGGGAACGATTGCAGCGTGAACGCGAGGGCAGTGCTGGAGGCCGTTCGAACAGACACCCTGCTCGTTTCGGTTATGGCAGTCAATAATGAGACTGGCGCTGTCCAACCCATCGTTGAGTTGGCTCAGCAGATTAAGACGGAGCATCCTGAGGTACTGTTCCACTCAGATATGGTACAAGCACTTCCAGTTCAGGAAGTGAACGTCGCAGAGATACATATGGACTTTGCCTCCTTTTCTTCTCATAAGATTCATGGTCCAAAGGGTGTGGGAGCCTTGTACATCCGAAATGACAGGACTTTTAAACCGATTGCTCGCGGTGGAAATCAGGAACGGAGAAGGCGCGGAGGTACGGAGAATGTCCCTGGAATTGCAGGCTTTGGCGAAGCGGCGCGTCAATTAAAAGCAGGTCGACAACGCGAGTTTCAGCAGATGGAGCAGGCCAATCTGGCTTTTTGGGACGCAATTCGTAAAATACCAGGTGTGTACCGGAACAGTCCGGAAAGCGGGGCCAAGTCAATTCTGAATGTGGGCTTTCGCGGCGTGGCAAACGATGTACTGCTGATGAGGCTTGATTTGGAAGGTGTTGAGGCATCAGCGGGATCGGCCTGTACAGCCGGAAGTTTACAGCCAAGTCACGTTCTTAAAGCATGCGGCTTTTCAGAGGACGTTCTGCGTGAATCGGTGCGCTTTAGTTTTTCCGGCATGACTACGACAGACGAAGCAAGGGAAGCAGCACAGGTGGTCCAATCAGTCGTAGACCAACTGGTTTGAAATTCAATAACGGTATTGAAGATATCATTGACAATTGTTGCATTGCATCGATACTGCGGTTTCGATACAATTTCATTATAATAGTTGTCCACAAAAATTATTTCTGCACACGAAAATTTTTGTGGGATGGGATACTATTTGGTCCATGGCTTGTTTACGGTTGGACGCCGTTGGAAATGATACTTGTAGTTCAAGTCTTTATGAAAAAAGGAGACGGGAAATATGAGATGTCCACAGTGCAACTGCCGCGACATCGGCAAAATCGGTGCAAACCAGTACTATTGCTGGGGTTGTTTCATGGAATTCAACGTAGCCGGTGAAGAAGTCAAAGTCTACGAGGTCGCTGAGGATGGGTCGCTGGTCTCGGTGGATGAGATGACTGATTGTATGGAGTGTGGAAGCGAAGTTATTTAGAACATAGTGTTGCAAGGTACACATAGTTGAAGTGCTTTGTGGACGACATTCGGGGCATCGCTTTTGCGGTGCCCTATTTATTGCTTATTTTTTACTTGAATCCAAAGAGTCCCACTGCCGCTGCTGCCGTTCCGAGTAAGAAGGATAAGGACATATAGGTGATTCCTGCGAGCACCCGTCCTTCCTGAAACAACATGAGTGCTTCATAAGTGAACGTCGAGAAGGTGGTGTACGCACCGCATACGCCCGTACCCAAAAAGAGCATTGGCGCCGATCCCAGACTTGGAAACAATCCTGCTATAGAATTTGTCAACCAGCCAAGTAAAAACGCCCCTGTAATGTTGACAATCAAAGTGGCCGTGGGAAATGAAAGCCAAAAACCCCGCATGTCAATCCATCTGGAAATCTGGTAGCGCAACAGTGCACCTATGGAACCACCCAGGCCCACCAGCAAAAACGCCATGTGTCAGCCCTCCCGTTCCGGGTTGCCGACAAAGCGCAGGCGTGCCTGACGCCGGGCCAAACCGTATCCGAAATAGGCAAAAGTCAGCCCGAGCACAAAACTGGCAACGATGTAAATTGCTGCGAGGTCATAGAGCCCGCCTTGTATCAATGCCCAGGTTTCAACGGAAAAGGTAGAAAAGGTGGTAAAGGCACCGACGAGTCCAGTACCTGCTCCCAGCCGAATGTGCGGATGGATGAAATAGCGTTCCAGTGTAATCGTGTAAAACCAGGCCAGAGCAAAGCACCCGAAAACGTTGATTAGTAAGGTTGCAATGGGAAATCCCTGTACAGTACCAATCCACTCCCCAATACCATAGCGAAGGATGGCACCGATAAACCCGCCGACGGCAACTGCAAGATAAGGCATCGCGCCTCTCCCCCTTTTTTATACTCATTGCAACAGTATACGTGAGATTGTCCCAGAGTATCAATGAATCGTCGCACGGCTTACAAATGAAATGCGGCTTGTCTGCATATACTGAAGGAATATAGAGACTTTTTGGCCAAGGAGGGATTCAGGCCATGGAACTGTTCTCGCACCGTTACTTTCGCGTTCTCATTTCGGTGCTGGTGACGTTAGTCTGCCTGTATCTGGTGGGCCTGCTCCGCGGCTTTTTTTCGGATATCTGGGCGGTTTTGCAAGTGCTGGTCATTCCCTTTGTCGGAGCACTTGTTGTCGCTTATATTCTGCGCCCTGTGGTTGAGCTTTTGGTGAAACGAAAGGTTCCTCGCAGTGTGGCTATCCTTCTCATTTATTTCTCTTTCGCGTTATTCTTTGTCGTTGTCGTCATGAACTTGATCCCGTTGTTAAGCCGCCAGGTTACAGAACTGATAAACCGCGCACCTGTCTTCGTGCATCAGGCAGACAAATGGATTGACAATTTGACAGCGCAAAAGCAGTACCTTCCTGATTCTCTGCGGCAGGGTGTAGAAGGCGCAATCAATCAAGTTGAGACCAGCATCACGAAACAGACCGGGCAAATTCTGCAAATGATTACAAGCACCGTCAACGCGATTTTCATTGCGTTCGTCATTCCTTTCCTCGTGTTCTACATGCTGAAGGATGCTCGAGCACTAGGGAGAGTCGTAGTTCATTTAGCGCCAAAGCACTACCAGGATGACGTGAAGCGGGTGCTCATCGGCATTGATGAAATGTTGGGCCGATATGTTAGAGGTCAACTTTTAATTATGTTGATAGTCGGAATTTTGACCTATGCAGGATTGCTGGTGATTCGAATGCCATACGCCATTACACTAGCTTCCTTCATGGGTATCGCTGACTTGATTCCATATATAGGGTCTTTTATTGGGGCGGTTCCCGCCGTTATTCTCGCGCTTTTTATCAGCCCGCAAATGGCCATTAAGGTGCTGATTGTCAATATCATTGTGCAACAATTGGAGGGAAATCTCGTGTCACCGCAGATTATGGGGCGCACTATGGATATGCATCCCATGCTGATTGTGGCCGCTCTTCTGGTTGCTGGAAACCTTGGCGGGGTACTCGGATTGATTGTTGCAATTCCGATTGTCGCTGTGGTGAAAGTTGTGATTCGTCAGGTTAAGGAGATTCGGGAAGAGCGCTTGCACATCGAATAAGATGCAGGCGATTGAGGCGTTCTGACGAAACTGGCAGTCGTAGTGGACTGAAACCAGCACATTTCTTCCCCGGGTGCTGGACAGACCGGCTGGCACGTGGCAGAATAAAAAACGATTTTGACAACACCTCAAAGAGAAGGTGTATTCGTGCGTATCTCTGCCTTTTTAGTGATTGCATCGGGATTAGACTTGGTTGCCTTTCTGGCCGTTTGGGTATGGAGAGCCCTGTCACAACCTGTTGCGCTAATTACTGACACCCTGTATTTTGTGCTGGGTGCCGTTGGATTTATTCTGTCGGTGTACGGTTTCGTTGTTTTGGCAAAGGGCGGAGAATCTACCATGCGTCGTGCAGGTCTGCTCGTACTGTTTGCTTTCATTCCCGCCGTAGCGCTGCTGATTGCAGTGTTGAAAGTGGTAGGCGGACACCCAGTATAAGAACCTACTGCTGTGACTCAGTCTGTGACTTTGTCTGTTACTCAGTTGAAGATGTTGGGGTTGTCCGTTGGTGTGTTTGACAAACTGATTTGCACTTGGCTACAATGATGTACAATCTAAACTGTTGAGAACGTTGACGGATCCAAGTAGGTTTCTTGACGCGACTCCGTTCAGAGAGAGTACCAGCGGGATATAAACCCAAGGCTGAGAGGTGCTCCGGAGTAGAGGAAATCGAAGCCAGTCCGGAGTGCGCCTAAAGCGCCGGGTACGCCCGTTACAGCGATTGTGAGTTGCAGCAACTGCAAAGGGCCCGTTGGTGGTGAGCGGCCTCAGCAGTTTCTGAACCAGGGTGGTACCGCGAGAAATACCTCTCGTCCCTGTTGGGATGAAGAGGTTTTTTTGTTCTTTTATGGGTTGTGAATCCGCGGTTGTGCAAAATACCGGCCAAAATGAGGGGTGTAAAAGTTGAAGAGTCTATCAGGACAGGAACTCAGAAGGCTTTATAAACAATTTTTCGAGGAGAGGGGTCACTCCGTTTTTTCAAGTGCAAGTCTTGTGCCAAAAGATGACCCAACATTGCTTTGGATCAACGCCGGTATGGCGCCGCTGAAGCCCTACTTCGACGGACGAGAAATCCCTGAGAATCCTCGGATTGTCAGTTCGCAAAAATGCATCCGTACAAATGATATTGAGAATGTGGGACACACAGCGAGACATCAGACATTCTTTGAAATGCTGGGGAATTTCTCTTTTGGCGACTATTTCAAAAAAGATGCCATTGCTTGGGCGTGGGAATTTCTGACCAAGTATCTGGAGATGGATTCACAACGGCTGTTTGTCACAATCCATGTCTCGGACGATGAGGCGTTTCATCACTGGCACGACGACGTGGGTGTACCAGCCGAGCACATCTACAGAGGCGAAGAAGATAATTTCTGGGAGATTGGGGAAGGGCCATGTGGACCTTGTTCTGAAGTTTTTTACGACAGGGGCGAAAAATACGGCTGCGGTGAATCTACTTGCCAGCCTGGCTGTGATTGTGACAGGTATCTGGAAATTTGGAACCTGGTTTTCACTCAGTACAACAAGGATGCCAGCGGTGAATACACTCCCTTGCCGAAAAAGAACATTGATACGGGCATGGGGCTCGAACGCGTCGCCTCTGTCCTGCAAGACGTCGATACTAATTTCGAAACGGATTTGTTTCTGCCGCTGATTCGAGAAACGCAGAAGCTCACAGGTCAGGAGTTTACTTCTGAAGACGGTAAGGATGTACATTTTAAAATTATTGCCGATCACGTTCGCACAGTGGCCTTTGCCATCGGTGACGGGGTCTTGCCTGGTAACGAAGGCCGTCACTATATCATTCGCCGGTTGTTGAGAAGAGCCGTACGAAGCGGCCGCAAACTTGGCTTGAATGAACCGTTTTTGTATAAACTAGCAGACGTGGTATCCGAGCTAATGGGGGCCGACTACCCAGATGTGCGCGAGAAACTGAGCTTTATCACAAAGGTCATTCGTACCGAAGAGGAACGCTTTCACGAGACACTTGAGGAAGGCGAGAATCTGCTCACAAAATGGCTTAAGGAAGTCCGCAACAGTGGCAAGGGAAGGCTTGAGGGGAAAGATGCTTTTCAGCTTTATGACACCTTCGGTTTTCCGCTGGACATTACAGAGGAAATGGCCCGAGAACAAGGTATAGAAGTGGATAGAGCAGGATTTGAAGCAGAACTGGAGGCGCAGCGCAGCCGCGCGCGCAATGCCAGAGTGACAACTGAGGGTATGAATACGGACCGGGGGGTACTCGAGTCCTTTACGGATGAAAGCCGGTTTGTGGGCTATACCACCTTAAATACGGAGAGTGTTGTGACAGCTCTGGTCCAGAACGGAGAGTTTTGCGAATCGGTTTCCCCTGGCGACGAAGCGTATGTCATACTGGATACGACTCCGTTTTACGCTGAAAGCGGCGGACAGGTGGCTGACGCGGGTGTGATGGAAGCAGACGGCTTGCGAGTCGTCGTTCTTGATGTGCAGAAAGCACCCCATGGACAAAATCTGCACCGAGTGAAAGTTGAAACTGGCACACTTTCATCCGCGTCCAGGGTCACAGCCTCGGTGGACGCAAGCGCTCGCCGCGGGACAGTTAAAAACCACACAGCCACGCATTTGTTGCACAAAGGGTTGCGAGAGGTGCTGGGCACTCATGTAACGCAGGCAGGGTCGTTGGTTACGCCCAACCGGCTGCGGTTTGATTTCTCGCACTTTGGTACATTAAGTAAAGAGGAATTGGCTGACGTTGAACTGCGCGTGAACCAAGCGGTGTGGCGGGATGATGAAGTAGAGACACTTGAGACAGACTTGGAAACCGCGAAAGAACTTGGCGCCATGGCTCTCTTTGGTGAGAAATACGGCAGTCGAGTTCGTGTCGTGAAAGCTGGAGACTACAGCATGGAGCTTTGCGGCGGTTGCCACGTGGCTCGAACCGGTTTGATTGGACAATTTCGCATTGTCTCTGAAACCGGAATTGGCTCAGGAGTTCGCAGAATCGAGGCAGTGACAGGTGAGGGCGCATATCGGTATGCGTTGGAACAACAACAAGTGATGAATGATGCCGCCGAGCTTTTGAAGACAACCAGGCCAGAACTGGTTGCGAGAATCGAACGACTCCTCGATGAACACAAACAGTTAGACCGGGAAGTTGCCAGCTTAAAGGCACAACTCAATCGTAATTTAGCAACCGATTTGCGAAACCAGGTTCAGGACGTGAGCGGCATACCAGTTCTGACTGCCATTGTTCCCGATACAGACATGGATGAGCTGCGGCAACTAGTGGATGAATTGAAATCTGCTATGCCAAGCTACGTAATTGTGTTAGGAAGCGGTGGTGACAAAGTGAAACTCGTGGCGGCGGTGTCGAAGGACTTGCATGCAAAAGGACTGCACGCTGGCAACATCGTGAAGCAGGTCGCTGCTGTAACGGGCGGCGGCGGCGGTGGTCGTCCCGATTTGGCTCAAGCGGGCGGAAAAGACGAGTCGAAGCTTCCTGAAGCGGTGGAATTAGTACCAAGCCTGGTGCAGCAGGCAGCAGTCGTATAGTTCTCGCAAATGGGTGTCGTGAGGACCAGTTCGGGTCTGAGATAGAGGAATTTCGAAGGGATATAGAGAATGTATCATGAAGTATGGCGCTGCAACATTCTTGTTGCAGTGCTTGGCTTCGAACAAAGGAGTGAAAACCATGGGTTTTCGATCAGATGAGACCATGCGATTTGAAGCCAGATCGGAAAATGACGCCGCACGGGAAGCATTTATTTTAGCCTACAACGCACTTGTCGAGAAGGGTTATAACCCTGTCTATCAAATTGCAGGCTACTTGATTTCCGGTGACCCTGCATACATTACGAGTCATATGGATGCTCGCAATACCATTCGCCGTATTGAACGAGACGAACTCATTGAGGAGTTGGTTCGTGCGTATGCAGAATACGCCAAAGAGGATTCTGGCAATTGACTACGGTTTGGCACGAATAGGGTTAGCGAAGAGTGATGCTATGGGGATTTTAGCACAGACCTACGGCGTGATTCGTCGACGTTCTGATAACCAAGCAATAGAAGATATTTTGCAAGTTGTTCAAGCGGAACAAGTCACAGAAATCGTTGTCGGACTTCCGAAGAACATGGATGGATCGCTGGGGGAGCGGGCTCTACAGTGCCAACAGTTTGCTGATGTGCTTCGGGCCAAGAGTCAACTCCCCGTAGAGATGTACGACGAGCGATTGACAACGGTTTCAGCAGAGCGAGTGCTCATTGAAGCGGACATGAGCCGTAAGAAGAGACGCAAGGTAGTGGACGCGGTCGCTGCAACGGTTCTGCTGCAGAGTTACCTTGACGCAGCCGCACACAAATAACCGGCAAGGCTTCACCGCAAACTTTGCGATTTGGACAAACCGGACGACCTGTTCGCGAAACCGTCAGGCACAAACCCATTGGGCACAAGGCCGTGAGGACGAGTCTGACAGAATAAGGGGAGAAGTGGTTTGTCTGACGAGACGACAGCAAATGCACCGGAAAATAACAATAGCCCGAAACACAGCCGCCGCAGACGCAGATGGATAAAATGGCTCCTCATACTGGTTGGAGTTGTCTTAGTGGCCGTTGCGACCGGCCTTGTTTGGGCGTATCAGGCTTCTCGGCCAGAGCCCGGCAGCAAGCCCATTCAGTTTGCGGTCAAGCGTGGGGAAACGGTGAAGCAACTAGCAAAAGACTTGCAAAGTAAGCGACTAGTCAAAAGTGCGCTGATGTTTGAGGTTAGGGTGCGGTTGTCTAAAGCGGGATCGGCAATTAAAGCAGGGGACTATCAAATTTCCCAAGGGACAAGCCTGTCTGAAATTCTAAACAAACTGGTGGCTGGCGACACCCGGTCCATCAAAGTCACAATTCCTGAAGGCTATACCGTTAGTCAGATGAGTGCTTTACTGCAAAAAGACGGCATCTGTTCAAAGAGCGCTTTTATCAACCAAGTTCAACACGGCACTTTTACCGAGTCGTTTGTTAAGAATTTACCGCAGCGAAGCGGCGTCAGGTACCGCCTTGAAGGCTACCTGTTTCCGGATACATACCAGTTTTACAAAAATGAAGACCCGCATCGCATTGTGAACGAGATGCTGCAGGACTTTCAAAAACACCTTCAGCCCTACATGAAGACAATTCAGGCCCAAAATCAGCCTCTGTGGACAGTGATAACGAAAGCTTCTCTCGTAGTGAAAGAAGCGAAAGTTGAAACAGAGAGGCCCGTAATTGCCAGTGTTATCAACAATCGCTTACACCACAAGCCTCCTATGCCGCTTCAGATTGACTCCACAATTGAATACATCATTGGTTATCGCGCACAACTGTCAGACAAGAATTTAAAGGTTAAGAGTCCCTATAATACATACCTTCATACGGGCTTGCCGCCTGGTCCCATTGCCAGTCCGGGTATGCAGTCGATTCTCGCAGTGATTCATCCTGCTCACACTCAGTACCTGTACTACGTAGCCAAATACAACGGCACTGGAGAGCACTACTTTGCAAAAACCTACAAGCAGCAGCTGAAAAACGAAGCGAAGAGCAGAGCAAATTATAAGAAGAACGGCTAAGGCTTACCTTTGTTTATCCGCCAGCACTCATATATCCCCACCTTTTGAAGCAAGCTATAGCAGACCATCACGTGAGTGGGGATGAGTCTGGTGTCAGCAAGAATTACAAGAATCGTACTTCTTTTCTTCTTTGTCCTGCTTCTTCTCAGTACCCGTCTGGCTGTCTTGATGCTGTTTCCTGAGAAGGTAGTTCGGCATTCACTCCGCCACACACCGCGGATTCAAGCGGATTTGGAACATCTGCGTGTCCTGCGTATCGATGACGGTCGCGGTCGCATCTTGTACAGAAACGGACTGCCATGGTCCGGCACAGTTACGTCTTCACCTGTTTCTCCTATCAGCCGGCTGTCTGCAGGCCATATCAGCCCTGTATCTGCAGCCGACAGACCCACAACTGACAAGGCTGGAAATCACAAACCTGCAAATGATAAGTCCAGAAATCATAAATTGAGAAATGGCAACGTCGCGGAGGTTAAATCGGCGAAAAGCGGGCCTTTTGTCATCCACAGCGAGAGAACGGCTCCGCTTTCAAGACCTGCTCTGGTCGTTGGCAGAGTAGGTCTGCCTGATATTTGGCCAAGCCGCGTGCGAAGTGTGGCTGAGCAGGGACGAAGCGGCCTCGAGTACACTTTCGACTATCTTTTGCGCCAGGGTCATCCCGGTTATTTGGGCGAAATGACGGAGGCTGAGAACACGAACTGGGCACACCGTTTGTTCTGGCTCCCAGTCAGGTCTGGTATTGACGTTCGAACGACTGTCGATCCCGCATGGCAACAAGCCGCTGAATCCACTCTGCACAAACATGGCATAAAAAGTGGCGCAGTGGTTGTCTTAAACGTGAAAACTCGAGATGTGTTAGCGATGGCATCGCGCAACACTTTGGCACCCGAAAGTAATGAAGCTGTAAAGGTGCATACTCCGGGATCGATATTCAAACTGATTACAGCAGCCGCCTCCTTGGACTCTTATCGCAATTCCCCGCAAGACAGTTTCTATTGTGACGGACGTCTCAGTGAGCCTGGAATTACGCTCAATTGCTGGAGAAAGCACGGTCATGAGACACTGTTACAGGCCTTTGCAGGCTCCTGCAACGTGGTCTTTGCACAGCTTGGAATCAGTGCCGGTGAGAAGGCGCTGGCTTTGACAGCCAGAAATTTTGGACTCTTAGGCAACGGGTTGCAGCACGTGAACGGAAAGAGTGTTCTGATTGAAGCGGAGTCTGCGCATGTATTCATTGGCGGTAAGCATCGGCCGGCCGAGAAAGGTGCGATTGCTCACACAGCCATTGGCCAGCAGGATGTCAAAATATCTCCCCTTCAGGCAGCCAACCTTTCTGCCACCATTGCAGCAGGCGGAGTCTACCGAGATGCCCGACTCGTCACAGACGCCGAGAAAAATCATAAGGTGAAACGGTATTTTGGAGGACAAAGGAACCAACGCGCCGTCTCACAGAACACGGCAGCGTGGATTGGCAGGGCCATGTACATGACTGCTCACTGGAAAAACGGAACGGCTTTTGACCTTGCAGACAACGCAGCGAATCCGGCCGTAAAAACAGGAACGGCACAAGTGAGCGGAGGCATGGTCAATGCGTGGCTAACCGGATATGCTCCCTATCGTCGGCCGGAAATCGCCTTTTGCATATTCGTCGGGTCTGAAGAAGACAGCACTGCCCATCGCCAGGTTCACGCCATGATAAAAGATTTATTGGCATCGTACAGGCAGTTTCAAGCACCTCACGTCATAGGCTAAACTGAGCGCCCCTTTTTTGCGCCGGCCGTGTGCCAAAAACATCCGAAAAAGAGTGCAAGGGCGAGAAGAAGAGGACGAATGTAAAGAGAAGTCCCGGCCTGTGTCAGTTCAGCGACGGAGGTGAACGATTCTGACTGGACTATTTGCGGTGCTGACAATGATTTTGAAGGACATCTCGCTGTTTGTTTCGTATGTCAAGCACAATGCTTTTCCACAGCCCCTTTCTGGTAAAGAAGAGGCAAAGTTGGTTGAGCGGATGCAGCAGGGAGACGAGACTGCACGCAACAATCTCATAGAACACAACCTGCGCCTCGTAGCACACCTGGCAAAAAAATTTGATACAACTGGAGAAGACTCGGAAGACCTGATTTCTATCGGTACTATCGGCCTGATAAAGGCTGTGGAACGCTACACTCCGGACAGGGGCACAAAGCTGGCTACATTTGCAGCCAGGTGTATTGACAATGAAATTCTCATGTACTTGCGAAGCAATAAGAAGCGGAAAAAGGATGTTTCCCTGGAAGACCCGATTGGCGCTGACAAGGAAGGAAATGAGATGACCTTATCGGATTTGCTGGGATCTGACCCAGACGATGTTGTCGACACGGTGGATTTGTCTTGGGAAAAACAAAAAATGTATGAAATTTTGCCTATGCTTGCTACGCGAGAGCGAGAGGTGCTGTGCAAGCGTTATGGATTACCGAACGGCCGGGAGTACACACAAAGGGAAATTGCCAAGGAACTCGGGATATCCCGGTCTTACGTGTCGCGCATTGAGCGGAAGGCTCTGGATAAATTGAATACTCACATGAAGACGGGAAGTCGAATTGGTTAACATTGGCGAGCTGCCGCGTACTGTGGTACAGTTTGGACACACAGTTACGCGGAGGCTCTCATGAGAAAAATTTTTGACGAAATACTGCCGGATGAATATGTAGAGTCTGTATTCACCATCGATTTGGACAAGTTGTGGGCATCGGGTAAGAGATTGATTTTAAGCGATCTCGATAATACACTTGTTCCCTGGAACCACCCCCACGTACCTGACAGTCTGGTACGCTGGTACAAACAAGCAACAGACATCGGGTTTCGACTGTGCATCGTGTCCAACAACAGAGGAAAACGCGTCAGCGAGTTCGGGGAGCTGATGGGGATTGAAGCGATTGGTACAGCCCGTAAACCTCGTCCGGATGCTTTTCAAGAGGCAATGAATCGATTTGGGTTTCCCTCAGAGCAGACCGTGATGCTTGGAGATCAACTGTTTACAGACATCCGCGGCGGCAATCGCTGCGGTATTTATACGATTCTTGTTGTACCAATCAACAAGAAGGAATGGTGGGGAACGAGAATCAATCGGATGATAGAAAGACTTGTCATGCGTACAGTGCTCAGACATTCGTTGCAACCGCCTGAAGGCCCGACGAGACGTCACGAGCCGGACGGGAGGGACAACAATGGCTGAACAATTTTGTGTCGGCTGTGGTGCCCTTTTGCAAACAGAGGATAAGGACAGACCGGGGTATGTTCCTGAGTCGGCATTAAACAGGGATCTACCGGTTTGCAGGCGTTGCTTTCGGATTACACATTATGGAGAATTTTCGAGAAATGTTGTCCCGGATGAGGAATACCAGCGGCAGGTAAGCCGCATTAAAGAACAACCGGGTCTTGTTCTGTACGTTCTTGATGTGTTTGATTTAAGCGGTTCACTTGTGCCTGATTTACAGCGGTTTGTTTCAGGAAGCACCGTTGTTTTGCTGGTAAACAAGGTTGACTTGCTGCCGGCTGAGGTGAATTATTTAAGGTTGACCGAGTGGATAGAACGGACGGTGGACAAGACCGGAATTCATGTGAGCGACGTCTTGTTTACAAGCGCTCACTCCGATATAGGCTTCTATCCTGTCATTGACACGATTGATGAGTCCCGTTCGGACAGAGTCTATGTTGTGGGCATGGCCAATGTCGGGAAATCCAGCGTGCTCAATCGTTTGTTGCAGCATGGAGGCAAAGGACACAAGCCCGTCTTTACCGTTTCGAAGGTACCTGGCACAACACTTGGTTTGACGGAGTTTACTCTTGCCCTGCCGTCACAACGAGACGTCAAAGTAACAGATACCCCGGGACTGATTCACTCTAATCGCATTGGTGACATGCTGTGTCCCTCTTGTTTGAAGACCGTGGTACCCTCTGCAAGAATTCGGCCTCGGGTCTATCAGTTGAATGAGGGACAGACGCTGTTTTTGGGGAATGCCGTTCGCTTCGATTTCGAAAAGGGACCCTCTCAATCCGTCTTGTGCTATGTGAGCAACGACCTGGTTGTACATCGCACAAAGCTGGAGAAGGCAGACGACTTCATGGAAGACCACGCAGACGACATTCTGGCGGTTCCGTGCCCCTCGTGTAGAGAAGCGGTGGGACCTCTGCAAAAACGAGGTGTGACGAGTGCCCGCAATTCCCGCCGTTATGCTGGAGTTCGTAATGCTGGACTTCGTAATGCTGGATACGGTCAGGAGTCAGCGAGGGAGTCCATGAGTGCATCAGTCAAGGAGCCCGTGAGTGCACCAGCAAACGAGTCCGTCAAACATCAAGGTGCAGAATGGATTCAGATCCCCGCAGGCGGAGGGGATATCACCTTGCCTGGCCTGGGGTGGATGACCTTCTCTGGTGAATGGATTTCCGGGACATTGTGGCTGCCTCAACAATTAGTTGCTCAAGTACGTCCGCGTCTGGTCGGGGAGTTAAGCCGCCGTAGCTAAGACTTTACCAGTTGAAATGGAGGTGAAGCGGATGGCACCAAAATTATTCGGGTTGCTTGGATGGCCGGTTGGGCATTCTGCCTCTCCTGTAATGATGGCAGCGGCTTTTAAAGCGCTTCAATTAGATGCAGTTTACCTCCCGTTCCCCTTGGCACCGGACAGATTTGAAGTGGGTCTAAACGGTCTGGCGGCGCTTGGTGCAGTAGGTGTTAATGTAACCATTCCACATAAGCAGGCGGCTTGGAAAAGCGTTTCTGAAGTCTCTCAAGCCGCCGCGCTGGCTAAGGCGGTCAACACCATCCGCTTCGAGACAGACTCCAATGTTCGCATCGGCCATAATACGGATGTAGAGGGCTGGTGGCAGAGTGTGCATCCCCATCTGCAAGACCCGATTTCGGAAGTCGTGTTATTTGGCTCAGGCGGAGCAGCCAGGGCTGTTTTAGCTGCATTAAGTATTCATCAGCCTCAGGTTAAGGTCTATGTGTTGGCGCGAAATCCGCAGTCTGCACAGGCACTGTCACAAGATTTTTGCAAGACAATTGAAGTCACTCCAAAATCTTGGGATGACCGAGAGCGGTGGGTAGCGCAATCGTCACTGGTTGTCAATGCGACGTCGGTAGGGATGTGGCCGAATAGCCATCAATCTGTTTTGCCCGATGGGACACAAGCATTTCACTCGGGACAGGTAGTACAGGATGCGGTTTATCGTCCACGGAAAACGCGCTTTCTCCAACAGGCTGAAAAAATGGGGGCCCAGACCGTGGACGGATTGCATATGTTGGTTGGTCAGGGGGCTGCAGCCTTGGAGTACTGGCTCAGATCCCCTGCGCCTGCAGATGTCATGATGGCGGCTGCAAAATCATTTTTGGATGATGAGGTGTAGCCCTGTGATATACTTGGACGAAACCTTCTTTTCATGTACAGCACTGCGAGGTTGATGCGAGTGTTGCAAAAAGACTGTCAATCGCATGTTATCTTGTTCGGCGGCACCTTCGATCCGCCTCACGTCGGCCACTTATCTATGGCGACACTTGCGTTGGAACAGTCCGGAGCGGATGAAGTGTGGTTTGTTCCAGCCTGGGTTCCGCCGCACAAGGATTCAACAGCCGTTGACTATGACGTGCGCGTAAACATGGTGAAAACGCTAGTGGCAGACAATGAAAACTTCGTTGTATCAAGTGTTGAAAGGGACTTGCCTGAACCGTCCTACACCGTGGATACTGTGCAGACCTTTCAACACAAGAAGCCGAATACATATTTTGAGTTTTTGATCGGATCCGACAGCTTGGCAGCGCTGAGTACTTGGGAGAGGGCAGCGCAGTTGACGCAAGCAATTGATTTTCTGGTAGCTGTTCGGCAAGGGTTCCCGTTTCACGAAACCTACGCCGCGGCACGGCGAGAGCTGCCTCACTTACGCGCTCGGGCTTTGGAGATGCCTATTTTGGACGTCTCCTCGACGTGGCTTCGCGATCGGACGGAACAGGGGTTGTCTCTGTGCGGTCTGGTCCCGGAAAGGGTACTCGAAGTGTGGAGGAGGACACAGCTTTCGCGTAAAGGAGAGACTGCGGGCGATGATACTTGAAGACATTATAGACGCGGTCAAGGATGAATTGAGTGTGCAGCGATTCGCACACACCCGCGGTGTTGCAGAGACAGCCGAAGCCCTCGCTGTACGCTTTGGGGCAGATCCAGAGAAAGCAAAAACAGCCGGGTGGATTCACGATATCGCCAGAGAATGGTCGGTTGACAGGGCACAGGACTTTGCTCGAAAAATTGATGTTCCACAAGGGTTTTCACAGGTTCCAACGTTGCTGCACGGCCCGATTGCTGCCTATATGTTGCAGCATCGCTTTGGTTTAAAAGACGAAGATACGGCTAATGCCGTCAAGTACCATACGACAGGTCGAGCGGGAATGTCACTTTTAGAGAAAGTCGTTTGTCTTGCTGATGCCATTGAGCCGGGAAGAGACTTTCCTGACGTTCCAAAAATCAGAGACTTAGCAACTAGGGATATTAACCGTGCTTTGGCTGAGAGCTTCGACTCAGTGATTCGATTCTTGCTGGAGGAGCATCGAATTATCCTTCCGCTGACAGTAACAACCCGAAACGATTTGTGGCGGCAAGTTGAAAATGGGTATGATGATTAATGAGGAGCAAGAAGCCCGCAAATAGTTGAAATTGAAGCATTATGCATACTCAGGAGGGATTGTAGGCATTGACATCTCAGGAACTGGCAAAGGAAGCGGCGGGTGCCGCAGACGATAAAAAGGCACAAAACATCATCATTCTCGACGTTCATCACTTAACCCCGGTTGCAGATTGCTTTGTCATCTGTTCAGCGAACTCCGGCACACAAGTAGAGGCTGTAAGCAAAGCCGTACGCGAAAAAATGGAGGCGGCCGGTACACCCTGTCATGCAACGGAAGGACTGGCAGAGGCTCGATGGGTTCTGATGGACTTTGGCGATGTTGTGGTGCATGTGTTTCGTCGAGAAGAGCGGGAATTTTACAACTTGGAACGGCTGTGGGGAGATGCGGTGGAAGTACCCTATTCTGTTTCATGAACAGTTATGAGAAGTTCGCCCTCATTTACGAAGACTTTATGCAGGATGCTCCGTATGACCAGTGGCTGAAGTGGCTGCTGCGTCAGTTTCCAAACCTGGCATCGATGCAAATTGCGGATGTCGGATGTGGTACAGGGACGTTAACGAGACAGTTGGCGTCCCATTCCCCTAATGTCTTTGGGGTTGAACCGTCTGACTACATGCTGGGAGTGGCAGCCGAACGGGCACTTGAGGAACGCAGGAAAGTCCAGTGGTTCTGTCAGGATGCGAGATTTCTGAGATTACCGCAGCCAGTAGACCTGCTTGTCTCGACTTGCGATGCACTCAATTATTTGCTGACCGGCAATGATGTGAAGTGTGCGCTCTCAAACTTCTGGAGGAGCCTGAAGCCTGGCGGGGCAGTTGCCTTCGATGTCATCGGAGCAGGACGTCTGGAGCACCTGAAGAACGGCCTGTCATACGACTTTCGAGAAAACGAAGCCATCTTGTTTGAAACCAGGGTTGAACCGGAAGATAAGATATTTTATGAACTGCATGCGTTCATCGAAACTGAGAATGGGCTGTATGAGAGATTTGAAGAAACACATCAGCAACAGTATTATCGAGCCTCTGATATTACCGCGTGGCTTGAACAAACAGGATTTGAGGTGTGGTACCTTCAGGGGGACTTTGGTGAGACAAGCTTGGAAGGTTCCAACAGAATGGTGTTTTCAGCCAGGAAGCCTCTTGATTCAGCGGGGTGAAATCCATCAGGTTTGCACGGCAGTCTGCAAGTATCACCAATATCAGCGGGCTAGGTCCCCGTCTTCGCAGATTTTTGACTTTTTCCATTTCGCAGTTTGTTCTTCGTTGTCAATTCATAAATTTGTAAATTTGAATAGCGGTTTGGTTCTCTAGTTTCGTGGTTCTCTAGTTTCGTTCCTGCTGAAACTTTTGAAACACTTTTCGGCAGTCGTCGTGCTCTTCAAAGAAGAGCACCAGAGATTGCAGGGACTCCAGCGTGGTCGGGCTGACATGGTGTTCAATCCCTTCCACGTCATGCTGTATGATGTCTTCTTCTACCCCTAACAACCGCAGGAACTCCGCCAGCATCAAGTGCCGTTGCTTCATCAGTTTTCCCATTCTTTGTCCGCGGTGCGTTAACAAAATGCCGCGGTATTTCTCATACGTCACATATTGGTTTTCATCTAATTTTTGCAGCATTTTTGTAACAGAGGATGGCTGCACTTCAAGAGATGACGCAATGTCGGACACACGCGCATACCCTTTTTCCTGCATTAGTTCGTATATTTTCTCCAAATAGTCTTCCATACTGGGCGTTAACAATCCGCATAACCTCCGATAAAGTGCTTCTCTATCTTACAATGTGCGCCTTTGAATGACAATGGTTTTGACAATGATTTCCGCTTTTATTCCAGTATGAATGAGCATCGGCTTGAGATTGAAAGTTTGGGCTTTTGATCCATCGCTCACATGTCTTCAGATGGACTGAAGCTTCGTCATTTGTACCCTCTTCTTCTCTGGTCAGCCCATTTTTTCCTTCTCCAAAACGGTAAACCAAAGTATGTATGGACAACAGGAACAGGGCGTCTCGAAAGCGAATATTGAAGTTGGTAAAGTACACTCGGAGCCATTGGAGGGTCCTCTATGGAAGAGCCGCAGGAACTGGACATACAGTGGGAAGGACAAGTGCTGGAAGGCGAAAGTGGCCGTAAACACCGGAGCCTGGCGATGATACTAATTATCACGGGCGCTGTCATGTTTGCCGCAGGCTTTGCTGTACGATCCGCTCTCACACTTCACCCTAAAGCGACACCTTCCTCTACTGCTTCATCTCACTCAACAGCGTCATCTTCCAATCTGCCTGCCAAGGGGCCTGCAACCAAAGGCCTATCCATCGTGGTGGATATTCATGGAGACGTACATAAACCAGGTGTTTATCATCTTGCTCAAACCTCTAGAGTCGAGGACGCTGTCAAGGCAGCAGGCGGGTTTATGCATACAGAGGATGCAAATCTTGTGAATTTGGCAGCGTCTGTTGACGACGGTCAGGAAATTGTGATCCCAAGTGCGGTCCACTCGGGAGATGGGAACAGTATATCTGATTATGGGGCACACAAGAACAAGAGTCCCAGCACTACTGGCGACGGTGGGAGTGTTACCCATGTTCAGGGTAAGGGTCTCGGGGATTCCAACGGTTCGAGTTCTCCCTCTTCTGCGACTTCTGTGCACGGCACCATTGACCTCAATACTGCAGACACTGCTACACTGGAGACCTTGCCCGGGATTGGCCCGGGCAGAGCTAAGGCTATTGTCGACTTCCGGCAACAACATGGGCCGTTTCATCGAGTGCAAGACCTGCAGCAAGTACACGGCATTGGGCCGCAGATATTTTCCCATGTGAAATCCTATTTGCTCGTCAGTAACAAGTAAGATAAAAACAACCCATACTAACAAACAAGTAATAGCGAACTCCTAACAAGTCCGGATGAAAGAGTTCTTTGTCTATCTTTTGAGGCCGCATTAGGCTTTGCGACGTAATTTGCACAGCGTTTACGAATTAACTATAACGGCGACTGTATCGCTGCTGTACTTTGGGTCGAATTCGGAAGCAACATTTCCTCCCTGTGGAAAGTAGCATTTTCTTCCTTCGACTCAAGGCGGCGAGTCAGTATAATAGGTCTAAAGCCATAACATCGAGGGTGTATTCGGGAAGGAGATACTTCCATGTTTGACTGGTTTTCACTAGTAGCAATTGTTTTGGTGTTGTGGCCGATTGTACATGGGCTGCGCCGCGGGTTTGCGGCAGAAGCAGGCTATGTGGTAGCACAGCTTGTATCGATTGTTGCTGGTCTGACGGCCATTCTCGCGGCATGGTGGGCAAGTGATAAATTAGGCCAAACGGTTTTGCATGCCAAAGCGAAGCAGCTTCCGCACTGGCTGGCACAACTTGTGCAGTCGTGGCAGCAGGCACCGAACATTGCTCATTTGATTGTCTTCGTTCTGTTGTACTTTGTTGTATCAACCATTATTCAAAGTCTGCTGCGTATCTTCCCGACATTGACGGCCAGATTGATTCCTGCCGTGATTGGCAGAAGTAAGTCCTTAGGCGCCGTTCTCGGGGGCGCTATGGGGATTGCGCGGGTGCTCGTCCTGGGTGCGCTGGTATACGTTGTAGTTCAATACTTTTCGATACCAGCCGTGACAAAGGCGGTTCAAAACTCGAAGCCATACCAGTATTTAAAACAGACTGTCTATAAACCGTGGCTAAATCCGCTGTTAAACAAGGAACTGCCGGTACTTGCCAACGGTGCTCTCAAACCGCTGACGGACAACATTAATCTTGTGGCTGTACCGTCCATCAACGGCGGCAAGGAACAAGGGCTGTTGGTTGTACCAAAACCTATATCACAACTGGCGAAAAAGATAACTGCTAACGATAAAACACCGAGATCGAAGGCTTATGCCTTGTACGAATGGGAAATCCATCATGTCAGTTACAATTGGAAAAAGTATTACGACTACGTCAACAAGCACAAATGGGATGCTCAGACCCCACTTCAGACGCTCCATACAGGCAAAGGCGTGTGTTCCGACTATGCGCTGTTGTATGCGGAGATGGCCCACTCTGTGGGGTTGAAAGTAGCTATTGTGGAAGGGATTGGCGGCACGCCATCGGAAAATGGCCCCCATGCCTGGAACCAGGTGTATTTGGGTAAACAGAAGGGCTGGATACCGGTTGACACAACTTGGGGAGCAGTCCAAGACAAGTGGTTTGATCCGCCGCACTTTAGTCGAACGCATCAGACTCAGCGAACAATCGTCATTTCGGAGCGCAAGAGCTGACAAGGAGCCTGCGATGGAGAGCCTTCGCAGGCCTTCTTATTGTTACCATAGAATGTGGTTTTTATCTTCAGCAAAAATTCCCCGCAGTGCTAATTTCTACGTGCACACTTCTAATGTTCTTCATTGCCATTCCGGCGGCACGGTACTACAGGAACAGGACTGCTAAAAGCGGCACAAACGCGCATCAGCAGTTCAGTAAGGCGAACTACCATGAGTCTCATCGTGATGCCCAGTCGGATGGCCAAGACGCGGACCTGAATCTGAACGGAGGTCTGAACGGAGGTCTGAATGGAGGTCTGAATGGAGGTCTGAATGGAGGCAGTCATACGAGTGCACGCGAACACCGTGACTACCGTGAACCGACCCATTTTTTCAAGCGAGTTCTAGGAAGCGGCGTATTAATGCTCATACTTGTTGCATCCGGGACGTGGATTGGAGCTGTGCGGCAAAGAACCGACCCGACACTGACACCGTATCCGCTGGGGTCCGCGGTTCATCTAGTTGCGACCGTTATTCGGACGAAGCCGCTTTCACATGGGCAGCAGATAGTTCTGGAAGTAAGTAAAATTTCCCCAGTCACTGAATCGAAGTTTTTTCGTGTTCACTTTCAGGCAGAATGGATGCACGGGGGTGCTTCAACGACCATCGCGAAAGGTAGCCAAGTTCTTCTTGCCGGCGTACTCAATTTGCCGCCGAAAAAGTCTTCAACTGGACGTCCTGTTCGAACCGTACTTCATCAATTGGGGATTCAGTACGAGTTTGAAGGTCGGACACTTCAGACCTGCTCCGCCACACAGAGTGCCAGAGATGCAGTGTTATCGTATATCAGTTACACCATGGGTAAAGTCGGGAACATCAATACCAGCGACAAAGGACTTTTGTTAAGTATAGTGTTTGGTGACACAAATGCGCCTTTGGATTTTCAGACCAAACAGTCGTTTCTGCGATCCGGTCTACTGCATGTGCTCGCGGCCAGCGGTGCCAATGTGTTTATTATGGAGTGGTTTTTTCATATCGCAGTATGGCCGTTGCGTCAGCAACGAATCCTTCGGGTAAATACTCGCACGCTGTTGGTTTCATCTGTAGCATTTGTCTGGGTGTTTGCCTGGATGTGCGGTCTTGACGCTTCCATCGTTAGAGCCGCTATCATGTCCTCTTATCGCTCATTGGGCACTGCAGCGGGCAGAGTCTCCTCGTCATGGAATGGGTTGTTGTTTGCTGGTATTGTCATGTCCGTTGTAAATCCGGGCACGCTGTTGGATCCCGCTTCCGTATTGTCGTTTGCGGCAACCGCCGCAGTTCAGACAGCGATGACTTCAATGTATCCAGGCAACCGAAGTATCAGGCGATCCCCATTTGCCCAACGCAGCCTCATCGTGAGAGTGGTCTTCACGGCATTGATGCGCATTGTGGAAGTTCTCAAGACGTCCATTTTTGTAGAAATCTATTTGCTTCCTTTGTTGTTATATTGGTTTCAGCAGCTAACGCCATTGTCAGTGGTCTCCAATTTGTTAGCAGAGCCTCTGGTGACTTTGTTATTGCCTTCGACTGCATTCCTTATGTTAGGCGCAGCGACGGCAAACCTCATTGGTGGGCAGGCCCTTCATCTCATCGCGATGACACTTTCTAATTTTGTAATTCACCTGTTGCACTTGCTGCTGACTGAGACCAAGTTTATGGGCAGCTTTCCTGAAGCACTCTACAAAACCAGTCCACTACCGTTTGTTGACGTTTTGTCATATTATATTGTGATATTCGGTACTGCGTACCTTGCGAAAAAGATATTGGACTACACGAATATGTGAAGCGTAGATCGTGAAAAGTGGTATAATTTATTGATGAGGGATCGAAGACACCGATTGGACCATCAATTGGCACCAAGATGGTGGATTGCAAAGTGAGGTTGGGCGTACGTTAGAGACAACACGCCGAATCACACTGGACAAACCGTTGGAGAGGGAGAGTCTACAATGGCAAAAACATTGGTTTTGGGAGCAGGTTATGCAGGGATCATGGCCGCGACCCGATTAGACAGAAATTCAGAACCGTTCACTCTCATTAACAAGTATCAGTATCACTATTTCACAACATTGTTACACGAAGCGGCAGGCGGACGCGGAACCCCGATGGACTATACCGTCTCATTGGATGAACTGCTGAAAGAGCCGTCGTCGGAACTCGAAATTGCAGAAGTAACGGGTATTGACAGGGACAAAAAGACTGTGCACACGACACAAGGTGACTTTGACTACGAATGGCTCATTATTAGCTTGGGCTGGGTGCCTGCTTATTTTGGCATCGAAGGCTTGGATCAACACAGCATGGTTCTCACCAACGTGGATTCAGCAATCCACATTCGCAGGCATATAGAAGAACAGTTTCAGACGTATATGGAAGACGGTGACGAAGAGCGGTTGCGTATCGCCATTGGTGGTGCGGGCTTAACCGGAGTAGAACTGGCTGGAGAATTGCTCGACTGGATTCCTGAACTGTGCGTAAAATACGGTATTGATGCATCCAAGGTGGACCTTCAAAATATTGAGGCGATGCCGACCATCCTCCCGCAAGTATCTGAGTCGCTGCGTGAAAATGCAGCAGAAGTACTTCGGGAAAAGGGAGCAACACTCCGTACAAATACCAAGATTGTCAAAGTGGAAGAGAATGAGGTTCATCTCGAAGGCGGAGATGTAGTCCACGCTAAGACGATTATCTGGACCGGTGGTGTGCAGGCAAATCCTTTGTTGCGAGAGGCTGGTTTTACCGTTGACCGACGCGGTCGTGCAAAGGTAGATAAATATCTGCGATCTGTGGATGACAGTCATGTATTTATTGGAGGAGACACTGCTTGGTTTGAAACAGAAGACGGCAATTCCTTCCCTCCAACAGCTCAGATTGCTACACAGATGGGTAAATTTATTGGAGATAATTTGATTTCAGCTATACACGATAAGGAAATGAAACCATTTCACGGAAGTCTCAAAGGAACGCTGGCGTCCATTGGACGTGAGGTTGGCGTAGGAAATGTAGCAGGGCTTCCGGTACGCGGCATGGTCGCAGGCCTGGCAAAAGAAGCTACAAAGGTCAAATACCTGTGGGAACTCGGCGGCGCTCGTCTGGCTGCAGAGAAAACAGGACAAATAGTAAGTCACTAGCACCCCGCTTTTATCTACTAAGCGAGCGCTGCTGTTGTCTGCCCAAAAGGTGTTTGCGGCGCGTGTGTACTCGTACGTGACTGAACGACTGAACGACTGAACGACTGAACGAAATTTGATGCGGTTTGCAGCGCCTCCCATTTGGTATCGGTGTTACGACTGGTATACTGAGTGGGAGGCGTTGCACTGTTTTTATGAGCTGCGCAATAGAGGCATTTTGCAGAGTTCCCAGTTGGAGCAGTGCTGCGGTTGGTATACTGAGTGGTTAGGGGCGGTGCAAACGTGATCGAATGGAATTATGCGATGGAGTCAATGGCGGAGAATCCGCAGCATGCAGTATATACCTTGGTTGGCACGGAACTCAGCTTGATTCATAGGTTTGTGAAGCAGTTGCAGAGTCAACTTGAGAAGCAAACAGGTGGCACTTCCATCGATATACACCGTTTCTACTATGAAGAGACTGGAGTTGACGCTGCCCTAGCAGAATGTCAAACCGTATCTCTTTTCTCACAGGAATCGCTGATTGTACTGGATAACTGTGTGGGACTAACTGCAGGTGCAAGAGGAAAACACGATTTGACGGCGTTGGAAAAGTACCTCGAAAGTCCGGTGCCTGAACACACTCTTGTCATTACCTGTCTTGCTGAAAAGTTGGACGAACGCAAAAAAGCCGTCAAGGCTCTAAAAAAGTTCCCTGTAATTAACTGTAATACGCCGAAAGCGAATGAAGCCTCTAAATTCTTGTCTGCTCTTGTACGAGAACACGGATTGAGGGCCGACAGAGAAGCTCTCGGTGAATTGTGGCGAAGAACAGAGTCAGTGACGCAGGCTGAGCGAGAAATTGAAAAACTCTCGTCTTACACCGATGGTGTCATTCAGTTACGGGACGTGGCAGAAATTACGCCTGTGCCGCTTGAGGATAATGTTTTTCGTTGGATTGAAGGTGTCATTGCTGGAAAACTGTCTTTGTCATTTCAGGCATTAAGGGAAATCGAGATTAGCGGGTATGATGGGTTTGCTTTGTTTTCGTTGTTGGCAAGACAGCTTAGATTAATGTGGTTTGCCAAAGTATATTTAGCGAAGGGTGAAAGTCAACGAGATGTTGCTCGCCGAGTTGGGGCACATCCGTACTCGGTCAAAATGGCGGCAGAACAAGCAAAAAACCTGTCGATTTCGAGGATTGAAGACCTGTTATGTGTGATCGCTGATACCGAGTTTATGGTGAAAAGCGGTCGGCAGGCTTTGGATCAGGCGATTGACTGGATTGTCTTGCGCTGCGGAGGTGCCAAAGAAGGCAACTTTGGTGCTTCTGTTTCATGAGAGGGCTGAATGAGTCTGACGGATAGGCCTGCAGAGACGGCGCAGCGGTGGGTATGGATTGGTGCGGGGGCGCAGGTGTGCGAGGGCGATTGAGGATTGAGGATTGAGGATTGAGGATTGAGGATTGAGGATTGAGGATTGATGAGAATAAGCATTCGAGAAGAGCTTATTTGACAATTTTCCGCTGCTCTGTGCCATATAAGCACTTCAGAAGAGCTTAATCTGGGATTTTCGTTGGATTTCGGCTGCAAAACAGCAAATAAGCGCTTGTGGAGTGTCTATTTGTGCCCTAGGCAAATTCCTGGAATGAATAAGCTCGTCTAAGGAGCTTAACTTGAGCCAGCGGTCCAAAGGAGTCGGTCCAAAAGCGGCAACTCGACGGTTGGCGCGGTTGGCGCCAGGTTCGCGCGGACCCAAACGTTGAAATAGCATGAGGATTGAGGAGAATAAGCATCCGAGAAGAGCTTATTTGACAATTTTCCGCTGCTCTGTGCCATATAAGCACTTCAGAAGAGCTTAATCTGGGATTTTCGTTGGATTTCGGCTGCAAAGCAGCAAATAAGCGCTTGTGGAGTGCCTATTTGTGCCCTAGGCAAACCCTTGGAATGAATAAGCTCGTCTAAGGAGCTTAACTTGCGCCAGGGGTCCAAAGGTGTCGGTCCAAAGGTGCCAGTGCGCCGGCCAGCTAAAGCGGCAGCACTCTCGAAGGCCCCAGTACCTAGTACAATCGGCGGTTGAACCGTCCCGCACGCAAGATTTCCTTATGAAACTAAACCGTAGTCCTGCTATGGTAAAAGAACTTAAGTGTGATGAAGTTTCTCCACTATAAAACGACCCTGGATAACTGTTCAGGGTCGTTTCGTGTGCTGTCATTTATGCTTGAGCCATCGTATTGTATCGACGCGTCAAGCGAGACTTTTTCCGGCTGGCTTTATTTTTGTGGATAAGGCCTTTGGAAGCTGCTTTGTCGAGCGCGCGCGTCGCAATATTCAAGGCTAGGCGAGCTTGTTCGGCATCGTTCCCTACAACTGCAGTTTCAAACTTCTTTAAAGTAGTTCGGAGTGCAGAACGAAGGGCAACCTGGTGAAGATTGCGTTTAGTCGTGATGCGAACACGTTTTTCAGCAGATTTAATATTTGGCACAGTCTCACCTCCTTGTTCCGTATACAGACGGCAATTAGTTTACCACACGGTACTAGGTGCTGCAACAAGTTTTCAATCCGCCTTAACGGTTGGACGTTATTCTCTGACTGATTCTATCGCAATTGGTAAATAAACTGTGCGGAAAGCCTTGAGTAAGCTTTCCCTCTTTCCCTTGCGCCCTTGCGCCCTTGCGCCCTTGCGCCCTTCCGCACCCGCACCCGCACCCGCACCCGCACCCGCACCCGCACCCGCACCCGCACCGCACCACCGCTGGCTGCAGTATAAGCAGGTGTACAAGAAGCGAAGCCTATTTGGGTATAACTACTCCTACACAGAGATTGAACATGGTTCTACGGAGGGATTTATGATGGCCTACAGCAAATACCATTGGTTCCAATCTGCACATAACATCCAAAACAACAAGTGGCGAGAGCCTGCGGACAGACTCGCCAGTCCTCGGCTTGACCTGGCTGTTGAGGCACACGAACTGGCTCGGGGGCAGCGTGATGCCAGGGAGTTTAACGGTGTTACGATGGCGACGGATACGGACGACGAGGACCTTACCGTGACTCGTGTCACTGTGGAGACGCCTGAAGGTGAGCGGGAAATTGGCAAAGAGATGGGGACCTACATATCTCTGGAAGCACCAAAGTTGAGGCGCCATGATCCCGATTTGCAAGGCCGAGTTGTAGAACGCTTCGCAGATGAAATGCGAAAGCTTATCCCCGCGGACGAGGAGGCTCCGGTCTTGGTTGTGGGCTTAGGCAATGCTCAAGTCACACCGGACTCATTGGGTCCGTTAGCGGTGGAGCGCCTGTTTGTGACGAGACACTTGATGTCCATGATGCCAGAACTGGCGGGTGAAGGATATCGTGTGGTTTCGGCGGTCTCTCCGGGGGTCTTGGGCATCACAGGGATTGAAACGCTGGAGATTGTCAGAGGAATTGTTGAGCATGTAAAGCCGGGGTTGGTGGTGGCGATTGATGCGTTGGCATCGCGATCGATCGCTCGCGTTAACGCAACCATCCAAGTCGCCGACAATGGCATTCATCCTGGGTCAGGAGTCGGGAATCATCGCAAAGGCATTACTGAGCAGACCCTCGGTGTCCCTGTGATAGGAATTGGCGTACCCACCGTGCTTGATGCCGCAACGATTGCAGGCGACGCGATTGAGAAAGTCGTACAGCAACTGCAGCAGTCTGTGCCGGGAAACGGTGCCAGTGAGATCCTCGGCCAATTGAGCGGACCGGAAAAGCGTCAAATGGTGAAGGAGCTGCTTGAACCGCTGGGAAACAATCTGATGGTCACGCCGAAGGAAATTGACGAATTCGTGGAGGACGTTGCCAACATTATTGCCAAAGGGCTGAATTTAGCCCTTCACAGCGGAATGTCCATGGAGGAAGCCAATCTTTTGACACACTGAGAGGCTGGTTACACGCACGGCCCAATAGCATGTCCTGATTATAACTGGTTATAACTGGGCCGGCGTTTGCGTTGAAGACGGCGAGGAAGATGACATGGCCGACGAAGATAACACGGACGAGGAGGAAGACAAGGCCGACAAGATGTTGCGAACGTAATGCTGAGTTTCAGGATACGGTGGAACACCGCCGTAATGCTTTACGGCTGAGGGGCCAGCGTTGTAACCGGCCAATGCCAGAGGCACGTTTCCGTTGAATTGATGGAGCAGTTGGGACAGGTACTTTGCACCGCCGTCGACGTTATCCTGGATGCTATAGGGATTCTGTACGCCAAGTGCCTGCGCTGTGCCTGGCATCAATTGCATCAATCCCATTGCCCCCACTTTGCTGGTAGCTGTTGGATTAAAGCCGGATTCTTGATGAATGACCGCATTTAGCAGTTGCTCTGGCAATCCGTATTTATTTGCAGCGGCTGTTACAGCTTGCTTGATTGCTTTGTTGCTAGAAGAAGTGACAGGGTTGCTTGACGAAGTGACAGGAAAACCTGAAATGGATGCGTTCCCAATCCAGCTTGGGCTGGTTGTTCCGAAGTTTCCGGATGTAAACGGCGATACTGCGGTTGTCGTTCCGGACGAAAAAGAAGGGCCTAAAAGCATAGACAATAGCGCCGTTGAACTGTTTGCGGGCATGAAGGAACTTGCGGGCATGAGGGAACCACTGGATTGGGCCGATGTGGACGCTAATCCCGCGCCAAGTCCCATGCTTCCTGAAGCTGCTGCCTCAGTTTGCAGAAGAGCTGTTTCCTCTTGTACCAAAGTAGCTAGCAGGTTGTTGAACGCAGATCCAGTTGAGCTAGGGTTGCTTGTGTTGTTTAGACTGTTCGTCTTGGCCGCCTGAAACTGATTCGATTGGCTGGGCCACAGATTTGCCGGCGTTTGCCAGTTTACGGAGTTTGTCACTCTCGTCCCCTCTTTGTTCCTAATTTTTACTCTCTCAGTCTATCATTTCTATGAGTCATAATCTACGAGTTCTATTCATATATTCGACTAACACTGATATGAATCCGCTAAAAATAAATCGCTTAACAACAAATTCATTGACAGATGAATCAGCTGACAGATGAGTTCTTGATGATGGTTTTCTGATAGACAGATTGGTTCGCGATGCCCCAGTGATGTGATGATGCGATGGCGCAATGACGCAATGACCCAATGATGATATGACCCAGTGATGTGATGAAAGTCAAATCCGTTAGAAGAGGGATGATCCCATGAATGAAGAGATTAGGCGGGTTTCGGAATTTGCGAAAAAGCTGGTAGCCGCGGGCTTGTTTCTGCTGCTCCTGACCGGCGGTGCAGCGGCTGTATTGTCGGTCTTGGCTGCAGGTCTCAACACTCTGTCGACCAAGCCCTCGTTGTCAGCAGTGCATGCAGCGACGGGTCCGTCCGGTATTGCCGCAGGGGTTTCAGGGACCACCGGATCCAACGCTCAGTACCCGGGTTCAACAGGCAACCACGTTTCGCAGGGGCAAGGGCAAGCCGGTTCTGGCGGGACAAACAGCACTTCCAGCGGTGTCGGGTCAGCCTCTCACACCGGTGCTGTGCCATCAGAACAAAGTCAGGCTGTGACGATGACAAGTCCCGTGGGGCAGGCTCTGGATCGGGGCGGCGTCGTGGTGGGAGAACACGTTCAACAGGCCTTCGGAAATGTCTTGTCGGGCATGATTCGGATTTTGTTTCTTGAGCGCCCTCAGGCTTCCACTACACCGCAGAGTTCCGGCAACACGCGAACGTCCACCGGATTGCAAGGTTCAGGCACAAATGTTCTGCAGTGACCTGTTGCAGGGGTCCTTGCGAGTAGATTTATGCTGTATCTGTTGTTTAGAGAACCTGGCAATGATATAATGACCGTTGACCTTAAACGTGTGATAGCCGCGCCTGTGAGCGCGGCCTATTTATGACTTGTGAGGAGGCTGCGTGCGTGCCGAGTGGACAGGAGCGCATCCGAAATTTTTCTATTATTGCGCATATCGATCACGGAAAGTCAACCTTAGCAGACCGCATCCTGGAACATACTCATACGGTGACAGAGCGGGAGATGCACGATCAACTGCTCGACCAGCTCGAGTTGGAGCAAGAGCGGGGAATCACCATTAAACTGCAGGCGGTTCGGCTTGTTTACAAAGCCCGTGACGGCGAAGAATATATTTTGAATCTCATCGATACGCCTGGCCATGTGGACTTCACGTATGAAGTCTCGAGAAGTCTGGCGGCTTGTGAAGGTGCACTGCTGATTGTAGATGCCGCGCAGGGCATAGAGGCACAAACCCTTGCCAATGTGTACCTGGCGCTGGAGAACGACTTGGAGATTTTGCCCGTTATCAACAAGATTGATTTACCCAGTGCCGAGCCTGACAAGGTCCGTCAGGAAATTGAGGATATTGTGGGGCTTGATGCCAGTGATGCGGTGCTTGCGTCGGCTAAAGCGGGGATTGGCATCGAAGACATCCTTGAGCAAATTGTTACAAAAGTGCCGCCGCCGCAGGGAGATTTACAAGAGCCTCTGCAGGCTATGGTTTTTGATTCACACTACGACTCCTACCGCGGGGTCATTGTGTATATTCGTGTGATGAACGGATCGATCAAACCGGGCATGAAAGTTCATATGATGCAAACCGGAGCTGAGTTCGAAGTGGCCGAAGTCGGTGTTTTTCGGCCGGCCATGACAAGTGTTGACACCCTGTCTGCGGGCGAAGTGGGCTACCTGTTTGGAAGTATCAAAGATGTCAAGCAGGCTCGCGTCGGCGATACAGTGACAGAGGCTGCGCGTCAGGCGAAACTCCCTCTGCCAGGTTACAGAAAAGTGAATCCAATGGTTTTTTGCGGTCTTTACCCGGTAGACAGCAACGATTTTCACGACTTGCGCGATGCCTTGGAAAAACTCGGTTTGAACGATTCAGCGCTGACCTTTGAGCCCGAGACTTCGTCTGCTCTAGGTTTTGGTTTTCGTTGCGGGTTTCTGGGTCTTTTACACATGGAGATTATTCAGGAGCGCCTGGAGCGGGAATACGGTTTGACGCTGATTACGACAGCACCGAGTGTCGTATTTAGTGTCACATTGACTGATAACTCCAGGATTGAGATTGATAATCCCAGCGAGATGCCTGGTGCAGATAAAATTCTGATGGTGGAAGAGCCGTATGTGAAGGCGTCTGTCATTGTCCCCAACGACTTTGTTGGAGCTGTCATGGAATTGTGCCAAGAGAAACGCGGACAGTTTAAGGATATGCAGTACCTGGACGAGAATCGGGCTACAATTGTGTATGAACTGCCTCTGTCCGAAATTGTGTACGACTTTTTTGACCGGCTCAAGTCGTCAACCAAGGGCTACGCTTCTTTCGACTATGAGCTTGTGGGCTATAAGGAATCCCAACTTGTGAAGATGGATATCTTGCTGAACGGCGAGGTTGTGGATGCACTGTCTTTCATTGTTCATAAGGACAAAGCCTTTTACCGCGGAAGAGCCTTATGTGAGAAGCTGAAGGATTTGATTCCTCGGCAAATGTTTGAAGTTCCTATTCAGGCTGCAATCGGCAACAGGGTTGTGGCTCGTGAAACCATTCGAGCCATGCGCAAGAACGTTCTATCAAAGTGTTATGGCGGCGATATATCGAGAAAACGGAAATTGCTTGAGAAACAAAAGGAAGGAAAAAAACGCATGAAACAAGTGGGGCGCGTTGAGGTGCCTCAGGAGGCGTTTATGGCTGTCTTGAAAATGGAGTAACAGCCCAAAATGGAGCAAGGGATTGTGGTGATTTTGTCTTCTTCTGTACGTTCAACACTGCTTCAGCAAACTGCCGCACCCACGGCCCTGTATGTTCACATTCCGTTTTGCGGCAGTCGGTGTCACTACTGTGACTTTGCTACTTTTGTCGCGCCCCATCCCGTTCGTGAGACGTATCTGGATGCTTTGCTTCAAGAGTTGAAGTGGTTGTCGGAAATGCACACAACCCCCCTTAAGTCGGTTTTCATCGGGGGAGGAACCCCCACTTTGCTGTCCGTGGAGCAGTTGGAGCGTCTGTTGAAGGGGATTCAGGACTCCTTTCAGTTAAAGGAGGACGCAGAATTTACGATTGAAGCGAATCCAGGGACAGTCACAGAAGAGAAACTGCGGATGCTGCGGCAGTACGGCGTCAATCGAATCAGCTTTGGGGCGCAGACTTTCAATGATACACTGCTTCTGGCCATTGGCAGGCTGCACGATGCAGACACTGTGGACAAGAGCATCAGAATGGCGCAAAGTGCCGGTTTTAAACGGATTAGCATCGACTTGATGTTCGGTCTGCCGGACCAGACTTTGTTGGATGTAAGAGCATCAATTCAGCGCTTTTTGGATTACAACCTTGAACATGTGTCTGCCTATTGGTTAAAGGTTGAAAAAGGGACACCCTTTCACGATTGGCAGGAGCAGGGGATGCTGCCCTTGCCTGGTGAAGATGCGGAAGCAGATATGTATGAAGAGGTGCGCAGACTCCTCACAGACGCAGGGTACGAGCACTATGAAATCAGTAACTTTGCTCTGCCTGGGGCAGCCTCTGTTCACAATTTGGTCTATTGGCACAACGAACCATACCTGGCTGCCGGTGTGGGTGCACACGGTTATGTGATGCAAACGCGGTATGAAAACACGAGACACCTCTCTCAGTACATTGATGCCGTGAGAAACGGGAAACGCCCTGTGGCAGACAGTCATGAGGTTACGGCGGAGGAGTATGCAGAAAACACTATGATGCTGGGTCTCCGGCTTCGAGAAGGTGTTTCAGACAGTCGCTTTCGAGCTTTACACGGAACTGGCATGTTGGAGTTGTTCCGCAGTGTGATTGAACGACTGGAAGGTCAAGGTTTGCTTGAATGGGCGGACGATACGCTCCGCCTCACGCCCATGGCTTGGCCCATCGCAAATTTGGTTTTTGAAGAATTTGTGGGGGCCCTGTTGGACAATTGACAATTTGCCAGTGACTTGCTATTGTCAAAAGTGTCAGCTTAGCACTCAACGACAGAGAGTGCTAACGAAAGTAAAAGGGACGGCTGACGTGAGGGGGAACAGCGGTGTTATCAGAACGCCAGAAACTGATTTTGAGCGCCATTGTCCAGGACTATGTGCTCTCCGCTGAACCGATTGGCTCGCGCGCGTTGTCAAAGCACCATCAAATTCATTTTAGTGCCGCTACCATTCGGAATGAGATGGCGGATTTAGAGGAACTGGGGTACTTGGACCAGCCTCATACATCTGCTGGGCGCATTCCGTCGCAGAAGGGGTATCGGTTCTACGTCGATAACCTGTTGGCTCAGGATACGTTGAACATCGTCAACGTAGGCGCTCTGCGTGAATTGTTTCGTCAGCGTATTGATGAGATTGAGCGGCTTTTGCAGCAGACAGCGACAGTCCTTTCCCAGTTGACTCAGTATACTTCCATTGTATTAGGTCCGAAAATGTCGGAGGAAACCATTCGTGAGTTGCAGTTAATTCCTCTCGCTTCGGGGAAAGCTGTGGCGATTTTGGTTACCAATACGGGAAATGTACTGAACAAGCATGTCCGAATTCCACCTGATATGGATATGGACGATGTGGTCCAGATTATGAATCTGCTAAATGACAAAATTTCAGACACGCCGCTGTCAAAGGTTCGCTCAAAAATGTACCGTGAATTATCAGCCGAACTATCAGCTGTTATGGAGCGGTATGAAGGGGCTCTGGAATTTTTGGATGGATTCACGAATATTCCAGATCAGAATGCCAAGGTGTACGTGGATGGAACCACAAATATTTTGGCTCAACCGGAATTTCGGGATGTAGAAAAAGTGAGGCCTTTGCTCGAACTGCTCGAGCGGGCTGAAGCAGCTGAACAATTGCTGCCGCAACAAACAGGAATCCAAGTGCGAATTGGTAAGGAGAATCCGTTCCCGACCCTGCAGGACTGTACGGTTATTTCAGCGGACTATACACTCTCGGGTGTGCCGGTAGGCCGAATCGGAATTGTCGGTCCAACTCGCATGGATTACTCGCGGGTCATGCAGATTTTGAACTACACGTCTGGTTCATTGTCGCGCTTGTTTCGTGAATTCTTGTAAATAGGCAGGTATCCGTCTTTGTTCTTGCGGCAATGACTTGTCTTGGGAGGTAATGGCTTTTCATGAAATCCAAACAAAAAAAGCAGGACGCCGGCACCGAGAAGAAAACGTCTCAGCCAGTGAATGGTGAAAAAAGTGTAGACTCAGAACATGACAATGCCTCCACAGAGGAGCAAGCTGAGGTTTTCGAAGCAGAAATCGTAACTGAGTCAGACGATACCGACGATGTGTCGGGTGTGAACGAGGGCGCTGGTGTAGAAAACGGATCAGATGCGTCGAATGAAACTGGTGAATCGTCAGAAGAAAAGTCTGCTCAGCCTGATGAGAAAGATGCTCAAATCAATGATTTGACGCAGCAACTTCTGCGTACAAAAGCCGATTTTGACAATTTCCGTCGGCGGACTCGCCAGGAAAAAGAAGATTTAAAGCAGTTTGCAACCAAAAAGTTGCTTGAAGAGCTGCTGCCGGTGGTTGACAATTTTGAGCGTGCATTGGACGCTGTTGCCGGCGATAGCGATATATCTGAATTGAAGACGGGTATCGAAATGGTTCACAAACAATTGGTGGATGTTTTACAGAAACACGGCGTAGAGCCGATGAATGTTGTGGACCAGCCTTTTGATCCAAAGGTACATGAGGCAGTCATGCAGGAGCCCGCAGAAGGGAAAGAACCGGGAGTGGTTCTAGCCGAACTGCAGAAAGGCTACACAGTTCACGGGCAAGTGTTGCGTCCTGCAATGGTCAAAGTGACCAGCTAATTAAATTACGCCATCAAGATTTGGCGCAAAGCGTCAACTTTTCATGAGGAGGATATCGTCACATGGCAAAAGTAATTGGGATTGACTTGGGAACCACAAACTCTTGCGTAGCTGTTATGGAAGGTGGAGAATCCACCGTAATTCCGAATTCAGAAGGAAATCGGACGACGCCGTCCGTTGTTGCATTCAGCAAAGACGGAGAAAGATTGGTGGGCGACGTTGCAAAGCGGCAAGCCATTACCAATCCTGACCGTACGATTATTTCCATTAAGCGGGATATGGGTACAGACCGAAAGGTTGCAATCGACGACAGCAAGTACACACCGCAGGAGATTTCCGCGATGATACTGCAGAAGCTGAAAGCTGATGCAGAAGCGTACCTGGGCGAGACTGTCTCTCAGGCCGTTATTACGGTGCCCGCGTATTTCAGTGACAGCCAGCGCCAAGCTACAAAAGACGCCGGTAAAATCGCAGGACTCGAAGTCCTCCGCATTGTGAATGAACCGACGGCGGCAGCGCTGGCGTACGGTCTTGACAAGGACGGCGATCAGACCATTTTGGTCTACGACCTTGGCGGCGGTACCTTTGACGTTTCTCTGCTCGAATTGGGCGACGGTGTGTTCGAAGTAAAAGCCACCAGCGGTAACAACCACTTGGGCGGCGATGACTTTGACCAACGTGTTATGGATTACCTGATTGATTCCTTTAAAAAGGACACCGGAATTGACCTGAGCAAGGACCGCATGGCGATGCAGCGTTTGAAGGATGCTGGTGAAAAAGCCAAGAAAGAATTGTCTTCTACCCTGACAACGACTGTGTCTCTGCCGTTTATTTCAGCAGATTCCACCGGACCGAAGCACTTGGAAGTCAATATCAGCCGTGCAAAATTTGACGAAATTACAGCCGATCTCGTTGAAAAAACCCTGGGTCCGACACGCCAGGCGCTCAAAGACGCCGGTCTCTCTGCAAGCCAGGTGGATAAGGTTGTGTTGGTCGGCGGTTCGACCCGTATTCCAGCCGTCCAAGAGGCCATCAAAAAGTTGATTGGAAAAGACCCCTCCAAAGGTGTTAACCCTGACGAAGTGGTTGCTCTTGGTGCAGGCATTCAGGCAGGCGTCCTGACAGGCGACGTGAAAGACGTCGTGCTTCTTGATGTAACCCCTCTGTCTCTTGGTATCGAGACACTTGGCGGTGTGTTTACACGCTTGATTGATCGCAACACCACGATTCCGACATCGAAGAGTCAGATCTTTTCAACTGCGGCCGACAACCAGACATCTGTTGAAATTCATGTTCTCCAAGGTGAACGGGAAATGGCCAGCGGCAACAAGACACTGGGTCGGTTCAGCCTGACGGACCTTCCGCCAGCGCCCCGCGGTGTACCGCAAATTGAGGTGTCGTTCGATATCGACGCCAACGGTATTGTAAATGTCTCTGCAAAAGACATGGGCACAGGTAAGAGCCAACAGATTACCATTACAGCTTCCAGCGGTTTGTCAGATGACGAAGTCGAGCGCATGATGGACGAAGCAGAAAAACACGCTGAGGAAGACAAAAAGCGCCGTGAGCAGGTTGAAATTCGCAATCAGGCAGACCAGCTCTTGTACCAGACTGACAAGTCTCTCAAAGACTTGGGCGACAAGGCAGATGAAGAACTGAAGAAAGAAACGGAAGAGAAACAACAAAAACTTCGCGATGCATTATCCGGCGACGATACAGATGCTATTAAGACTGCATCGGATGAACTGACAGAAGTGCTGCACAAGCTGTCCAGCAAACTGTATGAGCAAGCAGGTCAGGACCAGGGTGCAGACGGCGGTGCGGGTGCCGCAGACGGCCAGTCTGGCAAGTCCGATGACGACAACGTCGTTGACGCGGACTACAAAGTAGTCGATGATGATAAGAAATAAGCGTTTGACGGCTTGAGTGCTTAGAAATATATGGGCAGGGATGCACGCACTAGCGGTATCCCTGTCTCTTGTTACAAGGCGTACAAGGCGGGAGGAGGTCGTCCGTGAGCAAGCGGGATTATTATGAAGTGCTGGGCGTGGACAAGAATGCGTCCCCCGAAGAAATAAAAAAAGCGTATCGAAAACTCGCTCGTAAGTATCATCCGGACGTAAACAAGGAAGATCCGGAGTCTGAAACCAGGTTCAAAGAGGTCTCAGAGGCGTACGATGTCCTGTCAGACCAGCAGAAGCGTTCGAATTACGATCAATTCGGTCATGCAGACCCATCCCAAGGCATGGGTGGCGGCGGTTTCGGCGGTGGTGCCGGATTCGAGGACTTTGGCGGCTTTGGCGATATTTTCGATATGTTTTTTGGCGGCGGGCGTCAACGCGGTCCGGCACGCGGCGAAGACTTGGAGTACGAATTGCAAATTGAGTTTGAGGAAGCAGCTTTCGGAGCTGAGAAGGAAGTTCAGATTCCGAGAACTGAGAGTTGTCCAACCTGTGGAGGAAACGGTGCAACACCTGGCACAAAAGTAGAAAAATGTACCGTGTGCGGCGGCAGCGGCGAGCAGCAGCAAGTGGTGAATACGCCCTTCGGAAGAATGGTGAATCGTAAGGTTTGTTCCACCTGTCACGGCCGAGGTGTAGTGATTGAACATCCTTGCACCGACTGTCATGGCAATGGACGAAAACGCGTGCGACGCAAGGTGAAAATCAATGTTCCCGCGGGCGTGGACACAGGTATGCGCCTGCGCGTGCCAGGTGCCGGTGAAACCAGCGCTTCGGGCGGTCAGCCTGGGGATTTGTACGTTCTCATTCGTGTGAAAGAGCATGACTTGTTTGAACGGGACGGCACGAATGTATATGTAGATGTTCCCATTACTTTTGTCCAAGCGGCCCTGGGTGATGAAATTGAAGTTCCCACGTTGGACGGAAAAGTCGAACTGCGAATCCCGGAAGGTACGCAGACAGGCACTTCGTTTAGATTACGCGGCAAGGGAGTTGTTCGCCCGAACTCGTCCCACCGAGGAGACCAGCACGTTCGCGTGAATGTGGTCACCCCCACCAATTTGAACGAAGCTCAGCGAGACTTACTCCGTGAGCTCGGCAGGGAACTCGGTCAAAACCCGAATGAGCAGACCAGGAGTTTTATGGAGCGTATGCGCAGTGCTTTTCTCGGCGACAACTGAGGTACCTTGAAGAATAGAACGGGCGGCCCGGTCGTGGGTTGCCCGTTTCTTAGTTTATGCTGTCAGTTCTCATGCAAGCTGACTGAAATCAACGGAAAAAGGGAGGGCCTGTCGTGCAGTGGTGGGAAGTTTCGGTGAAGTGTCTGCCGCAGGACGCAGAGACAGTTGCGGCATTGTTGATGGAATGGCCGGAGGTACAGGGGGTATTTTACGATGGTTACATCTCGGGAGGTCCTTTGCATCCTGAATACGGTGAATGGTTTTCGGAGGAATTACAGAACCAGGATGCCGCAGAGACGCGGGTGAAAGTCTATCTCCCTAACTGGGTGACCGAAGTTCAAATTGAACAGCGGCTTACCAACATGGTCGCATCGGCGGAGACGGCCGAGGCAGAAATCAGTGCACTTTCCTGGACCTATATGCTTGTTGATGAGTCCGCTTGGCAGAGTGTCTGGCAGCAGGATTTTTCCGCCATACCAGTTGGTCAGCAGTTGATTGTTGTACCCAAATGGGATAGAGACAAGCCCGTTCCTGCGGAACGACGTCCGATTTACCTTGAACCTGGGCGCGCTTTCGGAACGGGTGTCCATGCAACGACACAGCTCTGCATGGAACTTTTGGAAGAGATTGTTGAGCCGCAAAAAAAGGTGCTGGATGTGGGCTGCGGAACCGGGGTTTTATCCATTGCTGCGCTGCGGTTGGGGGCAACAGATGTCATGGCTGTCGATGTCGATCCCGTCGCCGTCCACGTAACAACACAGAACGCCGCCGACAACGGCGTGGCAGAGGAACTCAAGGTGCAGCAAAGCGACTTATTAAAGGAACTGCAGCCTGATACGTACGACGTTGTGGTTGCGAACATTCTGCGCGATATCGTTGTCAGTCTGACTCCCGCAGTCGCAAGGCAGTTGGCGCCTGGCGGTCAATTTGTCATGTCAGGCTTTTTGGAACGCGACGTTCCAGTCGTACAAGCAGCACTTGGCGCAGTTCACCTGGAGTTAACCAAAGTGCTGGAGCGTGATGGTTGGGTTGCTGGACTGGCGGTGAAACCAGTATGATGCCCCGTGTGTTTTTGGATAGCGCAGTTGCCGTGGGAGACAAAGTTACAGTGGCTGGAGATGACGGCCACCATTTTGCGCGTGTCTTGCGTGCACAACCAGGTGAACAGGCTACTGTAGCAGCGGCAGGAACTGGCTACCTGGCCGTTGTCACGGCAGTAGACAAGCAGGCAGGAAGCGTGGTGCTTGTGATTCAGGAGCAGTTGCAGAAACGGGATCCGAGGCATGCTGTCTACGTAGTGCAAGCCATGGCAAAAGCTGATAAAGTGGATACTGTCATTCAGAAATGCACGGAAGTCGGTGCAGCCGGGGTGATGCTGTATGAAAGCGAGCGGTCCGTGGCAAGGCTGAAGAAGGATAAGATCCCCGGTAAACTTGCACGATGGCAGAAGGTGGCCAAGGAGGCTGCAGTGCAATGCCAGCGTGATACAATACCAGTAATCAAGTATGCATCTGCTTTCTCAGGTGTTCTTGAATGGGTTCATAGCATGCACGCACCACATCTGCTGCTGCTCGATGAAGGTGAGTCCGTGAACGGTCTGCGAAGCGTTCTGAACGGCCTGCACAGGGAGTCGAGCGGCCTGCGCACTGAGATGAACGGGCTGCACAGCGAGTCGAGCGAGCGGCGCACCCGGGCAGACGGAGCCTCATCGCGTTCAAAGGCCGACGCAGAATTGAAACCAGCAGCCAATTCCGGCGAGACACCAGTGGTGATTGTGATTGGACCGGAGGGCGGTTGGTCAGATGAGGAGCGGAGTACGTGGGTCGGAGCCAATGCGAGAGCCGTTACACTCGGACCGCGTATCCTGCGTACAGAGACGGCCGGAGTCGCGGCCCTGACCGCAATACTATATGAATTTGGTGATTTAGGAGGTTGAGTCAAGCGTGCCAACCGTTGCATTTCACACACTTGGTTGCAAAGTCAACTACTACGATACAGAGGCCATCTGGCAGGTGTTCAAACACGCCGGCTACGCGCAAAAGGAGTTTCACGAACAAGCAGACGTCTATGTGATTAATACGTGTACCGTGACCAATACGGGTGACCGTAAGTCGCGACAAATGATTCGTCGTGCGGTGCGGACCAACCCGGATGCGGTGGTTGCGGTAACAGGTTGCTACGCCCAAATTGCGCCGCAGGAAATCGCTGCAATTGCTGGAGTCGATGTCGTTGTGGGAAACGACAGAAAGTCCAAAATTGTAGAATTGGTGGAGGAAGTTCAGCAGGAGCAGCATCCCTATCAAGCCGTGGGAAATATTCTTAAGACGCGGGATTTTGAAGAAATGGACGTGCCGTATTTTGAAGACAGAACCCGTGCCAACCTGAAGATTCAGGACGGTTGCAACAACTTCTGTACATTCTGCATCATACCCTATGCCAGAGGCTTAATTCGCAGCCGCAAACCGGAGAACATTGTAGCCCAGGCAAGAAAACTGGCTACGGCTGGCTATCGGGAAATCGTCCTTACCGGCATTCACACCGGGGGCTACGGTGCCGATTTGCAAGACTACCGACTTGCCAATTTATTAAGAGATTTGGAGCAGATTGACGAACTCTATAGAGTAAGAATCAGTTCCATCGAAGCCAGCGAGATTGATGACGAGTTGATTGAGGTTCTCGGGCAGTCCACAAAAGTCTGCAAGCACCTGCACATTCCGCTTCAAGCGGGCCATAATCAGGTGCTGAAGAAGATGAACCGGCATTATACTGTAGAAGAATTCGGGGCCAAGCTGGATAAGATTCGCACGGTTCTGCCCGAATTAGCCATAACCAGTGATATTATCGTCGGCTTCCCAGGAGAATCAGACGAGTATTTTGAAGCAACTGAGCAGTTTGTCCGCAACCAGCGCTTCTCACAATTGCATGTCTTTCCATACTCGCCAAGGACCGGCACCCCGGCGGCGAAATTCACACAGCAAGTAGCTGAGGAAGACAAGGAAAGACGTGTCTCACAGTTGATTGATCTGTCCAATCAACTGACAAAGGACTATGCCAATCAGTTTAGCGGACGTGTGCTTGAAGTCATTCCAGAGGAACCGCTTCATCTTGAAGATGCCAATCCAGGCGAAGGACCCGGTGCAAAACCCGGATTCTGGCTGACCGGCCATGCTGACAATTATTTGAAAGTTACCTTCCCGGTGCCCGATGGCATGATGCCAGAGAGCCTCATCGGGGAAGTGTGCGCCATAACACTGACTGAAGCCTCAAGCACCTTGCAAGTTGGCCAATTTACTTCAGTCATCACTGCGGACAACATTACTGCGGAGCGCACCCCAGAGGAGCGGATCCCAGAGGAGCGTTTCACAGACACCAAATCACGGCAGGAGGCTCTGTAATGGCGGAGAAAAGGGTTGAGCGAGCAGCTGGTGGACTGGTTGTGAGGACGACGAAGAGCGGACCTGAAGTGCTGCTGATTCACGATGCCTACGGACATGTTACGTTTCCGAAGGGACACCTTGAACCGGGCGAGACGTGGGAAGAGGCAGCAGTTCGGGAAATTCGTGAGGAGACGGGCATAGCTTCTCGCATTGTGTCCCCATTGGGACGAATTGAATACCTCATTACGCGAGACGGTGAGGAAGTTCGCAAACAGGTCCGTTTATTCCTGCTTGCCGCAGAAGACAACTCGGCAAGTCCGGTGGCACAGGAGGAAGAGGTAGACGGTGCTTTTTTCGCAGACTGGGAGAAAGCAAACAGTCTGCACCACCAGAGTGGATACGAAAACTGGTCATGGGTTCTGCCCAAGGCAAAGGTTCTGTGGGAATGGACAGAGCTTGATATGGAGAAGGCCTGGAGATCGGTTTCTGCATCTACCAGCCTCGATGACCTGGCCCAAGAGTGGTCTTCACACAAAGACTTGGTTACTCGGCTGATGGAGAGCGTCGTACATGAATTGGCAGTGACCGCGCCAGAGTGGTCTAAACGAGGTGCACCTAAGCAAACCGACTATGACTTACCAAAAGCATCTGGGTCTGTGCCTGAGATTGCCAAAGCCATTGAACACACCTTGCTGAAACCGGAAGCACGGGTGCCTGATGTCCTTCGCTTGGTGGATGAAGCCAGAACTTACGAATTTGGCGGAGTGTGTGTGAACCCTCAATATGCAGGTTTGGTCGCACAGGGTCTGGCTGGAACGGAGACCATTCCTTGTGCCGTAGTCGGCTTTCCTCTCGGAGCCACAGTTACGGAAGCTTTGGCCGCAGAGGCTAGAGCTGTCGTGGAAGCTGGGGCAAGAGAAGTCGATATGGTCATCCCAGTGGGCTCCATGCGAGAAGACGATGTCTGGAGTGTCTACCACCGTGTGAAGGCTGTGTGTGATGAAGCCCATCAGTTGCAGGCGCAGGTGAAAGTGATACTGGAGGCTCACTTTCTAACCTCCGATCAACTCCTCAAAGCAGGACTGACAGCCCTTGAGGCAGGGGCGGACTTTCTGAAAACGTCCACTGGATTCGCACCCAGCGGAGCAAAGATAATGGACGTAGCCTTATTGTCTGTTATCGCCGGCGGTACCGCAAAGGTAAAGGCCGCCGGAGGTATTCGCTCGAAAGAACAGGCTGAAAACTATCTGCGTTTTGGCGCTGCGCGGCTTGGAACCAGTTCAGGCGTATCGATGATCCGGTAACAACCTCTGCACAAGTCTACCAAACGGCCCTACGACAGGCCATACAAGCAATGTGCAGACAATGTTGTAAATTGTATGAGCATTGGCAATCTGCTGTGCTGGATTGCCTGACAGCCACTGATTCAGATGGCCAAACGGCCCCATAATGGGAAGAAACAGCACTGCGCCGCCGACATTCAGCAGTACGTGGGAGAGTGCGACTTGCTGTGCAGCGCGCGACTGTCCCAGGGCCGCGATGACAGAGGTAAAACACGTTCCGATATTTGCGCCAAGAACAATTGCGATACCGCCGTACAGCGGGATGAGTCCATCCACAGCCAGTGCCATGGTGACGACGGTCGTAGCCGTCGACGACTGAATGGCGGCGCTGGCAATACAGCCGGCCAGAATCGCAATGAGCGCATTCGAACCTGCGCTTTGCAACATAGTTGCAAACCAGGGAGAGCGACTCAATGGCTGTAACGCGCTTGACAAGGTGTGAAGTGATATAAAAATTACCGAAAAGCCGAGTAAAACGAGGCTAGGATGAAAAAAACGGGGCTTTCGGCTGATTAATCCTACGAGTCCTAGTCCAAAAGCTGGAAACACTAGACTCCATAGGTTGACAGTAAGTATCTGGGGTGTCACAGTAGATCCTACATTGGATCCTAGTACAATGCCAAGCGCATCCTTGAATGCCATACTTCCGGCCGCAGTCATGCCAACGGTGATGGCTGTAATTGCTGCACTGCTCTGTACAGCGGCCGTCGTAATCAGGCCTGTTAGAATCCCGCGCGTCGGGGTCTTAACGGCAGATTGCAGGAGTTGCGGCAACCGTCCTGATGCTAGCTGTTCCAGTCCGTACCTCAATACGCGCAGACCAGCAAGAAATGCACCGAGAGACGCAGCTGCAAACAGCAAGCCGAAGAACATGGACAACACCCCCAATCTACACTTATGAACCCGAATGCAAATCATGACAGGTTTGACCTGCATTATTAGGCTGTAATATAATTACGTCTGATTGATGATTGCAAGGGTCGGAGGGAGGGAAAGAGATGTCCGAAATCAAACTTCGAAAGAATGAGTCTTTGGACAGTGCACTTCGCCGGTTTAAAAAGGCCACAGCCAAAGACGGTGTTTTGGCTGAAGCAAAGAAACGCAAGCACTATGAGAAGCCAAGCGTTGCACGAAAGAAAAAGGCAGAAGCTGCACGCAAGAAAAAGCGTGCATACTAATAAGGCGTGCACTCGCAAGGTGTGCATACTAATCTTGTAATATTAGTTGATGCAGGGAGGCTGCGACAGGATGAATTTGTCGGAACGGTTAGCAGAGGATTTGAAACAAGCAATGAAGGACCGGGACAAGATTCGCCTGTCTGTCTTACGGATGGTTCGGTCGGCTGTACGAAACAAGGAACTAGAGCACGGCCAGGCCATAACAGATGATGAAACTCTCGCCGTACTCCAAAAGGAGCTAAAGCAGCGCAGAGATTCCCTAGCTTCCTTCGAGCAAGCGCAGCGAACTGATTTGATTGAGCAGGCGCACCAGGAAATTGCTATATTAAACGAATACCTGCCGCAGCAGATGACCGAAGAGGAACTATCCAAATTGGCTGCGGAAATCATACAGGAAGTAGGCGCCAGCTCCAAGGCGGACATGGGTAAAGTCATGGGCCAGTTGATGCCAAAGGTCCGGGGTCGGGCTGATGGCAAGGCCGTTCAGTCCGTTGTGCAGAAGTTACTCTAAGCATAGCCGACCTGCATGAAGTGGTTTTCCACTTATAGCTCCAACATCTTTTCCCTCTCACATGTAGAACAGCCTGCCCCCAATGGGAGCAGGCTGTTTTGTGGTGTGCTGGTTTGTAGCACGCTGCTTTGTGGTACCTTGTGGAGCTCCCCGGCAGCCGAACCTGCCGTTCATGTTCATTGTGAACTCGGTGAAACTCGGTGAAACTCGGTGACGAACCGTGCACCGTACATCTTCACGGGGCGAAAAGAACGAGGGTCAGGCTGAAGAGGAGAGGCTGAAGAGGGTCAGGCTGAAGAGGGTCAGGATGAAGAGGGTCAGGATGAAGAGGAGAGGATGAAAAGCGTCAGGACGAAAAGCGTCAGGATGAAAAGCGTCAGGATGAAATAGAGATCCCGCAGGAGCTTATTCGGGCAAACTGTGGCTCAAAAGAGTGAATAAGCACCTGCCAAGTGTCTATTGTCCACTTGGCCCCCGAAAACCGGGGTGGAGACTGACAATAGAGATCCCAGAGGAGCTTATTCGGGCAAACTGTGGCTCAAAAGAGTGAATAAGCACCTGCGAAGTGTCTATTGCCCAGTTGGCCCCCGAAAATCGGGGTGGAGACCGACAATAGAGATCCCAGAGGAGCTTATTCGGGCAAACTGTGGCTTGAGGGAGTGAATAAGCACCTGTCAAGTGTCTGTTGTCCACTTGGCCCCCGGAAATGAGGTTGGGAGACGCACGGGGAACCGAAGGGACAATGACAATACGTAGGAAAAGGTATGAAGGCGTCCGAAGGGACGCCTTCCTCCAAATCTATTTTTAATACAAACGACTGTAAAACTCATGGAACCTTACATGTCTGCTTACGCAAAATTCTCGACGGCTCCCCGAAATCAAGCGGGGCGCGTGCGGGGCGCGATAATAGAGATCCCAGAGAGACTGTCGATGAACTAGATAGGATAAGAGTCTCCAATTTTTGAATTTAACTCGTTATATCTTGATATTTATCCATAATTCGCTTGTTTTCGTGTATAATTGAATTATCAAAAAACAAGCGGGAGTTGGAGATATGAGCGGGGTTAAGTACAAGAACTTTGAGCAGGCTTCCTTCGAAGACCTAATGGTGTACTCGGCGATACCACCTCACCCATTCTGGGATATGGTGGCGAAACACATTGACTTTTCCTTCGCAAATAAGCTGTGTGCTCCTTTGTACTCGCCGCTCGGCCAGCACCCCTACGCCCCGTCGTTGAAACTGAAAATCCATCTCATACAGCGATACTACAATATTTCCGACCGAGAGATGGAATTAAAGATCGTCGGTGACATCTTTATCAAGCGATTCTTGGGTGTTCCGGTTTCGCTCGCCAAATTTGACCATAGCACAATTGCATTAGACAGGAGTCGACTTGGGGCGGACATATTTCATGCCTGTCATATGAACATCCTTGCTCAAGCCCTAAACCACGGTATGTGGGGCCAAGACGATGACCGTTGGTTGGTGGATGCGTTCCACACCTATGCCAATGTTGCCGCGCCAAGTACATACGAGCTTATTCAACAGGCTGCCCAAAAGCTTGTACGTCACCTGAAACGTAGGAGCCCAGCACATTATGCACAACTGAAAGCAGACATGGATGTGGGGGTGTTCTTCCGCAAGCTCAAACGTGATGTTCGGGGGACTGAAAGGAATCTCGCCTTCAGTAACCTATGCGTTTTAGGGTTTGGATTGGTGGCATGGATGAAACGCACAGAGGCTGACGAGGGGGTTACAAAATGGGAAGACCCCAGTGAACAGGAGACGGCAGAGCAACAATGCGAGGTGCTGCTGCGCATTTTGCGTGAAAATGTGGACTCAAAGGAACAGGATGAGGACTCATCCGGTTCATCTGACAGCAGTGGACCACAGAATAGAGGCTTTCAATACGCTGAACTGGGTCAAAAGGAGAAACCCGCCGACCGCGTAGTCAGTGCCCATGACCCAGAGGTACGTATAGGGCACAAATCCAAGAAGCTGGCGTTTCTGGGTGACAAGACGCAAGTAGTGGAATCTGCAAGCTCTCACTTAGTCCTCAATGCAGAGCCGATCCCTGGTAATGAAGCGGATGGGGTTACACTGGAAAACGTGGTGAAGACGGTCGTGGAGCAGTTCGACAAACGCCCCAAGGAAGTGGTGGCAGACGCAGCTTACGGAAGCGGGGAGAATCGCGATAAACTTGTCAACGGGTTACACATTCATCTGACCGCACCATTGACTAAAGTCACCAACCCTTCTGGCAAGGCATTTCGAACGGAGGACTTCACATATTTACCGGAAGATGACGTGGTCGTGTGTCCTGAAGGGCAGAGATCGGTTCGCAGGACTCACATTAAGAAATCTAAGGGTTCGCAATATGGATTTGCCGAACAAGTTTGTGGACAATGTTCTCTACGTGGGCAGTGTACCGACCATGCCAAAGGTCGCACTGTATTTGTAAGTGACTATTGGGCACTGCTGCAAGAGGCAAAGAAGTATAATGCGAGCGCGCAAGGGCAAGAGGCGTTACGAGCTCGGTACGAAATTGAGCGCACCAATAACGAGATGAAACGCCACCACGGGCTCGAAAGACCGCGAACCCGTGGCCGAAAGAAATTGCGAATTGACGTCAAAATTACGTCCATGGTCGTCAACGTCAAAGTCATGGTAAAGACCCTGGTGGAACGTTGTAAACCGTTAGAGGCCCCCGTCTGCTCTTAGAAGAAAGCGAGAGTAAAAAATGGAGGGATTGACAGTGGAAATCCCACGATTTCTGTTACTGACAACCAAAAATATACCATTTGCATCCAATTCCTTTGAAAAAATTCCCTAACGAAGGAAAACAGGAGCCTTACAGCTCCTGTTAATAGACTGTCTCCCAGAGGAGCTTATTCGGGCAAACTGTGGCTCAAAAGAGTGAATAAGCACCTGCGAAGTGTCTATTGCCCAGTTGGCCCCCGAAAACCGGGGTGGAGACCGACAATAGAGATCCCAGAGGAGCTTATTCGGGCAAACTGTGGCTCGAGAGAGTGAATAAGCACCTGTCAAGTGTCTATTGCCCACTTGGCCCCCGAAAACCGGGGTGGAGACCGACAATAGAGATCCCAGAGGAGCTTATTCGGGCAAACTGTGGCTCAAGAGAGTGAATAAGCACCTGCCAAGTGTCTATTGTCCACTTGGCCCCCGAAAACCGGGGTGGAGACCGACAATAGAGATCCCAGAGGAGCTTATTCGGGCAAACTGTGGCTTGAGCGAGTGAATAAGCACCTGTCAGGGGTCTATTGCCCAGTTGGCCCCACATTAGCCAGGCCCGCGCGGGTTTGTTGGCCCCCGGAAATGAGGTTGGGAGACGCACGGGGAACCGAAGGGACAATGACAATACGTAGGAAAAGGTATGAAGGCGTCCGAAGGGACGCCTTCCTCCAAATCTATTTTTAATACAAACGACTGTAAAACGCATGGAACCTTACATGTCTGCTTACGCAAAATTCTCGACGGCTCCCCGAAATCAAGCGGGGCGCGTGCGGGGTGCGACAATAGAGATCCCAGAGGAGCTTATTCGGGCGAATTGTGGCTCAAAAGAGTGAATAAGCACCGGAGTTGGCAGCACAACAGGGACAGGGGGCTAAGGGCAAAGCGCGGCCCTCAGATTACTGACACTCCGTACCGGCATAGCTTGGCTCATTCCATCATAAAAATGGACTTGAGGAGGGACAGCCATGCCTTCAATGAAACGACGGTGGAAGCAGCTTGCTACAGAATGGCTCTCGTTGCCGCCGGACGCGTTACAGGATGTCTCCCGTGTAACCTGTCTGAACGGGAATGAAGTCATCGTTGAGAACATAGAGTCCTTGTTGCGGGTCTCAGACACACAGGTGGATATTGACGTGGGTCACGCGGTTTTACATGTTCACGGTGAGTCTTTTGTCGTGACGTTGGCATCGACTACAGAGGTGCATCTGCGAGGCAGTGTGTCCAGTTTATCCTACAGTTCCAGAGGTGCGTCCAAGTGAACGGATGGGGCGGATTTGAATACACTTGGTTTGGAGCACTGTATGTCGAGCTTCGGGGCGACGAGACGCATTCTGTAATTACAGACCTTCACCGAAAAGGGGTCGTGCTGCGGCAGATTCAGTATGGTCAATCCTCTGTTCGATTAGTATTTGGATTGCGCGACTTTGACACGGTCTATACTTCATGCCGACATTTCCACGTGCGCATCCGCTTTCTTGAGCGGCTCGGTCTCCCGTTTCTGCTGAAACGGCTGTTACGCAGAAAAACAATGCTGATGGGGCCTGTCTTATTTTTTGCTATCATCTATGGACTGAGTTCGACAATCTGGCAGATTTCAATCTCGGGTGTGAAAGAAGACACAGTACCCGCGGTCCGTCAGGCAGCCGCAAAGACCGGGTTGTATACGGGTGCTTGGAAAGGTCTGACGAAAGGTAGATTAGAGAAAGTTCAAGACAGTATATTAAATCAAGTTCCGTCGCTGATTTGGGTTGGTGTCGATGTTCGCGGCAGTAAGGCTACGATAAAGGCAATTGAAAAAATTAAAGGCGTTGACGAAAAGTCGACTCAACCGCATAACATTGTGGCATCCAAGCCAGCGGTTATTCAACGGGTTCTAGCTACCAGAGGACAAGTTCTCGTAAAACCGGGGCAGGTTGTCCATTCCGGTGAAGTCATTATCTCTGGTGCGATGGGGGATGGGGCTGCTCAGGTGCCCGCAGCCGGCAAAGTCATGGCTGAGGTATGGTACACCTCGGATGTGACGGTGCCGTTGAAGGTTGCGAGAAAGGGGCTCACCGGATCGAAATACAAGCAGGACTATTTAATGATAGGTGGGCTAGGATTGCACTTGTGGGGCTGGAAAACGCCTCATTACGCAGAGCAGTTACAAACAACTGAATCGACATCTTGGCATCTGGGAAAATATCAACTGCCTCTGCAATGGAGCATCGTTACACACCATCAGGTTCAGAAATTGGCTTTTACGGACTCTGAGAAGGCGGCAAAGGCGAAGGCAATCAAGTTGGCGGAGCAGGATGTGCGGAGTAAAATAGGATCGGATGGATCGCTTTTGTCTAAGACAGTTTTACACACCGAAGTCTCCCGTGGTAAGCTATACGCAAAAGTATGGATTCGCGCAGAGGAGGATATCGGCGTCGCAAAGCCGATTCCACAGCAGAGCGAAGATAAGACAAAGACAGGTAATCAGCCCACTTCCAACAAAGCAAAGCAGGGCTGAAGTTCGGGGCAATTAAAAGGCCACCGGGCAGCGAAGCGAAAGCGACGTAGCACATGAAAGCGACATAAATGCGTACTGAAGATGTGAACTGAAGATGTGAACTGAAGACCGAATCGATGAAAACGAAAACCCTGATTAATTGTGTATGCACTGAGGAGATGGTTGTTGTTTGATGCAGAACCAAGCGGTTCGTAAGTGGGCATTTGCCAACAATGAAGAGTCTATGTCTGTTCTTGGTCCACATGATGTGTTACTTGGTTTGCTGGACAAAGCCTATCAGGCAAAAGTGGTCATTCGTGGAACAGAATTGTCTTTTAGCGGTGATGAAGACGAAGTCAATCAAATGTACGCCTTGGTTCAGGTCATCGCGAAACTAACCAAAATGGGTGTGCGTTTGTCTGATAATGACTACCGCTACGCAATAGACTTGGCAAAGAATCATCAAATAGAAGAGTTGCCTGCAGTGTACTCTGCAGAAATCGCAACGACGTTTAAAGGTAAAGTTATTCGGGCCAAAACCTTGGGGCAGCGGCGTTACGTTGAAGCGATTAACAAGCTGGATGTTGTATTTGGGATTGGTCCTGCGGGAACAGGAAAAACCTATTTGGCTGTAGCAATGGCTGTAATGGCTCTAAAACGCGGAGATGTCAAGCGCATCATTTTAACCAGACCTGCCGTTGAAGCGGGTGAAAGCTTGGGCTTTTTGCCGGGAGATCTGCAGGAAAAGGTTGATCCGTACTTGCGACCGCTGTACGACGGATTGTACGACGTATACGGACCGGAGCAGGTAATCCGAGCGATGGAACGAAATAATATTGAGATTGCCCCGTTGGCCTATATGCGGGGACGTACCTTGGAATCGTCGTTTGTGATTCTTGACGAAGCCCAGAATACCACACCAGAGCAGATGAAGATGTTTCTTACGAGGCTTGGCTTTGACTCAAAAATGGTTGTCACTGGAGACGTGACACAGGTCGATTTGCCGCGCGGCAGGTTGTCCGGACTCATTGATGCTGCACAGGTTTTAACGGGTGTATCCGGTGTGGGTTTTCATTACTTCACCGCACATGATGTCGTGCGTCACCACTTAGTACAGAGAATTATTGATGCATATGAGGGGAAACCAGACAACGGGCCCGAAAATAGATAAGCTGCCACGCTGGTGACGTTGTGTATTGGAAATTTGAAGGGGATAGAAGGATGAATTTCCGCAAGTGGGGCCAATCCATTCGCGATTTTTTAGATAATGAAAAATTCCGATTGAACAGGCGTATTCGAATCGGTATTTTTGTAGGGCTTGGATTGGCACTCTACTTGGTGTTAATTGGAAGCATATTGCCTCCAAGCTATAACTTTGAAGTTGGGCAGACGAGTCCGGTAACGGTACGAGCTCCAATGACGGCTGTTGATACGCAAGCTACCCAATCTGCAAAACAAGCAGCGGAGAACAAGGTTGCAAAGCAGTACGCGATGGATCCCAATGTTGAGAAAGATGCAGTCAAGAGCTTGGACACGCTGTTTGCGAAGGCAGTGACCGTGGATTCTACCAAATCCATGTCGGCTGCCAACAAAATCAAGGCACTCGGTCAAGTAGCTCCAAGACAGGTGACGACTGCGTCATTAAAGACGCTGGCCAGTATGAATCCCAGGGAAATTACGCAAGTCAAGAGTGTATCAGACAAGATTGTGTCAAATCTCTTGGGTGCCCCTTTTAATGAACAGTCTGCAGCTCAGTCTAACTTGCTGGTGGACAGGCAGCTTGTGAGTAATTACGATTTGAACCGTGCAAATCGGGTTCTGGTGCAGAACCTAGTCGTCAGCGTGCTCAAACCGAATATGGTCTATCAACAGAAAAAGACCGATCAGGCACGGCAAGCAGCTGCACAGTCTGTGTCGAACATTATGATTCATCAAGGGCAACTGATTGTTTCGAAGAACGGTGTGATTACACAGCGAGTCCTCGATCGGTTGAAAGATGTCGGGTTGCTCAGAACCCAGCCAAGGTATGGAATGGCCATCGGATTTGCGCTGTTCGTTGCTCTCTCCGAGGGACTGCTGGCGTCCTATATCGAACGGCGGTCACCGCGACGAAATTTGGATAATCTGATGTTGTTACTGCTTGCTATTATTATCGTGCTAATGGGTGTCTTAATCGCCATTGTCAAAAGTGTCATCAATGCTGGCGGACCGCAGTGGATTGCCTACTTGGCGCCCATCTCGGTGGGAGCCATGTTAATTACCGTCTTAATGGATTCATCACTGGCCGTTGTGGCTTCGTTCTTTCTTTCGCTGTTCTTTGGTGCGGCCCTGGATTACAACTACTGGTTTTCTTTGATTGGATTCGTAGGTTCTCTGACGGGTGCGTACGGTGTTGCTAAGGTCATGCACCGCGGTACCTTTATGCGTGCCGGGTTTCTCGTGGCAATGGTCAACGTGCTCGCAATTACTTCGATGCACCTTGTGCAAAATGATGCAGGCTCCGGGCTGAAGACCTTTTCTTTGCACTTTGGTCTCGGTGCATTAAACGGGATCTTCAGTGCCGTTCTGACGATGGGCATTTTACCGTTTTTTGAGGGCGCGTTTGGTTTGTTAACGGCTATTCGTTTACTTGAACTATCCAATCCAAACCATCGGTTGCTGAAAAAAGTGCTGATGGAAGCGCCTGGTACCTATCACCACAGTCTGATTGTCGGGAACTTGGCAGAAGCCGCTGCAGAGATTGTCGGGGCCGATCCCCTTATTTGCCGCGTAGGTGCGTATTACCACGACGTCGGGAAAACGCGCCGGCCGCTGTTCTTTGTTGAGAATCAAATGACAAAGGAAAACCCGCATGACAAAATAGCCCCCAGCTTGAGTCACTTAATTATTACCTCTCACGTGTCGGACGGGCTGGCCATGCTGAAAGAGGCAGGACTGCCGAAACCGATTCGGGATGTTTGTGCGACCCACCACGGGACTACAATTTTGTGGTACTTCTACAACAAGGCTCGGGAACAGGACAAAAACGGTACCGTGAAGGTGGATGACTACCGTTATCCAGGTCCGAAACCAAAGACCCGGGAAAATGCAATTGTGATGATCTGTGACGCTGTTGAAGCCGCTGTGCGGAGTATGTCTCGGCCTACACCCAACAGAGTAGAGGGCGTCATTCGGAAGATTATACGGGACAGACTTGAAGATGGTCAGTTGGATGAATGCGATTTGACCTTGCAAGACCTGGATGTGATGGTGGGTGCCTTCATGAAGACGCTCAAAGGTATATATCACTCACGGATTGAGTATCCAGATATGGATAAGATAAGGAAGGAAGTAGCGAAATAATGAGTGAAGGAACCTTAACCGCAGATTTGGATGTTCGCTATCCACTTCCTGCAGATACGGGTTTTGATAGTGTTTTTGTAGAGCAGGTGCTATCCGCGGCGGCTGAGTCCGTTCAACAGTTTGGTGAAGTCTCAGTCTCTTTGGTGTCTGACGAAGAGATTCATACTTTGAATCGGGACTACAGAGATGTCAATCGCCCCACAGATGTGCTCTCATTTTCTATGCTGGAGGGTAATGATGTAGATGTCGGCATACCTGCTGCCCAGATGCTGGGAGACATTGTGATTAGCTGGCCTGCGGCACTCAGGCAGGCAGAAGAATACGGCCACAGTGTGAAACGGGAACTTGCCTTCCTGTTGGTGCACGGTTTTCTGCATTTAGTCGGATATGATCATCAGACTGTCGAAGATGAAACAGAGATGTTCGCAATTCAGGAACAAGTACTTACCGATTTAGGCCTTACTCGTTCGGCGGATGCTGGACGAACTGCAGAGCAGAGGACGTCAGACTGATTTATGAGTAGAACCCATTCCACCTGGCCCCAGGCTGCCCACTTCGCGCTAGCGGGCATCTGGGGAACAGTATGTCATGAGCGCAATATGAGAATTCACTTGTGGATGCTGACAGTGGTATCCATACTTGAGATTGTGTTGCGCCCGACACTGTCTACTGTGGTTATGGTTATTGGTGCCAGTTCGTTTGTCATTGCTGCTGAAGTGATGAACACTGCAATTGAAAATGCCGTTGATTTAATGATTGGGCAGCAGTACCATCCCCTTGCCAAAGCGGCGAAAGATGCAGCCGCTGGTGCAACCTTGGTTGCGTCCTTTGCGGCCGTCATGGTTGGCATTTTGTTCCTCGTGCAGATGTGGCCGTGGCAGTTTCGCATGTTATCACTCCGCCATCTGGGCGGGGCATTGATTAATGTAGTCATTGCCTGTACGACGCTGACGACAATTGTGTTGTCGGAGAGGCAATATAGAGAGTACAGGAAATACGGAATAGATGGTGACAAGAGCAAGGGAGGAAATTTAGGTGAGTGAAAAATCGGTTTACCACTCCGGGTTTGCTGCATTGATTGGGAGACCAAATGTGGGGAAATCGACCTTGCTAAATGCTTTGGTCGGACAAAAGGTTGCAATTATGTCTAATCGCCCGCAAACAACACGAAATCGTATCCGGGGCGTATTGACGACAGATGAAGTACAGATTGTGTTCATTGATACACCAGGTATTCACGAACCGAAGCATCAGTTGGGGCAGTACATGGTGCTGGCTGCCGAATCCACCCTGAACGAGGTCGACTTGGTGCTGTTTGTATGTGATGCTACAGAACCGAACCATCCAGGCGACAAGGCTATTCTTGAACGACTGAAAAAGACCAAAACTCCGGCCTTTCTAATTATCAACAAAGTGGATGCTGTGCCCAAAACGGCAGTTTTGACGATGATTGATAAAATGAATCAACAACACTTGTTCAAGGAAATTATTCCTGTTTCGGCGAAAGACGGAACCCAACTTGAGGAACTCAAACATCTGATTGCGGGTGCTCTGCCGGAAGGCCCAAAATACTATCCGGACGACATGGTCACGGACCACCCTGAGCAGTTCGTAATTGCGGAATTTGTGCGCGAAAAGGTTTTGCGGCTGACAAGAGAAGAGGTTCCTCATTCCGTCATGGTTGATATTGAACAATTGGAGTATCGCTCCAACGGTGTTGTCTATGCGAATGCTGTGATTTACTGCGAACGGGAGAGCCAAAAAGGCATTCTCATTGGAAAACGCGGAGACGTACTTCGGCGAGTGGGACAACTGGCTCGCCAGGACTTGGAGGCTCTGTTTGGGAGCAAAGTATACCTGGATTTATGGGTGAAAGTGAAGAAGGACTGGCGCAATCAGCAAGGGCTTTTGCACAAGTTTGGCTTTGACGACATGTAGTTGGGCGCTTGTGTAGACACTTTTATATAGTCTGCATCATAGAGTAGAGGTTTAAGCACCTCTTTCCCAACTTCTTCATAGTATACAGCAACGGGACGGCGGCACTATATAAGTGAGGCACCCGACGAACCACGCAGCTCAAGTCAAAACTCTAAGGGGTGATTTGAGTGCGCGAGTTTTCATGGCGTTACTTCACATTAACCGGTAATATCGAAGCGTATTTACTGTATCGCAGACAAGCCGAAGTGCAACCGCACGCTGTTCACAATGAAGAGGAGGATACAGAGGTAGTACAGGCGTTGATTGATTCGACGCAGATATGAATCGGAGTGGAGTCAATGCTCTACAACACAGATGCGATTGTAGTTCGGAATCTCACTTATGGAGAAACTCACGCCATTGTGAACCTATTGACACCGACTGGTTTGGTCGCTGCGATGGCCCGAGGTGCAAAGAAGCCGCAAAGCCGTTTGGCTGCCTCTATTCAGCTTTGCGCACAAGGTAAGTATTCCATATATCAAAATACAGGTATGGGCACTTTACAACAAGCGGAAGTCACCAACTCGCGCAGAGGTCTGCGCGAGCACCTTTTTTTGGCTGCGTACGCTTCCTATTTTTGTGAGCTGGTGCTGGCGGTTGCCGCTGACAGGCCGGATGGCAGTGAAGGTCTGTACCGCACTTTTGAAACAGTTTTGGACAGGCTCACGAACCTACCTGACGAAGCCCTCACCACGCGTATCTTGTGGGAAGTAAAAGTTCTTATGCAGGTCGGAGCAAGTCCGCAATGGACGAAATGTATCCATTGCGGCCATGAGGATAACACACTAGTGGCATACAGTCCCAGCGAGGGTGGATTGCTCTGTGAGTCTTGTTTTGCAACCAAGTCTGAACATAGTATTGTTACCCCGGCTAAATTGCCCAATGTCTTAGAAAACCTCCGCAAGGTTCCCGCACAGAGAATTGGCTCTATCCGTCTATCCGAAGAAGTGACGAAAGCCGCAGCATTGGTGCTTCGGATGCAGTTGCAGGAGTACGGCGGAATTCATCTGAAGTCGCAAAAATTCCTCGATGACTTAGAATCAGACAACTTACTTGAAGAATTTTTATCTACCGAAAAAACTCCTGTCAGTTCGGACAGGGTGTCAAAGGCGTCCAAGGTATCAAAGCGTGGCGTACAGGAAAAATGTGACGACAAAAATTGACCTTAAATTTTGGTTATACTGTGCAAACATCGTTTGAATAGTGTATATTATTTGTGGTATGAAACGAATTAGTATGGCACATTTTTGGTGGTGAGAGACAATCGAACTAACAAAGCGGCAACAGACGATTCTGGAAATCGTCAAGAGTAACGGTCCTATCACAGGTGAACAAATCGCAGAAAAGCTTTCGTTGACCCGTGCCACACTGCGTGCAGACTTATCAATTCTTACAATGGCAGGCTTTATTGACGCAAGACCCCGCGTGGGTTATTACTACAGCGGCAAAAGAAATGCAGACTTGTTTGGAGATTCGTTGCGTCGAATGAAGGTCAAAGACTACAAATCCATACCAGCTGTCATTTCCGAGACCGAATCTGTCTATAACGCCATTGTCATGATGTTTATGGAGGATGTCGGGACATTGTTCGCAGCCAGAGACAAGGTGCTCGTCGGTGTGATTTCCAGAAAAGACCTGCTTAAAGTTGCTGTGGGCGGCGGGGATATTCACGAAATACCGGTGAATATGGCCATGACGCGTGTACCCCATGTCATTACGGTAGGTCCGGAAGACACGTTGATTGAGGCGGCCAATCGGATGAATCGGCACGAAGTGGATGCTTTGCCGGTTGTCCGAGGAGAAAGCTCTGACGAACAAGAGATTGTGGGGCGTGTCTCGAAAACCACTATCACGCGGGCATTTGCAGAACTCGGCGACTATCGAGAAGTATGATCACCTGAAGCTTGACTGCTTATGGTGACGATGGACAGAGGAGAGTTGTTCATGACAGACGAAACCCCAATAGTTTATGTTGTATCCGACTCAGTAGGAGAAACTGCAGAATTTGTCGTGCGTGCGGCCGCTAGTCAGTTTGACGGTGGACACTGTGATTTGCGGCGGGTCTCCCATGTGCAGGACAAAGGTGTCATTGATGAAGTCGTTCAATCTGCAGTCGATGATAATGCGATGATTGCCTTTACCATTGTGCTGCCGAGTCTGCGTGAATACTTGATGACGGAAGCACAAACAGCTGGTCTTCAAACCGTTGACATCATGGGCCCGATGCTTGATGCATTTGAAAGTGTTGTCGGTGAACCCCCTATCCGTCAGGCCGGGTTGGTTCATCAATTGGACGAAGACTACTTCCGTCGGGTAGACGCCGTTGAGTTCGCCGTCAAATACGACGACGGACGAGATGCCAGGGGACTGGAAAGAGCGGACATTATTTTAGTGGGTGTCTCAAGAACCTCCAAGACGCCTCTGAGTATGTATCTGGCGCACCGCGGCATACGCGTTGCCAATGTCCCGTTGGTTCCTGAAGTCACACCTCCTGAAGAACTCTTCCATTTAGGTAATCCCGGAAAAATTATTGGTCTGACCATTCGCGCAGATAAGTTGAACGCGATTCGGCAAGAACGGCTGAAATCCCTGGGTCTGACCGCGTCAGCCAATTACGCCACACTGGAACGGATTTTGATGGAACTCGATTATTCGGAATCCATCATGAAAAAATTAAAGTGCCATACCATTGATGTCAGTGATAAGGCTGTGGAAGAAACAGCAGGTCTCATCTATGAATACATTAAGCGGAAGGGGCAAGGTGCCTGATGAATTGGGTTTATTCATTTACTGATGCTGCTGCTGCAAATCTTGGAAAAGAACAACTGGGAGGAAAGGGACACAGCCTGGCACTCATGACACAGGGCGGGCTTCCTGTCCCCCCTGGCTTCACTATTACGACAGACGCTTGTCATGTGTTCCACGATAACCAGAGAGCACTATCAGAACAAATGATTGCGGAAATAGAAACCGCTGTGGCAGAGTTAGAGGCAAAAATGGAGAAGCGTTTCGGTGACACTGTTTCACCTCTCCTTGTATCTGTCAGGTCCGGTGCACCCATCTCTATGCCAGGAATGATGGACACCATTCTGAATCTCGGTCTCAATGAAGACACAGTCGAAGCCCTTGCCCGGCAGACGGGAAATTCCCGGTTTGCTTATGATTCGTACCGCCGGTTTATCCAAATGTTCGGCGATGTCGTTCAGGGTATTCCACACTATAAATTTGAGCAGAACATTGAGAATGTTAAGGCAGATGCAGGTGTTCAGGAAGACCAAAAACTAGATGCAGGGCACTGGCAGATGGTTGTACAAAGACACTTGGCGCTCGTTGAAAGAGAAACAGGAAAGCCATTTCCACAGGATCCAAAAGAGCAGTTGCTCTCCGCCATAGAAGCCGTATTCGATTCCTGGAATAACCAGCGTGCCATCGTCTATCGGAAGGTGAACAAGATTCCAGACGAACTGGGGACCGCTGTGAATGTCCAATCCATGGTCTTCGGCAATCTTGGGGATGATTCTGCAACAGGGGTGGCGTTTACAAGAAACCCATCGACCGGAGAGAACGGACTGTACGGAGAATACCTGGTGAATGCTCAAGGTGAAGATGTTGTGGCAGGCATTCGTACACCGAAGAGCATCCAAGAACTCGCCCGTGAAATGCCAGAGGCCTACAACGAATTTGTTGGCGTCTGCAATCACCTGGAGGGCTTCTACAAAGATGTGCAGGATATCGAATTTACCATCGAACAAGGGAAGTTGTTCTTGCTTCAGACACGAAATGCTAAGCGAACCGCTGCCGCTGCCATTAAAATTGCAGTGGACATGGTAAATGACGGTGTTATCGACCGCGAGACAGCGCTGACACGCGTCGATATTGAGCACCTGTCCGCATTGCTTCATCCCCGGCTCGATCCCGATGCACAAGTCACGGTCCTCGGCTCCGGCCTACCTGCATCACCAGGCGCGGTATCTGGACAGATTGTCTTTAATGCGGACGATGCAGAGGCACTGGCGAAACTGGGTAAGAAAATCCTGCTCGTTCGAACGGAAACAACACCCGAGGACATCCATGGTATTCTCGCAGCGCAAGGGATTCTCACCAGTCGCGGCGGCATGACGAGTCACGCTGCAGTCGTAGCGCGGGGCATGGGTAAACCGTGTGTCTGTGGTTGTGACAGTCTGTATATTAATCCATCTGATAAGACGTGTACGCTGGGCAATCACGTATTCAATGAAGGAGATACACTCTCTATTGATGGGTCGACAGGACGAGTGATTCTTGGTGAGGTACAACATATTGAACCCAAAATATCCGACGAGTTTACGCAGTTGCTTGAATGGGCTGAAGAGGTGAAGCGTCTGGAAGTGAGAGCCAATGCTGATAATCCGGCAGACGCTGCTCGTGCGGCAGGTTTTGGTGCCGTCGGGATTGGTCTGTGTCGAACAGAGCACATGTTCATGGCTCCGGAACGGGTGCCGGTTGTCCAATCCATGATTTTGTCTAGAGATACATCGGCTCGGAAGGAAGCTCTGAACAAGTTGTTGCCGATGCAGCAGGAAGATTTCTACGGCATTCTCAAGGCAATGGATGGTTACCCTGTGACGATTCGGCTGTTGGACCCGCCGTTGCATGAATTTCTACCCAATCTAGAAACGTTAATTGCAAGGCAAACAGAGCTCAAGGTGCGCCTGGAGTACAACCCGGACAATGCGGATCTCCGACAACACTTGACTGAGACCAACGAAATGCTTGCCACTGTTCGGTCCCTGAACGAAGTGAATCCAATGCTGGGTCATCGAGGGTGCAGGTTGGGGATGACCTTCCCAGAAGTCTACGAAATGCAGGTGCGTGCCATTTATCAGGCTGCTGCGGACTTAGTCAAAGACGGGTATCATCCTGTGCCTGAAGTGATGATTCCGTTAGCAGGACATGTGGCAGAACTTCGGCGGATGCGTAAATTAGTGGAAGACACGGCACGAGAAGTTCAAGCAGAGAGAGGAAGTTCAGTACCGGTCGTTGTAGGAACCATGATTGAAGTGCCACGAGCAGCGTTAACCGCTGATGAAATGGCACAAGAAGCAGAATTCTTCTCATTTGGAACCAATGATTTAACCCAAACCACCTTCGGATACAGCAGAGATGACGCAGAAGGCAAGTTTCTGCAAACCTATCTCAACGACAAGGTGCTTCAAGACAATCCTTTTGAAGTGTTGGACAGGGACGGCGTCGGCCGGTTGATTAAAATTGCGACGTCTGAAGGAAGGAAAGCCAAGCCTCAATTGAAGGTTGGAATTTGCGGTGAACACGGCGGTGAGCAACACTCTATTGCCTTTTGTCATGAACAGAATCTGACTTATGTCAGTTGTTCTCCGTTTCGCGTACCGCTGGCCAGATTAGCCGCAGCGCAAGCCGCGATTCGCGCATAACCTGAGCAGTGTAACATAAGTGTCGTTTGCAAGCCATATACTTCAACGTAGATACTTGTGTGGATAAATTTAACTAGCGCCGTCGATACTAGAGGTTGTTTACTGCAAAATATGCAGACTGTGTATAGATTCTCGGTCGACGGCGCATCTTCAAAGTTAGGATTTTAAAAATAAAAGGAGGAAAAGTGACGCTTTCTGTAGAATAATTTCAAAGCAACTTCATATGAAGCTGAAACATGCACAAGCAACGTTGTGTCATCCAGTGGACGGAGACAGGCGTAATCCTTTTGCGGTAGTTAGAAGGTGATGGGATGGCTCTGATCCCAGATTGGTTTGTCGACGAGGTTAGACAACGGACTGACATAGTAGACGTTGTGTCAGAGCACGTACAACTACGACGAACAGGCAGGTCATTCGTAGGGCTATGCCCGTTTCATAGCGAGCGAACACCGTCCTTCTCTGTTTCCGCAGACCGGCAGTTATATCATTGCTTTGGATGTGGTACAGGTGGAACGGTCATTCACTTTGTTATGGAAATCGAAGGTGTCGAGTTCACTCAGGCCGTAACGCTCTTGGCAGAGCGAGCCCAGTTGGAGATTCCCGCTGAACTCAAAGAACGAACACAGGTCCAAGTTCCTTCGGAAAAAAATTCGTTACAGCGCATGAGAGATGCGCATGAATTGGCGGCAAAACTGTATAACTATATTTTAATGAATACCAGTGCCGGTGTGCAAGCCCTGAAGTACCTCGAAGAACGAGGAATTTCAAAGCAAACGGCTGTCGCGCATCAACTGGGGTTCGCACCCTTTTCAAACAGTACACTAACTTCTTTTTTGCAAAAAAGAGGGTTTGCTGTGTCTGTATTGACAGAAGCAGGTCTTGCCGTACAAATGGGGGAACAGGTGGCCGACCGGTTCCGCGGGCGACTTATCATTCCAATTGCAAACGCGAAAGGTCAAATTGTTGCATTCGGCGGACGTGCAATCCGTCCAGACGCAAAACCGAAGTATTTAAATTCTCCTGAGACGGCTATCTTTCACAAGGGAAGGATTCTCTACAACCAGTATGTAGCACGGAAAGAGATTCGTCAAACAGGAACGGCGGTTTTACTGGAAGGATATATGGACGTCATTGCAGCGGAGCAGGCTGGTGTTCAAAACGCAATGGCCAGTCTCGGTACGGCTTTTACGGAAGAACAGGCAGCCATCATTAAACGGTGGGCAAATCGGCTTGTCTTGGCATATGACGGAGACGAAGCAGGACAATCAGCCACAGTTCGTGCTGCAGAAATTGCAGCCGCAGTGGATTTAGATGTGCGTGTCGCTGCGCTCCCGGACGGCAAAGACCCCGATGAATTCATTCGAGAACATGGTGCTGCAGCCTTCCAAAGGCTGCTGCAGGAGCAGACCTTAACCGTAGTTGAATTTCAGCTTTCCCGGCTTCGAAGCCACTCTGATTTACGTACGTCCGCTGGCGTAAATGAATTTATCAGGAAGGCTCTGGAACTGCTTCACGAGTGGTCAACTCCAATCGAACAAGAGACGATTATCAAAGCCTTGGCGAAAGAATTTCACGTTTCTGCCGAAACTTTGAAGGAAGAGTACACCCTTATAGCGAAGCGATCAACCAGGGAACACCGCAAGGTGCGACAGACTTCGAGGAACTTTGAGATTGCTCAAAGTCAACACCGCAAGTTGCAACGAGGAAATGTAATTGCGGCTAACAGACTGCTGCAGGCAGCTCTGCAAAGTCCTGCCGCTGCGACGTTCCTTATGAACAACGAGGTCATGGAGTTGGTATTGCCTGAGCAGACTGCCCTCCTGGCACACCTTTATGCGTACTTTGCAGAGCACCAGGAATACAGTTCAGCGGATTTACTGGAGGCTCTGGAAGACGCACCACTGGTGGACCTCGCATCTTCTTTGCTGATGGAGGATGCACCAAGTACAGATGAAGCTGTACTAAAGGATTATTTGCGGACGATTCGGCTTCAGGAAGCGGAACACAAGTATAAGGCTCTGCTGGATGAAAGCTTGCGGGCTACTCAGTCTGGAGACCGGAGTTTGGTTGAAGAGTTGAAGAAGCAAATTGTCCTAGTGCAGAGACAGATTCAGCAGTTGAAACTGCCCCGTACTGAACTGTAAGGTTGCGGGGGTGAAGGAGGCGGGAAAAGGAATGAAAAATACAGATATAAAAGAAGAAGCCCGCGAAGAGGCTGGACTCACCCTTCAGGATGTAAAAGCGGCCCTGACTGCGTTAGGGAAGCAAAGAGGGACCCTCACATACGCTGAGATTGCAAAGCGCCTGTCGCCGTTCGACTTAGACCCGGATCAGCTGGATGAGTTCTTCGATCAGTTGTCTGACGTAGGCGTTGAGGTCGCCAACGAGCGCACGGAAGGATTCAGCGATGAGGAAGATGAGGAAGATGAGGAGGAAGCAGCCGAGGAGGAAGATGAAAAAATCGACCTCAACGATCTGACCATGCCTCCTGGTGTGAAAATCAGCGATCCCGTGCGTATGTATCTCAAAGAAATTGGCCGGGTTCCGCTCTTGTCTGCTGCTGAAGAAATTGAGTTGGCGAAGCTGATTGAAGAAGGCGACGAAGAAGCAAAAAGAAGGCTTGCAGAAGCCAACCTTCGTCTTGTCGTCAGCATCGCGAAACGGTATGTCGGACGCGGTATGCTGTTCCTCGATTTGATTCAGGAAGGAAATCTGGGTCTTATCAAGGCAGTAGAGAAGTTTGATTATCGAAAAGGATACAAGTTCAGCACTTACGCAACCTGGTGGATTCGCCAGGCCATTACCAGAGCGATTGCAGATCAGGCTCGTACCATTCGGATTCCGGTGCATATGGTTGAGACAATCAACAAGCTCATCCGAATTTCCCGTCAATTGCTGCAGGAACTGGGTCGTGAACCAACTGCAGAAGAAATTGCTGAGGAGATGGATATGACTCCGGATAAGGTCCGGGAAATCCAGAAGATTGCCCAAGAGCCGGTTTCTCTGGAAAAGCCCATTGGTGAGGAAGACGATTCCCACTTAGGCGACTTTATCCCTGATGATGAAGCTTTGGCGCCAGCGGATGCTGCTGCATATGAGTTGTTGAAAGAACAGCTCGAAGATGTACTCGATACGTTGACGGAACGCGAAGAGAATGTACTACGCTTGCGTTTCGGACTTGACGACGGTAGAACCCGAACACTTGAAGAAGTCGGTAAAGTGTTTGGTGTAACCAGAGAACGTATTCGGCAGATTGAAGCCAAGGCACTGCGTAAACTGCGACATCCCAGCCGCAGCAAGCGGTTGAAGGACTTTCTTGAATAAATGAGTTCAGGTTTTCTTCGATATGTGAAGAAACAATGTGGTACAGGGGTTGCTCTCGGTTGCATAGAGCAGCCCCTGTTTTTCTAGTCGTAGGCATTATTCTAAATTCATTCTCCCATCAGTAGACTATAGCAGAGGACAAGGCGCAGGGCGGGCTAGTTTAAAGTCTGTACAGATGGGGGTCTCCGGTTGGTGAGATGGATTGTGATTTCCGCACTGTTCGTTTTTATTCTTGTTGCCGGAGTTCTATTTGTTCTGGCGAGCATGGCTCAAAACATTCGCCTGATTGGCCGCTCTGCAACACCTAGAAAGGCTGATACGGCTATCATTCTCGGTGCTTACACCAAAGGGTTTCAACCAAGCATTCCGCTTTTGGCACGACTGCGCGCCGGCATCCAGTTGTATCGAGAGGGTGTTGTCCGGTACATTATTGTCAGTGGCGGCAAAGGCGAGAATGAAACGGTGACCGAGTCGAGTTCAATGAAGCGTTTTTTGGTGCTGAATGGTGTGGACCCAGCGTGGATTGTAGAGGAGCAGTTCTCTTCAGATACGTGGGAGAATCTCCTCAACAGCCAAGAAGTGATGAAGCGATATCGTTTCAACAACGCCGTAATTGTCACAAGTGATTATCACCTGCCGCGGGCTATAGCAGTGGCGCGTCAATTAGAGATGGACGTCACAGGCTTTGCCGCATGGTCATCACAAGGCGAGTTTCGGTACGCTGTGCGGGAAGTCATTGCATGGCTCGCCTATTGGCGAAACGGACAATTGAGTGTGCTCAGAGCACTACGAAAATAGTCGTGTAAAACAAACATAGTAAGTCCGATGAAGGAGACATCGTGTGTGGGGCAGATTTCAGCGAGGCTACAGCGTATTGCAGACCAGGTGCCTGCGGGGGTAAAAGCAGCGGACATCGGGACCGATCACGGTTTTTTACCGATTTACCTTGTCCAACATAAGGGAGCTCCCTCCGTTGTCGCAAGCGACATTCGACGAGGTCCGCTCGATGCTGCACGCAAAAACATTCATGCAGCCGGATTGGAACCTGTCATTGATATCCGGCTTGGTTCTGGTCTGAAAACGTTGCAGCCGGGTGAAGTCCATGCAGCCGTCATTGCAGGCATGGGCGGAAAAACAATGACCGAAATACTCGAGGAAAGTTCAGAAGTCGTGCTGACGCTGAAAACCTTGGTACTCCAACCCATGGGAGCATCAAGACTTGTGAGAAAATACTTGCACGACCATCATTTTCACATTCAGTATGAGACGGTATTTTACGACGTAGACAGAACTTATGAACTGATAACCGCTGTTCCTGAGAGCCGTAGTGTCCAGACGGGCTCAGATGATTACGCCGATTATAACGACTTGTGCTCGTTGGAACTTGCTTATGAGTTTGGTCCGTACTTGCTGAAGTATCCAACCGCGGCCCTGCTTGATGCGGTTCGAGAGGCTGTGCGGAGATGGAAGCAAGCCGCTATTGGATTGCACAACGCACGCAACCAGGAGGCAGCGACGCAGCGAGAATGGGTAGAACAGCGCATTGCATGGATGGAGAACTGGCTGGCTCAATCACTGGAAAAGTCGACCCCCGAAATCGATTGACAGAGATGGGGTTTGTAATCATCGCCGAAATGAAAGTGTGAAGATTGAGTGTAATGTTGAGTGTAATGTTGAGTTTAAAGAGGAGTGCTTCATATGACTCATGAAAATTTGACCGCTCGCGACATCACAGCGGCTTTGGATGACTTTGCTCCTGCGTCATTAGCCATGGAAGGCGATAAAATTGGGCTGCAAGTTGGACGGCTGGAGAAGCCTGTTCAATCGGTTTTACTCAGCCTGGATCCTTCTCCAGAGGTAATTGACTATGCCGTTGCAGGCGGCTATGATTTATTGCTTACGCATCACGCCATGCTGTTTCGACCGATTCAGCGTTTGGATACGAGCACTGCCAGAGGCAAAGCTGTGGCCAAGGCCGTAGGGCATGATATCACGGTATATAACGCACATACCAATTTGGACGTCGCAGAGGGCGGCGTCAACGACGTGTTGGCAGAGTTGCTGCAGTTGAAGAATGTGACGATACTCGAACGGATGGCAAATGAAGAACTGCGAAAGCTGGTCGTCTTTGTTCCTAAAACGCACCACGAAGAGGTCTTTCAAGCTGTTTGCAATGCTGGTGCAGGGCACATCGGTGCCTACAGTCACTGTACGTTTAACACGCCGGGGACTGGCACGTTTCTCCCTGAAGAAGGCACAAATCCGTTTCTCGGCACTGTCGGAAAGATAGAGCGTGCGGACGAGGTGCGTCTGGAAACAATAGTACCTATGTCAAAAGTAGAAACGGTTATACGCGCAATGATTTCTGCACATCCTTATGAAGAGGTTGCATACGATTTGTACCCGCTGCAAATCATGGGTAAAGAGTTTGGTATTGGCCGCATTGGGACACTCTCGCAGACCCTAGCTCTGTCAGAGTTTAGCCAACGCGTTAAAGCCGCTCTAGGGCTCAAGCATGTCAGATTTTCAGGCAACCCGGACATGCCGGTGAGGACAGTAGCGGTTGTGGGTGGAGCCGGGGGAGACTTTGTCGAGCAGGCAATGGCGAAGGGTGCGGATGTTTTCGTAACATCCGATTGTGATCACCACCTGGTTGCCGAAGCTTGGCAGGACGGCTTAGCCATGATTGACACGACTCACGCTGCCATGGAGCGGCCGGTTCTCAAAGCTGTACAGACGCACCTGCAGACACGTTTTCAGAGCCTGAAGGTAGATATCGCGGATCTAAATGAAGATCCGTTTACATGGCTCTAAAGAACCAGTTCCACAAAACGCCACAAGGTCCAGAATATGATGCTTGTGAGGGTATCCCAATTACGTTATACTGGGGAATGCTGATTTGGCAGAGGAAGTAAGCTGGGTAATCGCCGGTGCAAAGCTGAAAGGCTGCACGGGAGGAAAGTCCGAGCTCCACAGGGCAGGGTGCCGGATAACGTCCGGCGGGAGCAATCCTAGGGATAGTGCCACAGAAATGTAGACCGCCGATGGATGTGTGTTGCTTGCAGCACCGTCACAGGCAAGGATGCAACGGTGCGGTAAGAGCGCACCAGCAGCCTGGAGACAGGCTGGCTAGGTAAACCCCACCTGGAGCAAGACCGGATAGGAGTGCATATGCGGCGGCCCGTCGCGCACTCGGGTTGGTCGCTGGAGCGGATTGGCAACAATTCGCCTAGATAGATGGTTACCGCCCATTGTGCGAGGCAGAACATGTTGACGCGATTGCCATTAGACGATTGGCGCGGCATCAGTATGCCGTTTGCAGCACGGGGACACAGAACTCGGCTTACAGGACTTGCTTCCAACTGCCTATAACCCGTACGGCTTTTGCCCTGCGGGTTATTTTACTTATACGAACATTTTACCGGTTCACACTTCCAATGCGTCCCCTGTTTCTCCGTATCAGTTTGCCTCAATTTGACTTCCATTAGTCAGACACAAAATCGTGACAAAATTTCTTGCTCTAATTTTTGACCTAATGGGCGTCGATTTTGTATGGTACCGACAGACGAGAGGAGTTGGTGCCAATGAAGGTAACGCACATCCACGACAGGACTCTGCAAGGAGATTTGCGGGAAGAATATCCAAATGAATATGAGGAAGCTGTGGGAGCGGACGAACCGCTGCGCAACCCACGAAGATACCAGTACATGCCGGAAATCCGCACGCTCAGTGATGCGGTGGAGTTTGCCGAGCAAGTCTGGCGACGGCGAAACCCTGGTTCGTTGAAAACGTATCTGCGACACGTACGGGAGTTTCAACGGTGGGCTTATCGATTTCTTGCTCACCCCTGTGTGTTGGAACGGATCGACCGGTTTGATCTTGCCCGATATCGATGGTGGTTGGAGAATAGGGGGACCCACCAGGGTGACAAACTGGCGCCAAGTTCAGTCCAGTTAAAAATGGATTCCATTGCTGCACTGTACAAGGTTTTAGTTAGCCAGGGCGTTGTCGAACCACTAAAAAATCCCGTTCGTTCCTTGGAATCGGAACATGTCAGACGAGCTCGCAAACGCCGCCGTCCCAATCAGCCACTACGGTTATCGATTGAGAACCTGCAACGTCTTGTTTCTTTGCCAAGGGAAGCGGGATATCTGGGATTGCGGGATGAGGTTCTTCTACTGACACAAGCCTTTTGGGGTCTACGTCCTGTTGAAATCACTTGGTTGAAGTTGTCGAGTTTAACGGAGTCCACTCTGTATTTCGAAAGAGCAAAGCATAATTATCCGGGTAGTTTTTGGGTGACCGACCCATACAGGAATCTGTTCGCTGATATGGAGCATCAATACGGATTACAACCGTATCATGCCATGTTCCTCTCACAGTACAAGACGCCTATTTCTACACGCAGCGTGGAGAAAATTATCCATCGCTACGGTGAAAAGATTGGTCTTCTGGAACTGACGCCTCGAGACTTTCGAGTGACCCTTGAAACATTTCTCGATGAACATTACACCGAGGCGGAAAGAGACGCCTACATGGGCTATATTCCGCAGGAGACCGCTCGTGGACACTACGTCAGGGTACCGGACACTACCATCCAACACATGTTTGAGACGTGGGTCGAACTGATCTTAGGCTCATCTGAAGAGCATCACCTAGTATGACGTGGTAAAAGCCATGTGCGTGGGTGCTGTATTTTCTGAACGGAGAATAGTAAGTCAAGCAAGACAGGGGCGGGTTATGGTCAGAGGACTGATGGGATACGGTCTTTCAAAGAAGACAGTCTGAAAAACGGAATTCATTCGAAGTCATATATGTATTCAGTGGAAGGAACCATTGCATCGTGATGGTTCCTTCCATCGTTCTGCCTTAGCTGCCTGAGATCATGGCAGACGTCATCCAACTCTTGACTGGGGAGAAGGATACCCCGTCTTACTGATGCGGTGCCAAGCATGGGGGTACATAAGTTTTAATTCCTTGGAGGAAAACAACATGCACAATGACTGATACCAGAGTTGCTGGGACCAACTGGTCTCATCGACCTCAACAAGAACAGGACTTAAGTCCGATGCTGCTGGTACGGTAGCAAGTCGATATTTTGCCGTCTGTGCCTTAAAAATGCCCGTTTGATGGGAATAATTCTTGGTTAACTCAAGTACACACGTTACTTCTCTGAGTTCTTTGATTGCGACACTCAGAGAATCCTTTGCAAGTCCAGTCAATTGCCGCATCCGTTCAAAGCCAAAATGAAATTCTTCGCCAGACAGTCGTGACTGGTAGAGGGCCGCTAGCAGCAAGCGCTGCGCAGCTAACGAGGTTGTCTGTTGGCGGATCCAGTGTACGTCTGAGGCTTTCAGTGCAACACGATAGCTCCCGTCACGGGACAGAGGATGAGTCCACACATAATGCACAATCCCCGTCAGTTCCCGTTCATGATGAAGGCGAGAGGTACGGATGTGATTGTGGTGCTCTTCATATTGTTGGTGAGACCATTCCAGCATTTGTTGCAAGAGTTCAAATTCAGTCTCCGGGTGATAGTAGTTCCTATAAAATGCAGCTGCTTGTAGCGTTGTCGTGTGACGAGTACCCCGCTGCTGAATGCCTTCCTCATATGCGGTTGCGAACATCGAATCCTCTTTCGGCATAGAGTCTAAGTTGGACCTCCTTGGCCGAGCTTGAAGTGCCGTTGGTTCGGTGACGAAATTCTTGGTCACAACATTGACCGACATTGGCTGGATCCCGAGAAAATAGCTGTAGGCATCTTTCTGCGGTAACAATGTCTGTGGGTCAACAAACGTGCAAAACTTTTGCGCCTTTTGATGGATTCCGAGCGGTAGTTTCACCGCATGGGTGAAAGGCAAAAATTCGATTACGATAGATTCTGTCGGTAACTCAGGATGATTTACGAAGTAATCAAAAAGTCGTTTTGCAAGCCGTCGAGTGATGGGCTTATCAAAATAGAGGGTTACATGGTACCCTTTCTTCCCGCTGGCGACAACGTGCGGTTGCAGATGGTGGCGGCGCAGCAGGCGTACGAGTGTCCGAGTAGCTGCTTTGGTTCTCTGTTCAGTCACTTTCGTTATTTCTTCCGGTAGAGGGCTCGCATCCACGTCAAAGACAAGAACCCAAGAAGAGGCCCTTCGTCGAGGGTGGACCCCGATGGTGATCTCGCCCCGAAAATGCATTTTGAGTTGTTCGGCGTTCAGGTAGTTTGAATGCCATGAGCCTCTCCACCCTGTGTCCTCAGGATGAACCGTTGTCCATTCGGATTCGGGGACAGAATCAAAGAACACCCACTCCGACTTGCGAGGGTGATAGAGTCGGAAGGTCTGCTCGATTAAGGCGGACATCGGTTCTGTGACCAGATATACTCGGCGATACGTCTCAGTCAATGTTTCTGGACGTTGTGTGACTGGGTCAATGTCAATGCCCGGCTGTTCTTCCTGTTCAGACTCAATCTCCTCCGGCCGTTTTCGAACCCATTTTAGTCTCCGACGGGTCTCTAGCTCCTTTTTATGCGTGCGAAGGTGTGTACCTGTCAGTCGGTTGAATACCTTGCCACATATGGCGCAGCTGACCTGTCTATCTTCTAACTTTGGAAGGATGTTTTCTGTAAATTGGTCTCGTGTAGGTAAATACGTGAACATTTCCGACCGCCCCCTTTGCTGTATGAGAGCACGGTAGAAGGCTTTAATCCGATAGATCAAGTGCTCAGGGGACTAGGAGTAATAAAGATTGCATTTTAATGTTTTTATACAGGCTGCCTTGAGGGATTCTTGTGGCAAAACTGTTGTCATATCAGCAATTTGAGACCCCGGCTGAATCGTTCGTTGTGAAAGTGATTGCGGACTAGGAGTGATAATGGAAGAATAAAATAGCACTGCACTGCAGTCATGAGACAGGTAGGAGGGATGTATTGCACTTTTACTAGGATATTCTCTTATATCTTAGAGCGGAAACGCAAACAGTCTTTCGAATTGCCTTGCTGTCTCAAAGAGATGCTCCCATCGGCGTATTGGCACAACAGCACGAATCGTGGGCGTAAAGTACATTCAACTTATCTGTGCGCATAGTTATCTGCTGTGAGTTCTTCTTCTTGGTTGACGATTAGTTCACAACTGCACGTTTATCTGACAAAAATTCACGTAAGAGAGCATCTCATGACTAAGCGAGAGAAAGGTAATTTGCGTAGACAGCGCAAAATCGCTCCATCGTAGGGAGAAATGAGATGGGTTCGAAGCATTCTACTTTTGTAGGGGGCTTGTAGCAGGGCTCGGCACCTTCGCAAAAGTATGGTCAATGGTAAGCTTTCATTGAGGATGAGGCGAAGCCTTATGAACTGTATGAGTTTACGTTCTGTACCGTACACAAAGCCACGCTACATCTACCCTCTAACCTGGGAATTGCCTGGTTATGCTTAGAACAAGGATACGAGGTGGTTACTGTTCGATTGGAACGGTTCTCCATGATGCAGGCAATACGGTTTATGTTTATGAGATTTCTAATGGCAGTGTCCCAGGATGGGCTTACGCACTTGGCAAGCATTTTTATCCAAGGGTAGGACATGGAGATTGCGGGATTCGTGGTCGGAAATATGTACAGACGAAAAGGCATTGGAGAGAAACTAATGCTTCCGTGTGAACAGTGGGCAAGGAAGCGGATGAATTCTGTAAACGTATAGGCGACGAGAATACGAAATGGCAGCAAGTCTTTAGGCTTACGTTCTATATTCCTTCCTCCTAAAGACAGCTTTCTATTCATTACCTATAGCATTATAGGAATCAGTACGAGCGCCTGCTTTCCAATTTTGGAGTGACGTTAGTTTTATCGTAAGTGCTGTTGGTTTTCTCACGAAATGCACCCTAGTCTGACATTTCTGCAATGGTGGAATTCAGCTGCGGACTCCACGCACTCTAGTTGTTCGTTACATTCTGTGGCTGTCGGCTCCGTGATACCTCCTGAACCTTCATGTGTGTTATCGAGATCCACCGATACTCGTGCAGATTAGCAGGTGCCCTTATCGCTGGAACGAGAATATAGACAGTCAATCCTGCAATGATTATGGAATAGGAGAAGCCATAGATTTGTCGGAGTATAGTCGACTTTCGTGGTTCTTTAGGTGAAGGGGACACTTCCTCGGAGAGTGAAAATGTAATAATAAGCAAAGTATTGATGAAATTGATCATCAACTCGGCAATTGTGATCATCCTAGCAAGTAAGGAGGCCGGGATTAGATCGCCGTAACCCAAGCCAAAATAGCTGACGGTGTTAAAATAGATGTAGTTCAACACATTGGATTGGCTAGGCGGTATCCCTTGTGTCGCTGTATACAGAAAAATCTTGGTCCGAAACATCATGTGCAAATAATACTCCAAGAATGAAAACCCAAGGATAATTCCAAAGTTAAGATTGAAAATATACGAGGCAGCCCGCCAAATATTCTTAACGGAAAACTTTTTGTTGATCCGTGGGACAGAATGAATGAATTTGCTGTATAGCATCAAGATTAGGACACCAGATGTCAGTGTAACGGTTGCTGCGAAAATACTATCCATAAGGACGAATGCGTTTCTGGTGAGGAAAAACGAATTTTCAAAGAAAGACAGTAAAGTGACCATATATACAATATCAAGAAATACTTTTCCTTGTATTCTATGCAGAAGCACTCCTTGTCTAAAGTAATTTATATATTTCGCCAACAACATACTCAGTGAAACAAAAACTAAAGACATTTTCAGCCATGTAAGTGGAAGTGTCCAAGGGCTACTGGAGATCCCGACTTTAAGATAAAGGAGATTAGGTACTATGAACATAGACACGGTTAGGAGAATCGGTGGAGTCCATTCTGAAACCCAAGCAGGTATGTGTGTCAAGGCAGACGATAGAGACGTTTTGAGCTTGGAACTGGATCTTTGTTGTGACAAGGTAATGACCAGCCTTCCTAATGTGTTTCCTGAGCTTTTCTCGGCATGAAACTCGGGTTTTGGCCTTAGGTTGCGACAGGATAAGTTATTTCCATGCTCTCCACGAGATGCCTCCATGCTGTAACTTATAGCGCCAGTGAAGTCCCTGGGCACTTTTGAATGATTTTCTAATTAAGGACGTGAATAATGAGGCCACCTCGATAGAGCGGATAATCTTTTGTTTTATAGTATAATCTATTCTGGGAATTCTCGGAACTCTAGTTTGCTTTATGATTCAAAACTGTGGAATGTTTACAGGGAAATTTCAAAGAGGACACATATAGTGTCAAATGACAATGAAATGGCCAATTTCAATCGGTAGAGGTGGTAAAATCTTTTCACCGAAAGAGATCAGTGAGCTAATCCCAAGGACGGATTACGAGAGGACGCTGAAAATCCGGTAAGACCATCGATCAGGCTGCTACCTGTACTCGAGTCATTTGGAAGAAAACTGAGAGATGTTGAGGAGGTGCCGTCAGCAGAAAAACCTCCGTTTCTTGCTGAGTCAAATGCTGTTCCTGAGAAGTAGAGTGGGTCACCGCAGATGGCCGACGTAATCTCGTTAATACGACGTTGTAGATCCCACCATTTATAGCGTCGAACTGGTTGAAGCATATTAGACAGTGCGAAAAATCGAAAGCTTTGAAATGAGTATTCAGACAGAGGAGCAAACTTGATGGACTCGATCGATACTTTCATTGCCGACCTTGCTGGACGTCCCTCGTCAGATATGGTCAATAACATGTATTACGGCAACAGTCCAGGAGTACACATCCGGAGAGAAAATCTGCGACTGTATCTGAAAACGCTGGATACCGCCACCGTTCTCTTGGTGGGAGAGGCTCCCGGCCATTTGGGATGCGCACAAACCGGGATTCCATTTACCAGCGAGTGGATAATGGCGGAAGGGGGCGGGAGGCACAACTTGTTCGGCAATCATGGGTCGTACCATCTTGCGTCTCCGACACCGAAGCCATTCAAAGAGGCAACGGCTACGATTGTTTGGAGAACGCTAAACAACTGTGGGTCTTTACCCGTTATGTGGAATGCATTTCCTTGGCATCCCCATCAATCGAAAGACCCAAATTCGAATCGAGCTCCCACGGCTGCCGAGTTGGAGGAGGGGTCAAACATGTTACTAAAACTCATCGGATTATTTCAGAGCCTTACGACTGTGGTAGCTGTAGGAAGGCAGGCTGAAAGAGCCATTCACAAACATGCGAAGGATAGACTCGCCAAGTTTTCAATAGACCACGTGCGCCATCCATCGCACGGAGGTGCAAAGGAGTTCGCTACAGGCCTACATGAGTTGTTAGCTTGATAATTAGTCCTTCTGTATGCGCCAAACCGGGTGGTGTAAGACTAAATCATTCACCTCAAGGTCGCAAAATTGTTGCTGGGAACTAAGATTTTATGATGTTGGAGAAATAATATGGATACTTCAGAAAGGAACAATCGACTCCTTTTCATTCTGGCGGTTGTTGGTACGATTATCGAATCGTTTTCCTTTGCAAAAGCTATGATGACAATTCTTTCTCCATGTTTTATGTCGGAAGATTTCCGTTAGGACTTCAACGGCTTGTATTCCCAGTTCTCTGGGCTTCTAGCATCGTAGTTGGACGCTATTATCTCAGTTACATCTATTACGAAGCAGCAACGTTTATCGACGACTCGAACAACAGTATGAAAAGAACAGCCAGCCAACCGAAGTTATCATCGATTGATTCTCATCGTCAGATTCATGCCTGTATGCTCCGCCTTTGTATATCTTATACTGTTATTTATTGAGAAAGGATTCCTGCATGTATTGGAGAAATAATCCTTAGCCGACACCGTGAAGGGTTTTATATGAGTATTTAGATAGGGGAGCCTCTCGTGGTGAAATCGAAGCGGTTCGATGCTGACGATTCATAACGGACTTGTCAAAGATAGAGGGAAGATACGTGGGATGATTATACTTTGGCAAGATTGAACATCTGAGATAAGGGAGTTGGTGACCCGATGGAAGACAAAGAGCCAGCATCAATCATATACCCGTACCATTTGGGAAGTAAGATTGTGAATTTTACGACGTCTCTGTTATATCATGGTAAACTCTGCGTTGGACTTCCGACCTGGGTCAGCCAAGAACCAGTTCATGCGTTTGATGCAGTTCTACAACGGGTTCAACATACCCAGCATGCTCTTCTACCGGTGTTCAAGACAGTGCAAACCGAACTCATGCAGGCATGGGGTGAAGCAAAGTATGTTGCAGATGGATTAAGCCCGTTAGGGTCCCGGTTAGAAAAAGTAATTTTCGTTAATCCAGGAAATATTGAATCATACGAGGCTCAGGATAATCTTTGTATCCCACAGGACATTAGAAAGCGCATAGTGACCGAATTGGAAAATGATGCCTCGTGAAGGCAACTTGCTGCTACAGAGTTTATTTTTAGAATTTATGAACTGTCTTTGGAACTGGGGAGCGATCCCGATATCATTCTGGCCCATCTTGAGACATTTGATATGGAGAATCTCTTAATTCAATGCGTTGTTAACCGACTCACTAAATTCGAGTCCGCAAATATCAGCACAGACTCTGAAACGGCTGTCAACCTACTGTCAAGTATAGGCGAGCCAGTTGTAGAGGGAGCCGATACCAGCCACACTAGAATTCAGGGGCTTGCTATGCACTTCTTTGAAGCATTAACTGCACCTTTTGCTCCGCTGCTTATACCGAAGCACGTCAATGACATCCTAGAGATTTTGGAGAACCACAACGATGAATTGAACAACCTTAAGAAAAAATGTTATAGGGAAGCTGGAAGTTTAATTTATCAGCCTTCCCATAATGAAGATGAAGTGAAATATCGCATTAGAGATAAACTTAACATAATGTTGGAGGAAGTAAGTTCTATCACAAAGATTGACTCTGAAACCACCAAATCAATTATAAGTAGGGTAGCGGAAGACTCAACTGTCTGGGCTACAGTGCTTGGGTTTATGAGTTCGGGGTTAGCGGGGCTGCCAAGTGTCGTTCCTGCTTCGTTAGCGGTGGTCTTGCTTTCAAAAACTGGAGCGTCGGCATTCAGTGGACTCAGACAGAGACACTCAAGGCTACGAAAGTCTCCCTGGGCAGCCATCTACTATATGAATCGTATCTAGTAACCGGTTGCAGAAGGGCTATTCACACAGATAGCTCATGCATTGAATCACGAGCCAACAAACAGATTCATTAAGTATGTTCGTGCTCGAAGTAGTCGGATTAGAGACACGTGTATTTGAACGTCGGAGATCTGAGGCACTCACGAGAAATAAAGAGTTCAATGACTTTATCGAGAGGTTTCACTTGGCCGCAGGCTCGCTTGATAATATTGCTATCTGAGAAGCACGTGACGCTCTGACATTGGAAGTCATATCATGTGAATCAATGTCTGACCGACTTACAAATGGAATTATGTATGATATTAAAGAAAGGGACGGTGGTGTTAGGAATTAGAATCGCTTGAGAGCAAATAAGAGGTCTATGAGTACACTTTGTCGCTCTGATGGAATGGAGGAAGTGAATGAACAAACTTGGGATGTTCTCAAATGGACAACGAGGATGTTTCGATGCCCGTAGCTGTACAGATGACTGAGCGACCATGGATGAAATGAGGGGTCAAAATGAATTCGGAACATCATGTTTCATTGTCTTTCCGTACAAAGGGAATATTGCAGACTTCTGCGCTGGAAATCAGTCCTGGAATCAGCGTGTTCACTGGACAAAATAATGTCGGGGAATCAAGGATATTACAGCACATTGCGCAGTTAGATGTCTACCAGTCGTTCTGTCGGATTCTATCATCCATCAATATGGCAAAGATATACGAAGGGGCCTGTAAACGCTGCACCGGCACGGTGTTTTCCAACGGCACATGTTCCAGAGCCTGTTCAAAAGTCTTTCTTGAAACCATTCGATTAGTCCTATTCAACTCAATGGAATTATCGCCTATGACGTTGTACGTGAACTCTTGACCCCTAATCTGTTCGAACACTTGCCCTTCACAGTTCTTAATTCTTTCCCATACAGCATCAATCATCAGGTAACTCTCCTTTTTGGAATCCATAGTTCGCATGGGGATGTTTGTATAAGGAGATGATAGCACATCGGGCAAGTAGAAACTTAGTCTTGGAATTGAAGAGTGCGAGGGCCCACGAAAGTAGGCTCTAAGGGGTCCCATACAACAGAAGATATTGTAAGAAGCGCAAAGTTTTACGCTCGAACGTGACGGCTAAGAGTGAAACACAATCGTTGGCTGGCTCAAGCTCCCCTTTCAAAGACATCCCGGTCTTCGCAATCTCTATATACTAATTCGCCCCTTACCACATAATTGGCGGGTACACCCTTATTTTCTGTTATATGGTTACATGTTGATCTGGTAATTCAGCGACGAGAGATCGGTTATCAGTTTGCTATTGGCTGGACAACGGTGCGGCGGGGCCATTGCGCTCCAAAAGAAAAATGTTTGAACAGAAAAGTTTTCATTACTGCTTTGACCACTTGTACCATCTGATTAAGCCTTCTTAGGTTATTTCCATTCAACCGGGGAAACCGGAAGGAAGGGGAAGTCACCATGAAGTCAGGTAACCAACCAGATTCATTGCTGGAGGATATTGGGATCGTGATGTGGTATGGTAAACACATGGATAGAAAGGACCGACATTGGCAGTGGATTCCGAGTTCCGTAGGTAATGGGGGGCAGCATTACAAAAGGCTTTTGGCATCGTAGACATGCTGGCGCAGTATGCATGGATGCATAAAACAGTATTGTCGAGGCAATTGCCCACGTCCTCCGGCCGATTTCGCATCACTGACAGGTAATATTAGCACAAGGAGATGGTTTGTGGAATAATTGTTGAGTTGTATACAATCTATTTCGAGGTGAAAACATATGACGCAAATAGAATCTAGTAATAATTCTTTGAAATCAAAGGTCGAAAAGTGGTTGGAAAGGGAAGGATATTCGTTAGAGTTTTTGACGGCAACTTCTTTTGAAAAACATGGACATCGAGTGTTTCAAAGCAAACATTACGAAGACACAGATAATGGCATATTGCGTGAAGTAGATGTAGAAGCCGATCTTGATTTTCATTTCGACAACACACTTTTACGAATTACTCATATTGTAGAGTGCAAATGGAGCAAGGATAAGCCTTGGGTTGTCTTTTGTTCCAGTGCCAGCAGAAAGCACCCCGGAGCAGGAATCGCACAATCAGTAGGCTCTTATCTCGGAAGAGCACTATTGTGGCACATTGCAGGTGAAAATGAAATTTATGATACTAGCTATTTTGCTACTCCGTCGGAGCCGGGGTTTGCTGGGAGACAAGCGCTAGCAAGTGGAAAGGATTTATTTTACTCTTCGATACAATCTGTTACTGCTAGTTCGATTCTTAGAGCGGGCTATTATGACACTCAGGTACAAAATGCTATAAATATTCCCAATTACGCAGAAACAGTATTCCCAGTTATAGTGGTAAATGGTCCCCTGTTTAAGGCAGTATACGATAACACGACTGGAAAGATTGAATTAGAAGATTCGAGACATTTACGATTGCACTGGTCTGGATCTCAAAGTTGGTTCTTTGACATAAATGTAGATATTGTATCAGTTGATTATATTGATGAATTTGTTGAAAGGAGAAAGGAAGAATCCATACTATTATTTTCATCAATGCAAAAGGCGTATATCAATATTAAGGAGTGCTTTGACGCAAAAAGTTTAGAACCTATGAATGTCAACAAGGCACCAAGAGGCTTTCTTGGGTTGCCACCACTCTTAAGTAATTTTGCAGAATCAGTAAGAATCTTACCATAGCTTTGAAATGCTAGGGGGTAGATGACGGACTATACGGTCATGTGTTGAATCGGTTTCATAGGGTTCGGGCTACACATATACTTGCTGCTGGTTTACGGCGATTGTTGAGGCATTATTTGATAAGGTGAATTGAATCAAGTGAGCTGTTCCTACACTCCTTCCATGATTGTTTACTATGATTTCCAATCTGTGCGTGTGGTTTCCGCCGTCTTGGCAGGTTTAATGATCGGTAGAACTGAGTTCACAATCAGTGCAATTATGGCTGAAGCCATCAGGTATCCAAGTATAGTTTCAGCAATGGAAAACTCCTTTACCCAGTGTGACACAGGGGGGATTATCCCGTTCCCAACGAAAGTGAGGGCACTGTAATAGAAAAAGTCCAGAGGCGGAAGTTGTTTGCTCTTTCCTGCGTAGAAGTAAAGCTGTTGGTAGTCGGATGCGAATTGAATGATAACTGAGAACATGTTGTAGATAGTGAGCATCAGGTTTGAAGCTATGTTCTTTCGTCGAATGACTTGGTAGGCATTGTAGACCAACATTCCTATCATGAAAACACTATTTAGTATGAGTAAAATGAATGAAAAACCGCTCGGTATGGTCTCTTTCGGTGGGGAAGTTTGGAACGTAACTAGTGAATGATAAGACCAGAACAAAATAAGAGCCGGGACTAGGGCTAGGATGAATATGAGGGACCTGTAGATAAAGAGGAACGCCATTACAGTTAATTGTTGTCGTATTGTTTTTATAATTTTCCGCTTTAGCCGAAACTCAATTGCCATACGTTGACTTCCACTATCAAGCAATTCTTTTGTTAGCCACGTATGGATAGCATCAATGTCGTAGTCGACTTGATTGAACTCCTCCCTCATATGGTAAATTTCCTGTATGCTCTCAAGCATGGACGAGTCTGGAAACTGAATTAAGTCTGCATAATTCTGATATCCTGTGAATGTATCAAAGGCAGATTTAACTTGTTTCGAGCTATCGGCTAGACGAAAAATGCGAGATTTATACCGATTCAGAATTTCAAAGTGTGCTTCGAGGAGTTCCTGTGATTGTTGTAACCAGTGGCGCCGCCGTATAGTCCACCAACGGATTGGATATAAAAGGTTTGAGACACTTCCAGTTCTGCTGGACATTTCATCTCGAGATGACCATATAGCATCAAAGTTATCTCCAAGCTTAATCCGAATTTCGTCCTGCAATTCACATCGCAACTTTTCCATTGCTAAATACGATTTCTTATATTCATTAAGTTGATCTTGAGCGTTGCTAACCACGTCGGGCCAATCGATTTTGGCATTCATGTTAATGACTCCTCAATTGGTGAATTCTAAGTATCAGCGCTTTTACATCTATAACTTAAGGATATTGTAGAACTTCCAATTGGAAATGAAACAGCTATAGGCCATTGTAATTCAGTGGATAAAATGTAACAAGGATTGTAGATCTTATATGGTCGTGGGTGAAAATGGAATGCTTGTAAATTACAACGAAAATCAAGGTTCGATTATCCATTATTGTGACCGAGGCTGATAAGACGGAAGGTCTTATAGTTACGTGACTTTGGTCTACTAAGAGTTCAAGAAAATGTTACGCCACTAGTAATTCATTCAAGTTTGAGTGGGTCACCTTAAGACCGAACACATTGAACACTATCTCTATGTGGTTAAATTTCTTGTTGGGGCAAGATGTTGGGACTCGAAGGCGGATATCTCATTAACGATAGTGGTGAACCGTGTTAATAATTCATAATTGCCTACATTGCTTAAACCGGTAGAAACCACTAATGGGATGTTTTGGTTTCAAGTCAAGTCTTAGAAGTAGTAGCCAGTGCCCCCAGGCGTAGCATTAACAGCCCTCAATAATCTCTGCAACAGTTCTTTAACCACGTTGCCTAGAGAGTATTTTGGGAGTGCGTCTTCTGTGTGGTGGTACAGCGAGCCTTCATTCTCGGCTTTAAGATAGGCACAGATGATGGCCGGATACAAGTTTTCCTTTGTTGACATCTATGAGTTCGCCAGGGAAGCCGCTGAACAGATATACGGAAGAATATGGTGTCATCACAATGCTTTCCCTTTCTATAAAGATCTCTATTTCATTTTTTTCCGTAATTCCTAAAAGTTTTCTCACTTGTATCGGAAGGACTACCCGCCCGAGTGTATCAATTTGCCGAACGATACTATCACGTGCCAATGGGACCATCTCCTTTGGCAGCAGTATGCCTCAGAGCATCCTTGAAGAACATCACCTTCAGGAGAATCTGGACACTCTTTGGAAACAGCAAAGAAGGTCTTTTTCCTGCGACTTGCAGTGTTCGACAATGTTCCATAGGCTGTCCCCATCTAATCGGCATAGCTTATAACCTGTGATATAGGCACCTTTATGCTGTTACAAAAACAATAAGGTATGCCGATTTTTAGGTTTCAGAGAACCCAACTGATATTGATGAGCGACATTTAGGTGCTCCAAACAAAGAACCCTGATCTTCACTGAAATAGATCAAGTAGACAAGGTTACTATAAAGAGGATTCTGTTACAAAATGTCGAAATGTGTGGAATCATAACGATCTACCATAACCATCTACACTAAATCGATAAATCCGCTTTCAACTGATGGAGCCTTTATGGGTCTGTTCTTTTAGGATAGTTTGGACCGAGGCAAGAGACATTTCTACTTTACAAATCCTTTTCTCGAGAAAGCAGATTGACGCTGTATCTTAAAGTCAATGTGGGGTGACGATTGTTGGGCGGAAACGGAAATATAGAGTTGTTAAATGAAATGATATATAAAGAATTAAATGGAATATTGAAAAATCTAAACAGAAAATTCCACTTGAAATTTTATTCGATTTTGTTGCACAAAGAGGCTAGTGCAAAGATCACTAGAGTCAAAACTTCGCTCTCGAACGAAAATACACAAGCAACCGAAATTAGCCAGGAAAATTTAAGGGAACTTGAAGATGTGTTCAGTGAGCTAGACATAACCCCAGTGAGACTAGATGAAGGGAGGCTGGCTGAATCACTTAAAGAATGCATTGATTTGGAAAGATATAACCCAGCGGATATTGGTGAGCAAATTGACGAGGTGACAACAGTCAGCAGAAAGAACACGCAGTTTGGTTTTAAATCACGGGTGCTTTATGTCAACGATTTAACATCAGGAGTGGGACGGGCAAAGAAACAAATTATATACTTATTGGAGATAAGAAACATCGGCCTTGAGGCTTCTGAAGTGTGGCATAAGTCGCCGTCTCTGTCCTTTTTGAGAATGGTATTAGATTATTTCTTTTACGACTATTTCGTTCAGTCTAAAACACGAGTAGTAAAAAATAAAAAAGAAGTGGAACTTCTCAAGAAATACAAGGAAGATGGTGCGCAATTTATCCGAAGGGTCGCCAGAGTATACTTCGGTATGATACAAGAATTGTTGCAAGAAAGTAAGAGAACTGGCGACATTGGGTCCGTGGTAACCGCAGAGAATAGTCAATATTACATGAACAATCTTCTGGAGAAGATTGATGACATATCAACAAGAACTTACGAGGGTAATAATCCGTTTGGGAGTATCCTTATTATGAGTGAGGATACACTGAATAGCAGTGAGAGTCTGGTGAATTACGTCATAAAGTTTCGAGATGACGATAGGATTCCACTGGATGACTCTAAACGGATACGAAAGTTGTTGGAACCAACAAACGGGCAAACCAACTTATCTCTGATAGCAGACCATCGATTGGTATATGGAATGGGTTCAATCAACTGGGCTGATATAGATGAAGAACTCCTCTTTGACGTCCAGGTCAAAGGACTATCTAAGTATAGCTTGTCACTTATTGTGACGAATGAAAAATTAAGTAGATACGGGACGCTGGTAACAGAAAACGATACGACAATATATAAAACCGAGAGGAAGTTGGAAATACTTCGGCGAGTTTTGATAGATGTGGTATTTAAGACACCGAAGATTGGCGAAAACGGATATACTCCAGAGAGGTTCAAAAGGCTCGTGGAATCACAGTTCTATGAAGACGACTCCGAGTTTTACGCTTCGAAGGTCGAGAACCTGGAGAAAGTTGTAAGAAAGGCAGCAGAACAAAAGTATGGCACTATCGTGGTTATCACAGATACAGACACGGCGGCGAAGGAAGTAACTACTTTGAAAATGCAGTCGACGTTAATCGAACCAACTCCGATCAAGTTAGAACATGTCAGGCATCTAACTTCCATTGATGGTGCTATCTACTTTGATACGAATGGCAACTGCCATGCAATAGGGGTCATTCTGGATGGGATAGCCAAGGAAGGCATCGGAGATTCCAGTCGAGGTGCGAGATATAATTCGGCATATCGTTACATGGAGAAATTGAAAAGCATGGACAAGAAATGTGTCATCGCCATCATTTCCGAAGACGGCATGGTTAATCTTATCCCGGAATTGGATGACGAGGATAAGGTATTCACGTTGTTTCAGCAGATTATTGACCTTATCAATGAGGAAGATGAGGATAAAATAGAGGCACTTTCCGCATTTCAAGATGAAGTACTAAACTATCATGACATTGACTTTGATTTGTTCATGAAGGTAGCAGATGCTCACTTTTCCAAAGAAGAGTATGAAGACACAATTGAGTTTGTGAACAAAGGGTTGGAATCAGCACGCAACTCGTATGTGCAGACAAAGTATTACAGACTGTTGGCGCAGGCCCATTATCGGGCTGCGATGGCACAGAGATCTTCAAACGTGGAGAAGTATTTATATCACATGAATCAAGTGATCGATGCTAGTAACTTGTTTCTGGACCGAGATCCTGAAGAAGAGTTGGTTGCAAACGACTTCAATGTAAGAGCCATAGCGTTTCATAATGTTTTAGAGATGACGGAGGACGAACACAAGAGACGGCTTTATAGTGACATGTCAGAATCTGATTACGACAGAGCAATAGAGCTAGAGCCGTCTAGTGCCATAATTCGAGCGAACAGAGCTATTTTGCTGAATGCTTTAGGAAGAATGGACGCAGCGCTGGATGACTGGGTTGTTGCAGAGCTGTTAGAAAAGGACGGGACATACGTTGAGAAGATAATGAATGTACTGCGAGAAAATATTAACCTTCTCGAAGGCTGTTATGATACTTATGAGAAAGTCAAGGTTTCACTTGAAGACAGTGCGCAACTTTCTGATGCATTTAAGAATCTTCTAGGTGAACTTGAGATGCAGGACCCAAGTATTGCCGCTACTCTGCGTGATTCAGACGATTAAAAAATATACCTTAATAAGACGCTGACTTGTCCACTCCAAGTGAACCGATTCACGATGCAATAAGGATTGATGGGCCGTATTCAATGCAACCTATAACCTGCGTTAGGGCACATCAAATGGGAGGCTGGTTTACTCTCATTTGGTGGAAAGGATGCGAATGCTGGTTTCTTCAAAAATACGTTCCATTTCTTTTGCAAGTTTGCGTTTTTTCACTCTCCCCGCAATTTCCGTTACTACGATCGCTACCAAACCACCCGGGACTCCAATTTCAACCCATACGATTGGATGGCGTGGAGACATAACGTGAAAAATCGATATCACCAGCCAGGCAAGTATTGTTCCTATAGTAAAGACCAGAATTAAGATCAGGGACACTCGCCACATCCATTGCAGAACTTCCCATACTTCAACTAAAGTCTCTCTCCCATAAGCCTCCAACCAAGTATTGGCATACACGTACCTCAACTCGGCAAATAAACGATTTGAATCGTAGTCAGCAGAGACCCATCTATCTATGTGGTGTCTGATCTCAGAATTGTGGGCTGCCGCCCTAGAGTTAATAAACAACTGCAGTAATTCGCTATCTCTCTCTTCCAGAGAGATACGTTTGGCGTGTTTCGCCTCAAACCATCCGAGTGCGGGACCATAAAGTCGGTGCACAGCGTTCAGTGCATCTGTTCGCTTTCTGTTGATCTCTATCTGGGACTTTGCATAAACCCACCACGAAAAACCTATTAACAAGGCGATTGTCCAAACAGCAATGGTTGTCGACACTGATATCTGCAGCCCCGTTAGAATCGATTTCAATAAGGCACTCAGTGATTAACACCTTCTATCTATCGTCATTTTCTTACCATAAGCTTCGCTATGTGGATCGAAATACCTTTCGAGTTTGTCAGGTTGGATACCGTTGATTCACTGAGCCGCTGGAAATTGACTAACGGGCGGCTTCAACTTTTATTGCTAGTTAACTTTTGGTTGGTTCAGTACATCCCGGCTCCCACTTTCTTCTTTAGTGAGTACCTCTGTCGTCGAATGTCTATTATATGAGCTTGGTGGAGAAGGCGAACCACAGTTGCCGAGGGCAGCACCACATTTCTAAGCAGTTCATCCCATTCATCAATCTCCTATTGCTGTTTATAGTGCTTCCCCAGAGCCTCTAAGCTAAGCGAATACACACTGAGAAATTCCTTGCGAATGGACTTGTACTATTAAAACGAAAGCCGCTAGGATATTGGCGGTTAAGCAAAATGCGATCTTTTTGCTTGGGGTTCAATTCCTGACTTGCACTATCGAATTAAGGCTTGTCAATATGTCATCGGACAGCAGGAACTACAAATAGTTGTAATCCCCATGAGAAATTTTTTCAGGGGAACAGGTATACCTCGTAGAAAGACAGTTCTACGGGCGTTCGAGGGAAAAATTGGGTATAAATTCTAGGGCTGTTGTTCACAATGCAAAGAGGAGGCGACCACTATGTCACTTATGCAACTGCAACGCTTAAGCATCTCAAATGAAGAGAGGCTTAGGGACTGGATTTGGACCGAGTATCTCGAGAACCTTCCCGATTGGACTAGGGATACTTTAAGTCAACTTGAACCTGTTGCAGCCTTTCGGGAATCTGAGCGAGTACGGCCGATTTTGATTTTGGTAAGCGACCTGTTGGAAATTCAGCTATCTCAGTTAAGCCCATGTCACCTTGCTGAGTCAAGGGTTACTGACATGCTATCTGGCAACGTCGCACTGCGTGACAAGAAAGCTCTTATGAGGCTGTTAGTCAAGTCCCAATTTCCTAACTCTACCGCTATTGCACAAGGCATCTCTATCGCCGTTGCCACTCGGCAGATCCACTTTCATACGCAACTACCGCAAGCATTTCGGGAATATCTTCAGATGCTGGCCACTAATGGCAGGAGCAAGGGTACAGTGTATGAAGTGCGCAACAAGTTAGGTCACTTTATTCGATGGACAAGAGGAAAAGAGATCGATTTGGACAAAGGGACGTTTTCAAAGATTCGCCCTGGGCACATTGCCGGTTACATGGAGTATCTTCGTCGCTTGATAGCCTTGGGAGCGATGAGTCGACAATCGGCGGCTCTACGTGGGAAACTCATCCTTAGCGTTTTTGAATACTTCTCCGACAAATACGGTGTCTCCAATCTGGGACGAGGAATAGCTACGCCCAAACGTCCCGAAGAATTCGTCCGATGGATTCCGTCTGAGCAACAGGTTGAAAGGTTCTTTGGGGCTATATTGGAGTATTCACCTACGGTTAATAGAGATATGGGTCTTTTTGGTTTGATGTATCTTATGGGGCTGCGACCATCGGAGACAGAAAGAATCAACAAGACGGACTTGCGGCTTGAACTCAACGAAGTCAGCATTATTGAGAAAGGCGGAGACGCCGCAATTGTCTTCATCCCGCAGCCGCTTCTACCATGGTTAGAAGCTCTCGCCGATTCAACAGCCGAGGGTGAAAGGTTGTTTCGCATAGATAGCAAGGCGATACGGAACGACGAAAGAAACCTTCTGTTTAGACTGTATGCCCAGATTGCGAACTGGCCAGTAATTCATGGCCCAGGGGTGTTTCGGCATGCATTCTGTACACATGCCTTACGGTCCGGTATTTCGTTGTTGGACGTGAGCCGATTCGCACGCCACGAGGATATGAGAAGCACCACGCACTATATTCACCTCTCGAATCACGAGTACCGAGATAAAAATCAGGGAGCAAGTACCAGGCTCTTGAAGGAGGTTGACATCGATGCCAATTTTGCTTAAACAGGAAACTCAAGACTCTTACAATATGTTGGATCGAGTCATTGCCCAAATCGGTATAGAGGGCCTCCAGATATATCTGGCCTCCAAATACGACGTTATTTTGCAACCACGAATTGATGACGACATTGAAGAGATCACTGTGCTGGACGCACTCGAATTGTTCGAGACGGAAGACCTAAATCTACGACCTCCCACTACGAAGAAGACCTATGTGTCAGAACTCAACCAGTTTCGAAAATTTCTTGAGAGACAAAAACTCAACGACGATTTGTTAGCGGATTGCCTCACGGGCAAGGTTCTTAAGGAATATCTGAAGCATAAGAGCGGCTCGGCAACTACTCAGAACAAAAAGAAGGCTTTCTTTCGGATAATGCATTCGTTCTTTGTAGAGCAACACTTACTTTCGGAGAGCGATTTGAGTGAGGTATTGAAATTTGCCAAAGTGTATGACTCGCTCCCGAGAGCTTTGAGCAAGGAATCTGTTGAGGAACTTTTGACAATTGTGAGAGCGACACGCTACGGACTTCGCTATTTTACACTTTTTCTCTATATGGTCGGTACAGGAACTCGGATTGAGGAAGCTACCACGCTCAAATGGGCAAAGATCCGTTGGGACGAGAGCGAGATGACAGTACATGGAAAGCATCATCGTGTTGACGGGAGGAAAGTGTATGGGTCTACTGAGATCATGGACTTATTGCGCAATTACAGACGATTAGTCGGTGGTTCAGACGCTGACTTATACAGTCTAAATTCTTCGTCAAACAAGTACGTGTTCTCGGCCTCCAAAGGAACGAATCCCTTAAGTATACGAACGGTACAAGAGGTGTTTCGAAACTGTGTAAACTCAATGACGACTGTTTCCGAAAGCCTGAAGCCAAGCCTCACTCCGCATTCATTGCGTCACACTTTTGCCGTGAATTACTTGCGGGCTGGTGGAGACCTATACACCTTGTCCAAACTTCTCGGTCACGCAAACCCTAAGACAACAGCCATATATGCGAAGCTGACTCCCGAAGAACTGAAGAATGCTGCGGACGAAGTGGTTCAATATCTATTAAGGGGGGAGAACAATGCTTAGAGAGACGAACTATTTCAAAACATGGTATGAAATGGCTGAATTGGAGACAAGCACTCGCAAGAGTTACGGTAGTTCTCTCAAGCACTTTGAGGCATATCTTATGGAGACGGGGGTGTCAGAGGATGAAGTCCTTGATTTCGAACGTTTATTTGTTGATGCCAACGGTAAGCACTGGCCTATCAACCGGAATTTCATTAGAGATTATGTGGTGTGGCTACAACAACGCCTTACGGAGAAGCCAACGGCGGCGACTAATGCCTTCCAGGCAGTCAAGAGTTTCTTTCAAACTCTGCATTCCATAGACATGATTTCTACAGATCCAACCCAAGGTATCAAAGGCCCCAAATATCACAAAAGTAAACGCAATAATAGGCTCAGTCGTGATGAAACTTTAGCGCTATTTCAGGCTGCAAAGAGAACAGACCCATTTCGGAAACGTTCATTGTTGGTTGTGTATCTGATGGTACTGTGCGGTTTAAGAGGGGGGGAGGTAAGAGCTTTAACCCTCGACCAGATTGACTTGCAAAATGGGCTCATACGAGTGGATCGGGGCCAAAGAACTGGTCCTGGAGTAGCGGTAATTCCAGAAGTGGTTTTGGCGATTCTAAAGCACTATATTGGTCATCCGTATTTTGCGCAGACGGTGCGTTCGGGTGGAGAGCCTCTGTTGAGGGATACTCATGGAGATTCGCTCACTCATGTACAGCTAGCCTATGAAGTTAACAAGCTCGCAAAGGCGGCAGGCATCCCTCGGTCGATCTCTCCGCACGTCTTACGTCACACGTACGCCTCTCTAGCCAATGAGGCAGGCATACCATTAAAGATAATAAGGGATATGCTGCGTCATGTTGATGAACAGACAACTCTGACGTATGTCAACCCTTCAAAGGAGGCAGACCTGCACATTCTTAATGAATCGCCGATGGCGAGAATGTTTAAGAGACTTGGTAGTACAGGTGAGCGAATCCAACAGTAGAAAGTAACCTGACATACATGCGTTGACTTTTGACAGTTTGGGGTGGAATAATATAGTAAAACTATGAACATTGATGCGAGTTCAATCATAATTGTGATGGAGGACTTATGGATAGGGACTACAGAGAGATAACCATACCCGATGAAATCAATAAAAAGATTAACACTCTCAATAAAACACGAACTAATCGAATAAAGCTGAGCCAGAGGTTACAGCGTTATGATGAAAAATGGCGTGTGGTTTTTTTCTTATTAAACATAGAGGCTGTGGTCTGTGTGGTTTTGTCACTCATAACTGCGCAATGGCAGTCCATGGCCTTCCCTGTTTTTTCGGGCGTTTTCTCTATATACGTCATTCTCACTCAATATTTTGTTAGTCAGAGAAATTACAGTGAAAGGGCGCTAACGGTTCACCACCATGAACTCGACATAGAAGATCTCATATTAAAACTCAAGTCATTGATTTTGCTTAAAGCCGACAGTAAGAAACAGGATATGTTAGATCAGTTCAATGCAATAATGTCTGAATACCAAAGGATCCTAAAGAACAATGAAAATCACGACCAAATTGACAACGAAAGACGAGAACATGAGGAGGTTGCTGAAGCCATAGGGGAAAACACTGGCAGTGAGCAAGAAGAGGGGCACCTTGAAGGTGTGGAGCCGAATACATGGCCCGGAACTGAATCTGGTCGCACAGCTAAAGTAGGTACTAAGAAACCTAGAGAGCTCAAACCCACTCGAGATAGGACGCCAGATAACATAGTTTTACAAACCAATGTCGTTCTGAGTGTACTGTGTATTTTTGCTATACCTGCGTTGTATATGTGGAGCTATTATGTTTGGTAAGTCAATCAAGGACGAAGGGCTGGGTGAGCTAGCTTACAATTACGTGAGGTCTGTGTCTCAAAAGAATCAATATAACCCTCAGCTACGGGCCAACCTAGAATTTCTCAAGTCCCACAGGCGGGAATCTGTGTTAGAAGCCATAAATCGACCCCGTGAAGAATTCTTCGGCTTGTATCCGATAGACAAGGTAAGGGACTTTGTATATAAGAACGACTCTTTTACACCAAGAAATATGTATCTCATCAATCCGCTTTACTATTTCTACTATACGTACATAGTCTTTCGAATAGCTCGACTTTACTCTGCGGCCGACGTGGATTTTTCCAGGGAAAATCTTAGTGTTTACTATTCAGGGCATTTAGACTTTGCGGTAGACACGATGACACAGGTAGCAACGTTTGCGTCATTCGACTTTAGCTATTCGAAATTTCAGAAGAAGAGGCAGGATTTTTTTGGTAGACCTGCTCTTCGAATCGATGTAAAGGACTTCTTCTCTAACATCAAGGTTAATCGTCTAGTTGACGAGTTGCGGCAACAGTTCGGGGATATGACGGAAATCAAAGACCTTGATTACTTCTTCAAACATTGTGAATTTCAGGAGCTGCCACAGTTGCACTATTCGATTGCATCATCTATATTATCTCAATTTTATCTTCTAAAGTTTGATCACTTGGTTCAAAACCTTTTAGTTAGGAAAAATTTGCACTTAGTTAGGTTTGTTGATGATATGTTTCTCATTCACCTTAATGGCGAGACTTCAGACGTGGTGAACAACGAGATACTAAACGAAATCAGTTCTTATCTGTGGAGCACGAACCTAACTTTAAATAGTTCGAAGACTACGGCGCTTACAGCAGACGAATTCGCTAAGGGGTTTGAAATCCCGGAATATCATCTTGGCGGCAGCACCTTTTCAAACACGAAAATCATCAGTGAGAAAGCCATTGATTTGATGACCACTGGAAAATTTGTGAATTTCATTGAATCGTTGGGTACTTTAGAAAGAAAAAGTGGACTTGATGTAGAAGGGTACAAAAGGCTCTTGTCTGAATATCTGGAAGTCAACGGTGATGACGCAAACAAGGTGCTTAGGCATATTATATTTTCGAGAAAATGGACCCTTCTTAAAACGAACCAACTGAGGAAAATATCTGCTAATTGGAGATATACGTTCTTTGATCCACCTCATTTAACCGTTCTATATTTAATGGTCTGTAAATTCCTTGAGAATCAAGGCTCGGGCCCGAACGTGGGTAAAGGAATACGTAAAATGCTTAGTCATTTATTACGGAGGGAATATTTCACTTTTCGAGATTCTCTTTTGGCTGTTACTTATCTCTTTCAGAGGAGTTTTCAGCAGAGGGATCTCATTTCGAGAGTTAACTCAGTCAACCCAGATTACGTGAGCTATTTATACAAATATGTTGTCTAGTAAGGTGGTCATCGATAGAAACAGACAGTCGCAGGTGATGGCTTTTCAGAAACCTCAAAATTGCAGAGAAACGTAGCACCAAAAGACCACATGTTGGTATACCTCTGAATTTTAGATTTATGGGAATTATAAGTAGTGTAATACGACAAGGAAATAGAGAGATTATGCCTCCATTGATTCACTTGGACGGTTTTCATAAACTCCCCGAAAGCGACTTCATCTCATAGATTCTATTATGTTTTGGTCCGGTCCTTACGTGCTTGGACCGGCTCGTTGTCCAATAGGGGATGTTTCTGTACTGCATCTTGCAGCCGCTGCGCCGTCGTATGTGCATAGATGAGGGTGCTGCTGATGTCGCTGTGACCCATCAACTTTTGTATTTCGACCACGCTGACGTCGCTTTGTAGCAGTAGGGTAGCAAACGAATGACGCATTTTGTGTATGCTATAGCCTTTCCCTTCAATACCAGCTTTTCGTTCGTAGCGGTGAAACATCTCTGATAGAATTCTGCCACTCAATCGCCGCCCCGTGACGCTTCGAAAAACTGGAGATGCGAGTGACACTCTCTGGCTGTCTTTATATATTTGTAATTCGGCAACAAGCTGGGGAGGAAGTGGTATCAGTCTTTCCTTGCTGCCTTTGCCATGTATCTTGACAGTTTGGTCTATGAAATCGATGTCTTCCCAATTTAGTTTTAATAATTCGCTGCGTCTGATACCTGTAAACACAAACGTTTTCAGGATCAATGTGTCTCGAAGCTTGGTGCGCTCTTTGCCCTTCGCCATGGGGGCGTCCATCAGTTTCTGAAGGTCTGGTGCAGGCAGGTAGATGGGTACAGGCTGCCTTTTCTTCGGAGCTGTAACTCGGAGCATAGGGTTCTTGCTGATATACTCTTCGGTGTAACAAAACTTGAAAAAGCTACTCAAAGAGTGGATTTTCCGACGAATTGAATTCGGATGTAGGCCACGGTCTTCCGACAAAAAATAGATGTATTCCCGAATCATCGGTGTAGTGATGTCTTCAATCTCCGGACAACTCCCTTGTGATTCTAGAAAGCCGAAAAACTGTCGGAAATCGGTACGGTAGCTGATGACCGTCGCCTTCGAGTAATCCAGCTCCAGTCGAATGTACTGCAGAAATTTGTGGTGGCAATCGTCCAATTGCATCTGTCTCGTCCTCCCAAAATGCAGCCTGTAAGTCGGCTGGGGTTTTGGAGAACAGGGGAAGTGTAAGTCGAAGTGCGAAGATTTTACCGAGTTTCAGTGGTGGCCCGATGTCCAAGAATCCTTATGGGACAAGGGATTTCAGTAATTCTACTAAGTCCCTTCGAGGAACTCGGCTTACAAGCTTGCTTCTCTGTAACCTATAACCCGTAAGGCTTTTGGCCTGCGGGTTATTTTACTTATGGTCAGATTTTACCGAAATACATGCCTGCCTTCTATTCAGACGATATCTCCAACACGTCCTTCTAAAGGACATGTTGCACCATATGAGCCTATAATACAAGTGTGTTATGTGCTGTGAAATTGGTATGTGCTTATGAGGTTATAGGTTGAATTGGCGCCGGCACTGCAGACAGAATGCATGAGTGGCAAAGAAAGAGCCAACGTAAGATACGTTGGCTGTGGCCTTCCTATGCTACTAAGTGAGGATATCCGTTTGGATTTCCCAACGACAAGATTTGCTGAACGGTGCTAAGAACTTGTTGGGTCTGCTGCTTGGGCCGTTTTGAATACCATCTGTTTACGGTATCCGGAAACTTATGTCCTATGAAGTTCTGGACGGTCTTATCATCGTACGTTTTGGTAAGCTCGGATAATAAGCGAGTCCGAAAGTGTCTCATCGTCAATTCCGGAAGGCCGATAATCTCACCGTATTTCTTTATGATTCTTCGAAGACCACTTTTGCTCAATTGACATCGATACTGACTGATGAACATCGGGTCATCAGGTCGTAAGCCGTAGGTATATCGGACTTCTCTTAACAGTGAGTCAAAGCCTTCATCAAGTTGATATACGCCAGTTAAATTTCTCTTTTTTCGATTTATCTGTAGAATATCATCATTTAAGTGATTCCAGTATATCTCACGTAGTTCGGATTCTCTTGTACCAAACGTAGCTGCAACTCTGATGATAGCCTTATCTCTCAACCCCCAATTTCCACCATGTTTTTCAAAGTCAAGATTTAGCAGTTCCTTTAGAAGACTTAGGGTGAGAGGGCTCTCTGTCACTGGGTCAATTCTTATTCTTGACTCCCTGTCGCTCGAATCTTCCAGCAGTCTAACTGGATTTTCAGGGATGTAGCTCAGGTTCACCATGACGTTAAAAAAAGAACTTAACGAGTCCATCGCTAATTGTATAGATGCTGGTGAATACAGCTGGCCATCTTTAGTTACTCTACGGTTCAGAAAAAGACGATATTGAGCTAGACAATGATAATCAAGCCTGACTACGGAAACGGGATGTTGGAACTTTTTGTGAGCAAAGGCACTGAAATCTCGGAGTTGTCGTTCGTATGTGTCTCTAGTCGTCTTAGGATGTCGACTCCAAGCCTGCATCGCTATGTCTATTCCCTCATGCAAGGAAATGGGGCCCCGAAGATTTCGATAACGTTTTGGATTTGAACTAAAAAAGCTGTCTAGTTGCGTATCAATATCAGTTTGCGCTTCGGAACGCATTTATGATGCCTCCTTCATAGGCTCCAGACAATTCTTTCTACATAGGGATCGATGTCCTCACTCGTTGAGTAAACAAGTCAGAAGAACTGTGGAGCACTCTCTATAACATTATTTGGTTTTCAAGGTACAACCACTAGGTGGAGTAGGATCGAAAAGTGGTCAGACTTACCCCACCTAATGGTTTCCAGTAGGATAAATCTGACCACTTCTTGTGTCAGTGGGTAAAGTATACCTCTGCTATGAAATATCTGTCAAGTGGATGATAAGAATGACGGTACAACATTTGCCCTCAGTCTACTCCCATGACAGATCCGTTTGGCGTCTAGGAAAGGGGTTTACGGCCGTATAGACAGTATGGAAACTGTTCTTATCGTAGCCCGAACTAAGGACTTATTGTATCTGGATACCGTGCGGTCGAACCGACTTCGCTTTCGAACGCCTCCTACATAGGATGAATTCGATTGTCGTCACACTGCCAATACTAGTAGATTAGGGAAAGTTCACGCAGATCTAAAGGTGATGAATCACCGTAACAAGATGCGTAGATTCGTAATTTTTGACTTAACAACGAGCAATTTGATAAAGCTATGGCATGGGGGTGATGAGAGTGATTGATGCAGTAACGATATGTACACAGGTTCCACCGCATTTTGAACATCTTCTAAGAGGGAATTCAATACGTTGGATACGCAGGTCCTCAAACATGAGTGATCCCCTGTACACACTTCGAACAAGGAATCTACGGTTTACGTACCGACCTTTTGCTAGCAAGCTATGGGTAGGGTTTAACGGGCCTCGAATATTATACGGACACAATGGTATACTGCTTAGTCGTGATGAGTGGAATGCGGTTCTGGATACAGTTCAGGACGAAATAGCTTCATGTTTCCTTTGGATTCCACCTAATCTGCTACAGTGGACTATTAGTCGAATTGAATACCCAGTGCATTTTCGAGTTGCCAAAGGAGAAATGAAGGAATGGTTAGATGTCCTTTCACAGTATCGCATACCGTATCTCTTGCCGAATAACGACTACAAAGACAAAGGCACAGCCTATCAGGGGAACCTTAGTCGACAGATTATCTGCTATGACAAACAGAAACAAATGAGAGAAGTGTATGGATATGAGACACCGTTTCTGAAAAATATATTACGGCTCGAGATGCGCTATCGCAGTACGAATGCGGTAAAGCGAAGTATGCGACGAGCACTGGGCAGAGACGTAGCCCCAATTTTGGCTACAGGATCGTCAGACCAGTGGTTAGGGACTGTCCAAGACCAACTTACAGATATGATAGAGAGCGTGGTATCTGCTCCGTCTTTAGCGGATGCGGAAGCGATCATGAAAATGAACAACTGGACGAATGCAGTCATCCGTCACCACGTAACATGGTTGGGGCAACTCATGCAGCTAGGGGTGAGGGCGATGTTCTTAAAGAATCCACAAAAGTTCTACCGTATGAAACGAAAGTTGGGTTCAATCGGATTGGCAGTTATGATTAGCTTTGGACTTCAAGTTCCGCAGCGTCTATCAAAAGAGAAAGAGAATATACTGGTTGCATAAAAGTAAAACAAAACTATGTAGTAGTTACTGCAAACGCCTATAATGACGAATAGAGACATTACGGAGTAATATTCACAAGGCAACCTGCTGGAAACTGCTTGGGGCACAATATCACCGGTTTTATTTGAGATAACCATCACAGTAGTTGACAAGTTCTTATGAAAGAGATACAGTTCTCCTACTGACACAAGAAGTGGTCAGATTTATTCTATCGGATACTCGGTAGGGTAGATCTGACCACTTTTCGTTTTTTAGCCTACCAAGTATCAGGTACCTTGATAACTACATAGCGAGTGAGCGCAACCCAGCCAGGTGCTGAGATGCACGTGGAACGCCTGTAGACGTCTACTGCAAATAAAGTAATTCAAGAGAGGAGATTATTAACAATGATAGATATCTATGTAGAGGCAAGAGAAGCAAATAACAATCACTTGGCAAATTTGCTAACGAGTCGATACCGTGCTCGTGATTTTGGTACGGTCAGTCTTAAGGGCATAGAAGCCAACACCAATGCGGCAGCCTTTGTTCGACGACTGATAGAGATGATATTGGTGGGTCAGCAGGTTCCAGAAGCACGAATGGCAAGGGATGTACAAATTCTCAAGGAGAGCTTTTGTGGAAACCTCACTACAATGAACTTCCGAAGAGAGGTCAGAAATCTGATGATGAAATGGACTTTGCTGCAAGCAAAGCTCAAGGCATTAGATTTAGAGGGTGCCAATCGGTTAGTTGCATGGACTTCATCGGTCTGCGATTTAGCGCTATCACCTATGGGAGAAGGTCAGACGGGAAGCTTACTTCTGGCATTGGGCAACAACAACCTCGTGCCTATCCGATTTAGCCAATCGCAGGAGTGGCCAACAGCAGATTCAGATTGGATCGATTGCTACTCGATGTGGCCCAATTTTCTCGGGTTCTTTGACTTCCTCGACCAGCCAGATATCGATTCTGTTGTCGAGATACTTCCAGAGGTCTTCGTTGAGCCAGGTTGGTATTCAGCCGACAGAAATGATGTGCAAACAGACTACACAGACCTGGGTGCTGACATCTTTGATACCTTGTTCAAGGACCACCAAACATTACAACAGTCGCATCGAATCAAAGTCGGTGACGGCTTCTGTGAATACATTGACTTGGTTCCTTTAAAAGGTGTGAGCCCGATTGATGGTTGGTATAGTGGTCTTGCAGCGGCGATAACCTACGAAGGCACCCTTGGGGGAGATATCTATCTCGTGCTACAAACCGAACACTTAAACGATCACAATCTATTGATGGGCCAAGAACAAGATGACGGTGTAGGACCTTCGGTCATCCTACGGATTTATGAAGCTGTGGCAGAAGCAATGTGGGAAGAGACCGGGGAGTTGGTCCAAATTGATGAGGTGCGAGCGGAGTTAGGTGAACTGTAATAGGGTACAGGAGGTCGGCCGACATGTCGGTCGACCCTTATACCGACAAACTGGGTGGATTTACGGCAATGAAACGGAACGCAACTGGACACAAGTGATCTATAAACGCAAGGAGCGGTTCTATAATCCCGTGCGCCAAAACAAAACTCACATTCGTGCGTTGGAGCAGCTGCTACAGGAGTGCAGTGACCTAAATTTGCAATCAATCATCGTGTTTAACGACCGAACAACCTTCAAACAGGTGCGAACGCAAACTCCTGTCATTCATCCAAGGGAACTTCTGAGTATGATACGCAGTTACACGGTGCATGCCGTATCAGCAGAAAACCTCACGAAAGCGAGGGAACTTATCAACGGCGCCAACATTGTGGACAAGAAGATACGGGAACAACATGCGAAACGAGCAGGGACTCGCAAGGCGAAGGGTTATGGAGGCAATCGATCTTAAGCAAAGTTTTATCAAGGCTGGGGCCCTATGTTAGTGACTCTCTAGCTGCTCGTGGGGGATAGCCTTAGACACCAGTTGGTACACTATAGTGCACTATAGGCGACTAGTCCACTATAGTGTACCATTGCTTACTAGCTGACTTGACCTAACACCGAGGACTCTTCAGGAGCGATTTTCACCACTCCTGAGCGATTTCAAATTCCGGATAGTCTTTAGGGACGTATAGGAGAAAACATGGGCGAAAACGGCCGAAAATAGCTCATTCGAGACGAATATAACGTAAAAATCCCGTCTCAGGACCTCCTACTGCTGCAGAATCGCTCGCACCGGCTCTATCTGTAACTAGCCATGTAATCACCTATAAATCATCTAAAGTGAGAGTCTGGCCCCCAGGATGCGTTTTTCAAGGGATCAAATACCTGTGGAGTAGCGTGGGAAGTAATGAGTATCTTCCATGGAGGCAGTGATGAGAGATGGCCTTCAAGCCAATCTCGGTGCAGTAAACCAGTTGCTATGAAGCTGATGGTGCCTTAACTCAGGCTGCAATTGAAAGGGCATTATCACTGTCTTCATCCATTTATGGCAAGAAAGTGGATTGTCATGTTATCTGTATGTACCCCGCTTTGGCGGGGTTATTTAGTGGCGAGTTGCTCAAACATTTTGCCAACAAAAGAAATCACGTCCACATCCTGACTCTGTAGGTAACTCATGATAGCTGCTTCTGCCACTTCAGACGCCGAGGATCCCACGCTCAGCACATCTAAGGCGGTCAGAGCATATTTGGAGAGGGTGAAAGTGGCTCGCTTTTGACTCCCTCGCAATTCCCGGTCGGGAATTTGGCCCATCACGGACTGTTTCTTCGCTTCCTCACGCTGCTGAGTTTGTTTACGCTGCCGTTTGCGTTCAGCCGCACATGCTTTGCATATGGCTGGGTTTTCGGCACGTGGATACAATGCCTCGTCCCTAGATACCCAGTGCTTACCCTCCTCGCAAAAAAAGGTCGCCGAATCGCCGGCGCTGGTAATGTCGTCGGTCTGGTTAGTGCCCGCTTCTGCTGAATTTTCGTCAAGCACGGCACTTGTGTTTTGATACTGTGTAATATCCATATTTATCCACCTCCTTCTGGACTTGCTACTGCTATACCAAGTGATGTCAGGAGCGTAAAGGACTTTTACACGATAATGCAAGGTGTGCGCTAAGAAATTTGAACGGGTAGTGGCTACTGGGGAATGTGGACAAATATGCCGTCACACTGATGTGCATCTGTGACAAAGGACGTTTAGAGATCGGGGTGCCGAGATCATGAAGGTGTTGCAGACACGATTTTCACGGGACTTCTAATTTCGAACACCTCTCATAAGCTCTCCTTCACAAACTTTGCGAGAGTTCTGCATTCGGTTTGCAAAGCGAGACGTATTGATTGATAAAATTTCAGAGGGGATCAATGTATCTTGTCGATGCTCGTTCTGATATATTAAATCTGTATCTATCGGTAAACTTTGGATGCGAAATTTGAACGAACGCAGGTGTATCGTTGATGGTAGATGACAAATCGGATAGAGGTATTATAGTCGACGAGGTAGTGGACAAGTACACCAACGAATTAAGTCAGAAAAGGTTAATCGATAGAGCGCTCAAATTTCCATTGTTGGCTCACGTGCTTCTCGCTATATATCTCGGCGTATACATTCTTGCAGTTGTCGGTTCTCTGATATTGGGAATAGGGTTTAAGATAAAATGGGCGAAGTGGAATACGTGGGGATTCTGGGGAACGATTATAGTGCTATTTCTTGCCTTCGGTACGATTGTGATACGAATAGTAATGGAGAGAAGAAAAGTCAACAAATTCTATCAGGCAGAGTCAGCAATATCGTCGACTAAAAAAATGAGATGGAGAGAGAAGCTAGACTCTCGTAGGAAAGATGAATTTTGGGAATACTTAAAAGAAAAAGAACTTCTCTCAATAGAAAAAATGACTGTCATTATTATATTACTGAGCCAGCGAGCGGATGAACAAAAATTTCAAGGTTTGTTCGGCCCCGGTATAGCGTTAGCACTAGTGATTCCCCTATGGTCGGGCTTCATTAACGCTATTTTACATTTCGCCAAAAATGCCATAGATGATTTTCAAATTCTTGTGGTATTTGGACTGATGATCGGGATGGTCGTATGGCTGATCGTTTTGACACGTTCTACTATTCTGGATTTTGTGGAACGACCATATAGAAAGACAAAGAGTGTCATCGGGGTTCTGAGAGATTTTTCCGCAGAACGGACACTGAGTGAAGGTAAAAGTACCACGCAAACTGAATGCGCAGCGCCGATTGATGAGAAAGAGGCTACTTCGAAAGAAGATTCGACCCACGATGGTGGAAGGAGGGATTGCAATGGAGTCATGTTGAATCCCATATTTGATTCGTGTCCGGGGATGCGTGAAGCGTATGATGCCCGACTGCAAGCTGGTTGGAAGTACGTGAGGGCAACCTGGTCCTGCTGTGCCAAGAGTCGTGTGGAAACTGCTCTGGTGACGTTCACAAAGGGCGACCGGGAGCAGATGATAGCTTTCAAGAGTAAACATTACAGTTCCACAAAACCCTTAGCATCTCGATAGAATCCCTCCTTGTGATGGTATCGGGACAATACACAGAGGACGTGGTGATGGATCTTTACTACGAGCAATTTGCATGAAAATGCGTCAGCGTTGCGTCGCTCTTGTTCAGTGCTCGGGCAGCTTCGTGCAACACGAAATGCACGGAGCCCCATCAAAAACTGTGTCTTCATAAGGACATGAGCATCTCTCGGGAGGCGATTACTATAAAAATTGTTAGCTCTTGTCTGATCGGATGCAAGTGTCGATATGATAATAAGTCTGCATTGAGTCCAGAAGTTGAGAAGTTAGTTCAAAGCAGAGAGGCTGTTCCAGTATGTCCCGAACAATTAGGAGGACTTCCGACGCCGAGGTTTCCAGCAGAAATTGTGGGCGGGGATGGGTTTGACGTGATTGACGGTACAGCCAGAGTGATCGATAGTCACGGAAATGATGTTACCCAGAGCTTTATTAATGGAGCTTATCGAACGCTAAACGTTGCAGAGACTATCAGAGCAACCACGGCAATACTCAAAAAGAACAGTCCTTCTTGTGGCAGCAACTTCATATACGATGGTTCTTTTTCAGGTAACAAAAAAGAGGGTGTGGGAGTCACAACTGCACTGTTAATAAGAAATGGGCTTGTAGTTTCAGATGAAGACACAAAATAGCTATGTGCATCGATATGCAGTACCAGTCTCCCTTGTCGTATGTCGCAAGCGGGCAGAATATCGCCTTACCAATCTCCCTGCATAGGACCGTTATGAGAGGAGTTATTTTTATGGACGCTAAACGGCTCGCTGGCGAAAAAGCTGTTGAATACGTTGAAGATGGAATGATTTTGGGTCTAGGAACAGGATCAACGGTTTACTGGTCGATTTTGAAACTGGCTGAATTCGTCCAAAGAGGACTTACTGTCTCCTGTGTAGCTACATCGAAGAAGACAGAAGTGCTCGCAACTGAACTGGGAATTCAACTTAGAGATATTTTCGAATGTCGTGGATTAGACCTTACTATAGATGGTGCAGATGAGATTGATGAGAATTTCAACCTTATCAAGGGTGGAGGAGGCGCATTATTTCGGGAGAAAATGGTGGCATCAATATCTCGCCGTTTTATCGTAGTCGTTGACGATTCAAAATGTGTCTCTACTCTTGGCAGATTCGTTCTCCCCGTGGAGATTGTACAATTTGGGTGGAATATTACAAGTAACCGAGTCGCTGAATTGGATTGTGTTCCAAAGTTACGGATGGAGAAAGATGTTCCCTTCGTTACAGATAACGGTAATTACATTCTGGACTGTACGTTTAACACCATTAACGACCCACAAGGCTTGGATAGGAAACTTAATGCGATAACTGGCGTCGTCGACAATGGATTGTTCGTGGGAATGGCTGATACGGCGATTGTCGGTGGGCAAGATAGTGTCATTGCAAAAGTGAATAACACCAGGCTGTAATACGAGGGCTTATGTCTGAGAAGGATTTGTTTATAAGTACATACTTGTCGAGTCTGTAGCTTACGGGCAGTTCCATAGCACAGATACCATTTATCTGAAATGGAGGAAGGAATATGACTACGAATGATTGGCAGGGTCGCATTATTAGGTTGCGTGCTATGGTCCCATCAGATATCTCGTTATTTGAAACTTTCGATGATGACATATCCCGCAACGTTGATGTTGTATATTTCCCACAATCGATGCAACGTTTACAAAATTGGTTTGATGAAGAAATGACGAAGCAAAGGAACGATGATTCATTCCGATGGGTGGCGGAGAATTCGGAGGGTCAGCCCGTTGGCACTATTGATACTTTCAAATGCAATCGGAGGTTTGGCACTTTTAAGTACGGTTTAGCAGTGAGCTTACAACATCAGGGAAAGGGCTATGCGACGGAGATAATTCTTCTTGTGCTACGCTACTATTTTCATGAGTTGCGATATCAAAAGGTCACTCCGCATGTGTATTCGTTTAATCATCCGTCACTAACGCTGCACGAGAAGCTAGGTTTCAACCGAGAAGGACAATTAAGAAACATGATTTATTCTCACGGGAAGTTCTTCGATGAAATATACTATGGGATGACTAGGGACGAGTTTGATAGACGGTTCGCAGACGAAACGTCGTAATGATAGGTTTATTTGGACAGGCGTGATTGGCAGTGAATTTGTGAACATTCGACTTTTGGATGAATACGCCGCCCGGATGTGTCAGGTAGTTAGATTACGGGAGTTAAGAGAACGAGCCTGATTCTTTTGGATCAACATATGAGCAAGAGGCGACCAAACCTTTAAAAATTTTGTCGAGCGGATACAAACTACGGCAGACCAGTTGACTCTGGGATCTTTCGATGACAATCAGTCGTTGATTGGCATCGTCAATTTTGTACTTGAAAATAGCCTGCAGACTGCACATACAGGAAATATCTACGGAATGTATGTAGAACCAGAATTTCTCGTGGACAGGGTATCGGCAAGGCACTGCCGTTAACCCTTATTAAAAGGCAACAAAACCATGTGAAGGTTGGAACAGATACATTGCCTCTTCTATGGAATTCATTCCCTTGGCATCCTTACAAGTTCGACAATGTACAGTCAAACAGAGCCCCAGTGACAGGAGAGTTGCAAGAGGGTAGAGGATTCTTGGAACAATTGGTGGGGATGTATGAATTGGATATGGTTGTAGCTGTGGGAAGGAAGGCAGAGACAGGACTCAAGCCCTATGTATCAGAGTCCACTGGGAAATTGAGGATTGGTGACTCTGTACTTCGTTTTGCTACAGTCCGTCATCCCTCTTTCGGGGGCAAGGGAGACTTTGTGAAAGGAATGGCAACGGTCACTTTGGGGATTTCTCTCTTGTAATATCTCAATGGATTATAGAATGGACAGCAAGGCAAATAAGGAATGCATCTATAAGTCAATACAGTAGTTTCTGCTATGGAGCGGATATCTGTTACTTTGCAACAGCTGACCTGTTAGGAGTGTCTGATAAGCAAAACAGTAGTATCTGGGCTCAGGAAGATATGGTAGAATGTGACTATAGAGGGAACTTTGTATGAGTATAGAGGAAAACCTTCATGATTTGTGATTGATAAGATTGTACCTTCGGAGGGCGCATGATACTTCAAGGCTCATTAGGTAATTCAGCTTTTGAAAGAAGCATCAAAGAGCTGGTAACTACGGATTCAAAGACCGAAGTCGTATTCAATCTTCGGAATATCACTTTTATTGAACCTTATGGTCTAATTGGTCTCATTACGGCTGCTCGCTACTGTAATAGTCAATTGGGGATAAGGCCACAAATCGTACCCCCCCCACGAAAAATAGCGACATATATGAATCGAATGAACTTCTTTAATACTTTCAGGAATTATGGCGATTTCCATAAAGGTTTGCTATTGTCATTGCCTAGTCGACGTGATAGTCCACTGTTAGAGGTATCCAAGCTAGAGTTCGTGTCAAATTGGGCCGTTGTGGATATCGCTGGATCACTGATGAACCGAATGGTCATGATCTTAAGCAGAGAGACATCCCTGAAGAGAGCCCTCATACACAAAATTGGCATAAATATCGTGGAAATTTGTGAGAACGTCTATCATAGTAAGGATATGGGATATGTCGCTGTCCAACGGTATGAGTACCCACAGCCTATGGTCAAGGTTGGCATTATGGATTTGGGTATCGGAATAGCGGCTTCCTTGGAGAAACGGTATAAGACTCTACGACCGAGTTGGTCAGATTTAGATGCTATTAAGCTTTCAATTGAACCAGATGTCACATCCAGAGAAGGAGGAGGAGGGCTAGGATTAACACAACTATCGAAATTCATACGGGATGAAGCGCATGGACTCTTATCCATCCGTTCTGGCACAGGAAAACTTGTAATATCTAATGCAGGAACAAACCGTGAATATAGTGACCTGACATACTTCCCTGGAACTCAAATAGATATGACAATCCCAATTGGTTGACAACCAAGCCGTTAGATGGTAGTCTATCAACGAATTCAACGGAATTTGTTGAAAACGTAGATTCGGGGGAGAACTATGCTACGTATACCCGTTGCTGAATACCTAAGGGCCATTGTGGGGGCACCGTATCTTGCCACGAGACCATACGGAAGGCAAGTAAGGGAAAGAGTTATCACCGTTATCCAAGGAACGTCTAATGAGAGTATTGTCAATTTGGATTTTGAGGGAGTGCAATTCCTAGATTACTCAGGGTCTGACGAATTGGTCGTTATGCTAATGAATCGAATCGTAAATAACGAATTAGGTTTGCGTTATCTGGTTCTATCTAATTTAATGGAATGGCATAGAGAGAATATATTGGTTGCGCTAGAGAGGACAAAGAAACATTCGCTTTTGGAGATTAGGTCTGAAGGTCTATTTCTTCTTGGAAAGGTTAAACCGATGCTTGTCAATGTATTACGAGCTGTTTACAATCAGCATGTGGAAACTGCAAGGGCTCTTGCAGATATTGCAGGACATGAAATCAATCTCGCAAGCACAAAGTTATCCCAGTTATATCAACAACGACTCATCATTCGAGTAGAATCCGTTCTACCCGAAGGTGGCCGCCAGTATATGTATCGACCTGTCCTACCACTTACGTTTCATTTAGAGTAACTTGAGGTCACTTGACCTCTTTTACATATTGGAATTCAACGGTTTCTGTTGAAAACAAATACATCGATAGTGTTACGGAAATACCGCAGTCTATCTGCGTTTACCATACAGGTTCTTCATACAACCAATTAAAGGGGTTATTTGTGATGAGATTATTTGTTCAGGGAGAAGGCATTAACGAAATTGAAGTTGTTGAGGTGGAAGCAGACGTCACAGTAGAGGAAGTAATACAAAAAGCACATAGTCTTGGACTTCCTTTCTCAGAAACAGGTCAGGAAATCTGGGTTGGCTTTGAAGATGAAGTAGCGGCATTGGAACACGGCACTCAGCTATCGAATGGCGACCTCGATGACCGCCGTATTCATTGCCATCGGTGTCACGAGGTAAAGGTCTCTGTCTGGTACAACAACCTAAAAACTGAAGAGGGATTTTCACCGGCTACGACGGTCAAGCGAGTATTTGAATGGGCAACTGGTCCAGACGGATTCAACTTTTCACCTGAAGATGCGGCGGAATCAATTCTTCAGGTGATGGGTGGTAGCGAGCAACCGGCTTCAAACGTTCACATCGGGAGTTTGGTTGAGTTCCCAAATTGCGAATTACAGTTCGAGATCGTCCATCGGGATCGTCCGCAGGGGTGAATGGAGATGGGACCAGATCATCAGGTGTTTGAACAGCATAGCGCTAGCGGTGCTTTTCAGGACGGGGTATCTCGAGGTTGGTGGCGGGTTGTGCGGATGGATTGGCCCCAAGTGTGGATTGCTGTATCCGCTGTAGAAAGACCGCAGTCTCCTAGTGAGTACGTATTTTGCTTTGAATGTTCGAATTATCCACAGGACGCTCCCACAGCGGTGCCATGGAATGTTGACAGTAATTGCGTGCTGGACAGGAACCTCTGGCCAGCGGGGCAAGGTTACGTAAATACCGTGTTTCGGCCAGAATGGAATCCGAATGCTCTCTATCTCCCAACCGACAGAGTAGCGTTGCAGTGTCACGAAAATTGGAAGACGGAATATCCAAAGGCCGTATGGAACCCAAGAAAGGAGATAACCCATTACCTGGGGCTCATTTATGATTGCCTTTATTCGCCGGATTATCGAGGGACTCGTCGGGCCCTCAGCCGTAATTAGCACATCTCCATCTCAATGGCGTGACTTGATAGCGGATCTCAATGCTCGAAGTGCAGGTGAACGTGAAAGCGGGGCTTTTCTGTTGGGCAGAATTCGAGACAACGGTCGTAGAATTATTCAGGACTCCGTTCTATACGACGATTTAGATGCGACGGCACTCGAGTCAGGGGGGATTTATCTTCGATCCAGTGCGTATCCCCGGCTGTGGGCAATTTGCCGGGAACGTAACATGTCTGTCGTCGCCGACGTACACACGCATCCTGGAGCGTTCGTGCAGCAAAGCTCAATCGACCAGGAACATCCAATGATTTCTCAACGTGGTCATATCGCAATTGTTCTCCCGCACTATGGCAGAACACCTGAGGATCCAAGGTTCGCCGGCATTTATCGGTATATTGGGTCACACCAATGGGAGACGTTGCAAACGGGACGTGGCAAAGCCAAGGCGATTCACGTGAGGAGGCAGTAACAGATGCACAAGGATGCGTTACATCGTTTGGCCAAGCAGGCCATGGACAGTGGGCGGGTCTCTTCAGTAGAACAAGCCATGGGGTTGCTGAGAAGTTTACACTTGAACGTCTATGTTGGGCCGGAGATTGAGGACTCCCGTTCACTTCAAGCAGCCTTGGCCACAATCATCAACACGGGGCGCCGTACATTTGTTGGCGGCGTCCACGTAGTTGCCAGCGAGGATTATACGGTGGATATTCCGTGGTCACAATCAACCTCACTATCTGGATTAGCACGGAAGTTCGGGGCCAACTGGTTGTCGAGCGCTAAGGAAAGTGCCCCTTCTATTATCCTTGGCGGTGTGCAATCTGAGGGATTGGTGGGGTCACGAAAAATCCAGGTTACATTTGACGGTTGGACGGCGAGTGTCACCCCTTGGAGACGTGGACGGCTACCGGAGAGAGATACTTATCCGGTTGCGGGTGTTTTGGCCGGAGCAATGGCGGTATCAGAGGCCTTCTTGTCTCAATGGACGAGAAATGCCCTAGCCGGGGAGCGTAAACTTGAAGTCTGTCTTTGGCCTCACATTGGAGACCAAATTGAGCCCCCAACGGCTCTTCTGTTACCAGCGAAACTTTGGATTGTTGGTCTCGGTCATCTCGGACAAGCCGTACTATGGACGTTGGGGCTTTTACCGTATAAACACCCAGATGAGGTATCCTTCGTTCTACAGGACTTTGATAAAATTAGCGAGTCAAACGACAGCACCTGTTTGCTGACAGACTCACAAGGGTTTGACAAGAAGAAATCAAGGTGGATCGCTGAACGCTGTGAGGAAGTTGGATTTCAGACCACTATCTGTGAAAGGTTGTTTTCGGAGGAAACATCGCCTCAAGGCGATGAGCCTGAGTTATGCTTGTGTTTGCCAGATAATATGGCGGCTAGAGAAGCGCTGGCGACGGGTCGCTTCAGGTATAGTATCGAAGCGGGACTCGGGGATAGCCATGAAACGTTTATGCAGTTTGGTGTTCACACATTTCCGGGAGTTATTGATCCGACATCTCTTGGTGGAGACAATCGGCACAAGAGCATTGAGGTAAACTCGCTGCCACCTGCTTATCAGGTCCTGGGTGATAAGGTTGAGGCTTGTGGGTTGGTCGAACTTGCGGGTGTGGCGGTTGGAGCACCGTTCGTAGGAACTGTAGCCGCATGTTTTGTGGTTTCAGAACTTGTACGTTTATTGAACGGAGGTCCTTTATTTGACATTATTCAAGGGGATCTTCGGAATTTGGACGATATCACATTTGTTGAAAAGCGCAAAGTGCCTACCCCATATAATTATGGATTTGTTGAGTCGATATCCTAGTGCTGATTTGGAGTTTTCAATGAGATTATCAGTACACCAAACTTGGACGGAGGGACAATGATGTCACTAGATCTGTCGGATACTCTGGTTGTCGGAATTTCTGGAACAGCATTATATAATTTGGATGATATCGACAGCCGCTTTCGTGAACTGTCAGCGTCAGACCCGGATTCTGCTATAGAAATCTATAGAAAGGAAATGTCTGAAACCGAAGAGATTCCGTTAGAGCATGGAGCCGGACATCCCTTAGTGCGGGCCTTATTAAACTTAAATCGTCATCAAAGTGAGAATGAGTCTCCTCTGGTGGAAGTTGTCATCATGTCACGAAATAGCCCCGAAACAGGACTCCGCATCCTAAACAGCATTCGCCATGATGGGCTTAGCATCACACGCTCAGCCTTCACCGCAGGTGAATCAGTTGTCGACTATCTGGATGCCTTTGATGTCGACCTCTTTCTAACGACTAATGTTGAGGATGCACAGCGAGTTATCGACAGCCGAGTCTGCGCAGCCGCCGTCCTCTCGAAATTGCCGGAGCATATAGACAATCTATCTGATGACCAAGTTCGAATTGCTTTTGATGGAGACGCTGTCTTATTTGATGAGCAAAGCGAACTTGTCTATAAGACGAAAGGCATTGAGGCTTTTCGGACAATAGAAGACGAGTCGAAAGAAATACCACTGCAGGAAGGTCCTTATGCCGTCCTTCTCAAAAAGCTCGCACAACTTCAAGACCGATTGCCTGGACGCATTGAATACTCCCCAGTACGTATTGCACTTGTTACCGCTCGCAATAGCCCAGCCGAAATTCGAGTGATCAAGACCTTGCGTGCTTGGGGCGTTTATGTAGACGAGTGCTTTTTTCTTGGGGGATTAGAAAAGACAAAGGTACTTCGGGCTTTTCGACCGCACATCTTCTTTGATGATCAAGATATTCATCTTGATAAGGCTGCCGAATTTGTTCCATCAGGGAAAGTTCTGTACGCTACAGATTCTCCCTTAGCTCAAGAAGGAGAGTGATAAGGATGAGGCGTCCGATTGCTAGAGATGCGGCATGTATTGCGATCATTCTTTATAGAAACGGCATGGCGATCAACTTACTCCATTACAACGGAATAGCAAGAACAAGCTAGTGAAACTTTATCTGAAAAGTGGGATGTAATCCAATGGGAGGTGCTTGAGAGCGCAAGTTTCTTGCTGACCAGGTGGGGACAGGTTACTGAATGACCATAGCTCATTTCTGTCATGAATGTACAAGTTAGCATGATTCGGAAGAGAGGCAAAGTTGATAAAGACAGTCCTATTTTTTAATCGTCTATGCTTTTGCTGAGGGGGATAAAAATATTGAAAGAATCAAATTACTCATTTAAGACTTCTGATGGTAGAGAATTTCATGCTCGTAGTGAGTGGCTACGTCAAAGTACAGAGAGCATTGTGGTTGAATTCAATGTAATAGGTCCGCAAACGAATGCAATAATTGTATTTCACATGTCTAAATTCGCTGCATCACGTATTAGAGAGGGGAAATTTAGCGAGCCATATGAGGATTGGCTTCAAGGGTTTGGATTTCAAACTATAAAAAATTCTGTTGAAGATGGATCTGTACATAGTGGCGACTATTACCTTGTTGAACACCAAATTACGTCACACGATTTTATTGGAAGTAAATTAGAGGATTTAATCCAGCCTTGATAGGTAGAAGAGTAATGTTTATTGTCCACAAGGGACGCTACGGTCATTCCCAAGCTACTTGCATATGTCTGTATACAAGTAAGAAAATCTAACGGGTACTGTTGTTCTGTCCATCGAGAGCCAATGTGTCCTATGTTAGGATTCTTATTATTTACAGTGGGAGGTAATTCATAATGCAAAAGAAAAAGCGACTTACTCCCTATTTGTTCGATGTAATTCTCAGCATGAAAGAAACCCGGGATGAAATAGACAGGTATTGTGTTAATTTTTTGAGGAATGTTAGCAGATATAGCATCTTTATGCATTCAGTCTTGCAGGATACTCCGAAAGACAAGGATTTTCTCCTTGTACCAGTATCTCAGTATATCGTTTCACTAGTAGGATGCTTAGAAACATTTTTGAGAGATACGTTTGTCTTTCTTCTGAATAATCAGCCTAAATTCTACATGACAATTTGTACTTTTACACAGTCTGAATTAAGTGAACATCCTGACGACGACGTCGCAGATGGAGTGACCCATGCTGAATTTATCAGTCAGATGTTTAATTTTCAAAACTTAAAGGATATCGAGAGTGCCTTCAGCCCACTTTGTGATGGAGGTGAGTTTATATCTGCAATTAGTGAATTTCAACTTAAATGTGTGGTTGCCCGGGTGGACAGATTTACTATCTTCTCGCTCGACCAGTTCTTTTCAGTCCGCTCCACTCTGAATGACATTCTGAAGTACAGGCATCGTATAATCCATGATGCCAACTATCGCCCCACTGACGTTCTGACAACCATCCCTACGATTGAGTCTTTAATGGTGTTTCTTCCGCAAATGATTACATTTTGGATCCATCGAAGGAGTGAAACACCATACATGTCTCGAAATGATGATGAATCCGACTTATCAGCTGAAGGACAGAGCACACAGTCAACATCATTACCTTATCTTTTCACTGTTAGCGATCTCATTGCGGATGACTGGATACCAGTTGAATAAGCCTGGTGGATATCGGTGAGTCACGATTTAACTGGATTCTATTCAGGAACCATTGCAACGACCCCATAGCTTTGCAACCCGTGTTTGGTTTGCGAAAGAAGACGCTCAACGGTCACCTCTCATGTCGGTTATGTCGATTGTGTGTTCAGTGTAAAAGTGGTCTCCCCTGCTTTCAGGCTCTATTGGTGTAAAGCTGCCATTTTCGCTCGACCGAACGATAACGACGTGACATTGCGGAAGGTATTTTGTCTTATTTGAATCCGCAGAGGGGCCAATTACACCCATAAATTCATTCTTCATTTCTGAATCCTCGAGACCTTTAAGCGTTTGTCGGGCCCAATTCCTTAACGGGGTGTTAGTGCTATGTGTCCGGACTGGTGTGCCGATGCTCCCGCTGTTCACTCCAATTCCAAAATCATATATTGCTCGCTGCTATTTGTTCACTGTATCCTGAGAAGTCGTGTAATTTTATTACAAATTAACAATTAGACTCGTGCTCCGTTATAGGACGGACTCGTTGTTCTTAGGTCCACATTTTCATCATAAGAATAGTAAGATTCATATCGGCCGCTGATTTCATATAAGAATAAAAATGAACCTACTAATTTCAATATTGCTGAATCCAAGAGGTCGGGTGGTGGAGAAAAAGGAGGGATGCCAGATCTTTTCGGGCGATGATGTAGAAGACCATATTGCTCTACGTTAAGCCAAAACGAAGGAGAGGTCCCATGAAATTCTTTGATTTTTCTAGTTTTGCTTGAATGAAGGACAATCGAACATCTTGCGTTTTGAGACTAAAACTGAGCTGCATAACATCCGAAAGTTCACCACGTGCAGGCAGGGGAATTTCTCCATGGCCGACTAGGTGTGTAGCTAACTTGGTGCTTACTCCCATGGTATTCTTCAACGTGAACATCATCCGTGATTGACTTAAACGAGTTTATCCAGTGTCGAAATATACTTACCTCGCCTTCCGCTGGGCTTGCGGGGAGTGTGTAGAAATTAGATTGCAAACTACTTTCGAGACTGATGGGATTCATTACTCATTTCTCCTGACATAAGCGAAGGTGAACATAAAGAGCCAACCAGAGGGCTATTACTGTGTTACATTCCCCAACTCACGGGCTCGTGCAAAAAGAGTTTCAAACTCTTTCGGGACTTTCATATGGTCCGCAATGTATTGCCACATCTGAGGTCCCTTTCCAACGGTGTCTCTTGCCTCTTGCTTTAAGTCTGGATCTACCTTGAGGGTCTCCCACTTATCGGATAGCTTGTTGCCTCTTAAAAAGATGTTGTTGTCGGTTCCTATTGGAAATTTGTCAATTTCGCTCTTCTCTCCTAACGTGATCTCATCCTCCTGCATCAACCCCATAGAGGCGAGTTCTCGGAATATTTTCTTGTTCTCTGAAAGTTCTTCCCCTTTATTGTTGAATTTTCGTAAGATATCCGCATCATACAGGGCAACCCAGGGGATGTGAAACTGTTTATATAAACTAATGAAAGAGGTAATCCTACTCTTACCTGTTGCATTTTGGATGTGTATTCCCAGAGCCTCTGCACTGAGACCAAATTCCCTATTTGTCCATTGATTCAACCAAATCGGCAGACCGAAGATTTCTCCATATCCTTCAACGAGTATTACGCACTTTGCAAATAGGAAAAGAAAATCGTCCGAAGATTGAGTTAGGCGCTTCAGTCCGGACTTTGATATTTGGTGTGAGTCAATAGAGTTAGTTACAGCAGACCATTTGTTTGACATATAAACTCGTCGAATTTGCTCGATTCCGAACGATGCCGCAATAAATGGAGAGTGCGTGATTACCAAGTGCTGTGTTAGGCTGTCAATCCATTCTATGCCAATTCTACTTTGAAACCAGGGATGAAGGTTACGTTCAGGTTCATCTATGCCGATGATGTGCTGGTCTAGTTGAGCCAATGTTAGTAGTGTTATCACTTGTTCACGACCGGATCCGCTAAACGACATAGGAATATCTTCGTTAGTAGTGAGGGTAATATACTGTTCTTCTACAGTTTCGTTTTGTCTCAAGATTCGGGTTCGATGTTTTACTATAACGTCCATTTCCGCTCCAGTGAGGTTTCTGAACTGGGAGCGGATTGTGTCATATTTTGTTCGCTCACTAAAAGTCCCATTCTTCATTAAAAATAGGTACAGGGGTAGCTCTCTATTTTGTATCAAAGAGACATCTGGGGTGCAGGGACGTAAAATCACCTCTGTGTTTTGGTGCCAACTATCCATGATAAAAATACTTTCAGATATCAATTTACGATACAAGTCTGACAGCTTGACGATTTCAGAACCGTGTAAAGCCACTTTCAATGCCTGAAGAAGGCTCAAACGTATGTAAGATGTCTCCTTTTGTTGCTCACGACGATTCAACTCCAAGTCAACATTTAGAGAGTTGTCTCTAATCGTTTTTGATATGAGCTTCATATTTAGTTTAGAGAAGGTCGGCATAGTCGATGTTTCTCCTGCAAGAAACGATTGTAATTGTTTAAAAGTTTTTTCTGGCAACGACTCAAAGTAGACCTGTGAAAGCGGCTTTCCGGAATAAGATCCGTTGTTGACTTTAGGGATCAGTATCCCATCTCGTAACGGAATAATTAGACCCATATCGGGGAATTCGATATCCAAGCGAGAATTGTGGGGGTCAGACGGCTCTACTCTATAACGTAGTGTCCCATTGTCCAGACAAAAGTCTTCAGGAATTTCAAGATAATTAAGTAAGAAATTTTGGACGGCGATACGTCGTTCTGGTATCGGTTCTACATTTTTTTCATTAGAGTCAACACAAATTCTACGAAACACCTCATAGTTCGGGAAAGAAATGAGGTCTCTTATAAACTTTTGTAACAAATCTCTTTCGGTTGCTGAGTGTAGCGCAAAGTCAAATCCGATCTCATATGAACGAATTTCCTTGCCGAAGTCTGCATAGCGTGATGCATATAGGGCAGGTTCTTCTAAATTAAGGTAACGACTCTCAAGGACGTCTAGCAGTGTTTTCAAGAGGCGTAAAACGTTTGATTTTCCGTGACCGTTCGGCCCAACTAGAACTGTTCCTTTTTGTGATTGAAATGTAAATTCGAAACTGTCGCCGAATGATAAGAAATGACGTGCGAAGATTCTAGTGATACGCATCGTAATCCACTCCTGTTTTTTAACTTCTCATTGTCAGTGAGATTTTACGTGTAGTTAACAGAGCACACCGTGTTTTATTCACCGGGGGAACCTCCCTCTAACTCTGTTCGAACCTGATAGCGCCATCGTTCAATAACACTATCTAAATCTCCTCCGTCAACAGGGTCACTTCTCCAGCCCTCCAAGAACGATATGTCCTGTGACCGAGGCAGTTTCCAGGATTCTAAGTCATCCATCAATATTCTTGCTGGCACGGGTGCAGCTTGTCCGACAAAAATAGCTTCTCTGCGTCTGAGCCCAGGTAAGACTTTGGTGAGAGAACGCAACGAATCTGGAAGAAAGCGAATAACATGAGCTTGGTCTTCAGAGTTGGTCAAGCGAAGCACAAGCCAGGTGTTGCATTGGGAAAGCACGGTGGCCTCTAATTCACTGGGGCGCTGTGACACTAATAACAGTCCAAGCCCGTACTTTCTCCCTTCTTTTGCAATGCGTCGAATGGCGTCTTGAGCCGCTGTGTATTCTGCTTCCCCTCTATTGGGCACGTAGCGATGTGCTTCTTCACAGACGATGAGTACCGGGTCACCCTTTCGTTCGTCCGGTTTTTGCCACAATTTATACATGAACAAGAGTCGTGAAATGACAGCAGCGATGATTCCCCCAACGTCGCTTGGTATTCCTGATAAATCGACAATTCGCATGGGATCGTCACGGTTAATGAATTGAGATAGGATGACCGATATTTCATCGGACTCACTACTCCATTCGTTCATTAAGAAACTGAGTCTTGAATCTCGTCGTAGGGCATCAATCTTGTTCAAAAGCGACTGATGTTTATCTTGTTTCGACGGCTGTGGCGGCATGTCATCCTTTATGTATTGAATTAGAGTCTCAAGTGAGAATGGAACCGGTGAGTCTACGCTGATTTTCGTCTTATCGATGTTAAGATTCGTGGTCCCGTCCACTCTGGATTTCTGGATAGCATTTTTTAAGATGTTAGTTTGGGATGTAGCTTGAAATTCAGTCTTACCTATAAATAAATCTAATAGTTCTTGCAAATTTAACAACCAATATGGAATATGCAGGCTTCCTTCGTCAGACACTAGCCTCGCTGCGTTAGGAAAAGCAGTTGAATATTCATCGTGTGGGTCTAAAATTATGATGTGGGGGTGCCAGTCGATTCCTTCTGATATCCGGAAATTTTGCACTGCATGCAGTAATACAGAAACAGCCGCAGACTTGCCCGAACCCGTGGACCCTAGAATTGCGGAGTGCTTTCCAAACAAATCATCAATGCTTGCAAAACATTGAACTGAAGCGGATCCGACATACGTTCCAATTGGAATGGCATCCTCAGAATTGGTTGAGCGGTAAATATCTTTTAATTCCGTGCTCGTTGTGAGGTAAACGCTTTGTTGGGGTAAAGGGTAGGTACTTACTCCCCGTTCAAACTTCAGAGCGTACTTGCCTGAATCGTCAGTAGCCCACACACCTTCACCAAACAAGTCAGCTTCCAAAATACGAGAGTCATCAGCTTTGGGTGTATAGCTACCCCGTTCTCCTTCTAATTCTGTTTTTAACCTAAGCCTAGAGACGAACATAAAGAGAATGCGTTCTCCAAAGTATATCTTCAGTATTGACCCGTACTGTCCTATTGAATAAACATGTGCGTTATGAACTCTTGTCAACTCATCAATATTGCTATCGAGTTCGGCAATTACATGTGTACCATCCACTTCGAGAATAGACCCAATCCTTAGTTTGCTTTCAGGTCTCGCATACGCCATTAGTTTGTCTCCTTTGACAGCATAGTTGCTAGAACTTCGAACTTATACCATTCCAACTCACTTTCCGATTCGAAAACGACCGATCCATTTTCCCAAACACGCTTTTTGCCAAATATGATGACCTTAGGCTGAAGTAGGGGGTCATTTATCCAGGAACGTAGGGGTGGAGGTAATTCATCGAGTCCTAAAAACACTGCTAATGAGAGACCGCCTTGGCTACGCTTAATGGCGTCAATGATATCAGCGTTTATGTGAGCATCGCCAAAGCTATATCCTAAAATTGCGAGAACTTGATCCATTTGCGATGATAAGGAATGCCGAAAACTGATCATCATTCGTGAAAAGGGATCATATTGTGCTTCCCTGTATTTTGCTGATGCCGGGTAAATGACGACTGACTCTCCACTTCCTATAATTTCATCATGAGGTAGTGTATTCCGTAGTCGCATGGGAAAGTCGTGCTCTTGCGTTTTGACCCAGTCAATCGACCCGTGTAATTTTAGGACTCTAGCTTCTAGTCCCCGACGTCCCACCAAGTCAAACTCTTCGCCATTTAACGGGGTAGGATCCCACCACGCTGTGGCGCCTCCAACGAAGCCGTCGCTAAACGCTATTCCTTCTAGTGCGAGAGCATCTTCAATCAAAGTGTCGTAGTTTAATATGAAATAATTAACTGGATGGGCATTTCTTCCGTCCCTTAATTGATACTGTATCGCACGACAGAAAGTTCGATGGTGTCGTATGCTCGAAATTTCCTTAGATAAGACATCACGAACTTTCGTCTTAATTAACCTAAGAGCCTGTTGAGTATGCTGTCGTGTATAAGGTCCATACCCAGGTGGGTAAACGGTATCCGTGACTCCTCGGGCTTCTTGCCTTTCAAGTATGGCATCGATATCCTGGAGTTCACTTAAATAGTCTTCAATTGTGGCATTATGAGCGGATTCATATCGTCTTTTAATCTCGGTAAGTAGCTTTAAGGGCAAATTGTTCTGATTATTCTCTTCCTTGTCAGTTAGTGTGCTGTAAACCTCGTCTGTTAGCTGACCCATTAGAGGTAGTCCTGCACACCTGCTACAGCCGGCACCTATCAAAAATGACAGACGAGTATGAGAGAGTAATTCCAAAATCCTTTGCTCATAGTAGTCGATTGGATCCATCAACCCATCTCCTTCCCTACCTAAATTACAACAGGAAACTATGTAAATTTTATACTTAGGTACTCTCTAGTATAAACCTTTTGTCGATTTTTAGGGTTTCGTGCTTCTCTCATCTCATGCAAGAAAATGCACAAGGTAAATTACTCCTTAAATTGAGATTCCGCTGGAACCTTATTTCTCAAATTGATTAAGAACCTAAACCCGGGATCTGTTGTGAAGAGGGGGACTTGCAATGGTAGTAAGGCAGAGACAGTGCTCGACCCCTAAATGTAACTTGTGACTGAAAATTGGAGGTTAATTCTTGTGAACTTCAGCTTGCTACAATTCGCCATCTCTCAAATGGGCAGATAGACTTTGTCGAAGGAATGACAATGATATTTCCGACGATCTTCTCGCCAGTAATATCTCACAAATATTGATGACGACGTTCTTTTGGCTGATAGCTTTCACTCACAGTCCGCTTAGTGGTGTACTGTTTGCCCGCTACTAGTGTTACAAGTAAGAATCGCTCCTAAGAGGCCACCTCTCTTTCACTTTGAAACTAAAGAGACTTAAACCAGATTGTCATACGGATTGTTTAAGTCGACCAGCCTGCCTTTCAACCGCTTCCTTCTTTAGGGATATATTGTATAATTAAAATGGATTTCAGTCTTTTGGCAAGGAAGCTAGATTTGTGTTGAAAGGACGACACCTAATGGATAAGAAACAGAAAGGAAACAAGAATGTGATCGTTGATTCTGATCCCGGCGTTTCAAATGCATATTTTGGAGGAGACATTGGTCATGAATCATGGGCCATGATTGAAGGATATGGTTCTGCTGCGCTTTATCTCGCCAGCCATGCTCACGAAGAAAATGAAAGGGATACTTGGTTATACCCGTCACTTTATCTGTTTAGACACTATGTTGAACTCTCCCTAAAGGACATCTATTTGAAGTGGAAAGATGTTGATGGTGAGGAAGTAGATCCAAGAATCCTAGAGGGACACGGGTTAGATACTCACCTTTACGTAGACCTGTGGAAGTGGATTTCTGCCCAATGGCCAACGTCCGACCGAGAATCTCTAAAAGAAGTACGTCGGACAATTGTTGATCTACATAGATTGGATAAATCCGGGCAAGCATTCCGCTATATAAAAAGCACTGAGGGTAAGTTTTTCCGTACGGATACAACGAAACTGATTGGGTATACATCGTTATCAAGGAAAATTGAGACAGTAAAGTCGTTCCTAGATGGTATCCAAGCATGGATCGACAATGAGTTAGAAACTAGAGCGGAACAATACGCCGAATTCAGTGTGGAGTGGGATTGACATCTTGCGACAGAATAAACTAAAAGATAGATAACACTTGATCATGTGTTCACCACAAGGGCAGTATGCGCTAGACATGTTGCTGCTTCAAGATAATCCCAATGTGAGAGAGGGGACATAAATGCTTTCCTTTGAACACAAGCGTGAGATACTGAGGTCGTTTCCTGAACTGCGTGAGGAATCGATAAGCAACGGTCGTTTCGTGAATTTCACCTTCTCTGGCAGTAAGAAACCGGGCAGAACCGTCGCCCGTGAATTGTATCACAGTGGCAACGGTTTCGTATGTGGACGGTACATGGAAGACTATTTAACGGATGCTCGGGGGTGGATAAATATCAAGAATTTCAAGGAAGCAGAACTCAGAGAAGTTGTGAGCAGGTCGATCGCATCCATGTCTAAGCCATGAGGGGAAGTGCAGAAATACTTGCGGGAATTTCAAGGCGGATTTAATAGGTGGCCACCGGTTCGCCAATGAGTAGACTTAATCTCCCTCAACAATCTCTTCAACAGTTTTAACCACGTCGCCTAGAGATTTGATTTTGGCCGTGTTATTTCCCTGTGACTGAAAGCGTTGATGGAGAGGTTCAATGATGTATTCGAGCACTTTTTCTTCTCTACTTACAGTCTCGAGCGGCAGGAAGTAGTACCACATTTCCACGCCGTCGTCGATGTTGTGGTACGACTTAGTATGGAGGTTCTCCCTATAATCAGATTCAGCTCCATACCCAGCGTTAAACAACGGTATACACCTATGGAATGAACTTTCATTTTCTGCCTTAAGATAGGCACAGGTGATGGCGGGATACTGGTTATTAAAGTCTGCATAGTCAAATAAGATGTTGACGCCAATCCCTTCGTTTTTCCGCTGCGAGCCGATCCATATCTTCTGTTGGAAATATGGCATCCAGAATCTAGGGCCATGCCAACTATTTGAGCGGTCCCACATGACTCCAGTACCGTTTGCCGCATAGCCCAGCTCAACAAGCTGATCGTTTATCGAGTTGAGAAGCATGGATACTTCCTCACAAATTGCAGTCATCGCCATATAGATTTCCTTCATTCTTTTTCCTGTTATCAAAGACGCATCTCCTCATCCTTAAAATTCTGCCCCTGCTTGGCGCCAAAAGAATGGCCGGTTTAGTCCATCAGCGTCGAATGAATCGACTGCCTTAAATCCCTGAAAGGGAACGAGTCTCTTCCTGTGAAGTAGCAACCGTAGGTCGGTTAGTAGCCGAACTGTCATAGTATCGGTTTCCGAATCTGCTATTTGGGGTTCGATGATGGAACTAACTTTTCTCCAAGAAGTCCAAAAAAGGCAATTGTAGGATTCATTCACGCCTTTGTTTCGAAGAAGTTCAGCAGATTCTTGGATGTCAGCCCTGGGAAGCGCATAGTGAGCGGTTACATAAAAGAGATACTTTCGCTCTGAGGAAGAGATTTTCTTATAGTTGGCATCACTAACATTAAGACGATTCGTCACCAAATCGTAGTATTGCTCGGCCAACTGATCCCCATGTGACCACGAATGTCTGTCCAAACTATTACTCTTTGGCGACGTGTATTTACACTCGACCATGATTGTCGTAATGGTTCCATCCTGCGCAGTAAGAATGCACAATACATCCGGTTCCCGGTGAAACCCTGTAGTCTTCGGCCAGAACAAATACTCGGCATCAGCAATAGGGCCGTTCTCTCTGAAACTTTCTCCGAGGAGATTTTTACTAGTTCTGAGGAATGGAATAAGGCCTCTACCTGATGAAGTAAAATTGTTTGTGTAGGAGAATTTGGATCCTTCTCAGATAACAAAAAGGTAGGGTATCCTCGGGATTGCGACATCACCAGAAAGGAAGCCCTACCTATGGATAGTGTACATGAACAGAGTATTGGAGATCTAATGGAAAATCTCGTGAAAGGCTTTGTTAAGGAAAAACTCGAGTTTATCATGCGAGAAGAAATTGAGCATTTCCTGAATGTGGAGTATGAGGGGCGCCGCCCGAGTAGAAATGGTTACTATGGTCGCTCCTTACAAACGCGGTATGGCGAGATAGAGGACCTACAGGTTCCCCGAGACCGTAAGGACGCCTTTCAGACTCAGTTGTTTGAGCCATACCAACGCCGGGAAGGTTGGCTAGAAGAGGCTGTCATTCACATGTATAAAGGCGGTATGAGTACCCGGGATGTCGCGAAATTTATCGAAGGGATGTTTGGCACAGAGTACTCGCCAACGACCATCAGTAATATCACAAAGACCGTTTTGGAAGATGTAGAAGAATGGCAGCAGCGTCCGTTAGAAAAGCGTTATTCGGTCATCTACCTAGATGGCATCTACATCAAGTTAAAACGTACTACGGTGGACAGCGAAGTCGTCTACCTGGCGATGGGTATCAACGAAGACGGATACCGACAAATACTCGGCTTCTACGTGGGCGGCAAAGAAAGTGCCAACGGTTGGAAGGACGTGCTCAAGGACCTATACAACCGTGGAGTACACGAAGTGTTACTGGGTGTATTTGATGGGCTCCCTGGTCTCGAAGAAGCCTTTCGAGAAATCTATTCAAAGGCTGACGTTCAGCACTGCGTCGTACATAAAGTGCGAAGTACCTTCCCAAAAATCCGAGTCGGTGACAAGACGGAATTTCTCAGTGATCTCAAAACGGTGTACACCGCACCAGACAAGGACTTGGCCGTAGCTGCGTTCGACACCGTCAAAGATAAGTGGGGGAAAAAGTATTCGAAAGAAATTCAGTCCTGGGAAGGCCAACTTTCAACGCTCCTGACGTTTTACAAATATCCGAAGCTGATTCGTCACGCAATCTATACTTCAAATGCCATCGAGCGGACGAACAAAGAACTTCGCAAACGTTTTAGACCGATGAACAGCTTAACAAATATGGACGCTGCTGAGAAAATTATCTATCTGGAGGTCACAGCGTACAACGAGAAATGGAGTACCAGGGTCATCCGAGGCTTTGGCGATGAGGAAACAAAAGCCGGGCTACAGCGAATGTATGAAGAGCGTTACCCAGCTGTCTCCGAGACTCTCGACAAGGAATAATTATCCAAAATAATTCCGAGACAGTCCAGCAATTCAACAAGGATATTAGTTCTGAATATTCAATCCAAGAGGGATAAAGTTCTAATTTTCGGTGGGGGGTACCCCCCACCTACCAAAACAAACCAAATAATGATGTTATCCATCTTCGATGGATAACCCTACTGAAAAGAAATTACACAAACTTCTTGACACTACCCTCTACCTGGACTGACGTACTTGAACGTTCCGAAGACATCCGACGTTAACAGGTCTTCGGATTCTTCTTGAGCTGTTAGTTTTCCATGCAGTTCTGCAAGAGTCATATGCGACTCCTTTCTGAGAAAATCTAACTTATTTCAATTAAACATCCAGATGCTAAACTCCTCTTTCACCGGATAAGACTCAGTTCTGATATAGTGTACAAGTTCTCATACTCCCCAGGATTGGAGTTCATGTGCACAATGTGTGCATACAGGCCCTCCCTTCATGTCTATTAGTTCCTCGGAAAACCCGCAAAACAGACACACGGCAGAATATGATGCAATCACGATGCTTTCTTCTTCCATGAAGATTTCTATATCGTCTTTTTCAATAATTCCCAAAGTTTTCCTCATTTCCGTTGGAAGAACCACTCGTCCCAAGGTATCAATTCGTCGAACGATGCGATTTTGCTCGATATTATCAAACTCCTTCAGCAGCAGTATGTCTCAAATCTGCATTAAACGACATGCCGTTCAGGAGAATCTGACCGTATTTTGAAAATAGTAAAGAAAACTGTTTCCTGTGACTTGCACTATCCGATCAACCCTTTGTAGGCTGTCACACATCAACGGCATTAGGCCGAGAGGGGATTTGATGATGGAGTCAGGGAAACAACCAGTGGGGACACTGGCAGAACTGAAAAACGTAGTGTGGTTTGGCCAGAGCAAGGACAACAGGACTCGGCATACACAGTGGATGGACATGCAATTTTATGCCGTTTGGATAAAACGACTGCGGGAGGCATTTGAAGTCGCAGAGAATCCAAAGCAATACCGACAAATGAAGCAAGGAAGTGATATTGGTAATGCACCATCAGATGCTATCAGGCATCTGTTTCCCGTCTCGGGACATCTGAACAGCCGATTGCTGAGAGACGCAATTTTAGGAAAAGGCTGCGCCCACCTACACAGTGTAAAGGTGAGAGAAGGCATCGCAGTATACTACAATGGCAGCCGCAAAGCTGCGCTTAAGGAATGGAGTAAAGTTGTAGCTTCAAATTGACCCTATATCAATTCTTCAAAATGTATCAGATCTTCTGGCAGTACCAGCACTTCGCTCTCATCTCTATCCGTAAGATAAGCCAGCACGTTTGAGATGTGTACTTTGGCACGGTAGAGACGGCCTTTTCCAAAGCGATTTGCGAAAAACAAAGCGACTTTTTTGTCTGTCGTCCATGAATATGCCTCGTTTAACGGAGATGAAAGGTCTCCTGCGCCACGATATAAGGTAATGAAGCCCCCTCGTTGCGTCTTCGACTTAAGCTTTTTCCTCGTTATCTGTTTTACGTGGGAGTACGCACAGTAGGTGGCGACCTCTTTTACTGCTTCTTGATTGATCTGACTGAACCCGTATTCCGACATCTGGTAAGCATCGATGAAAACATCAAACTTAAGATGATCCGGGATCACGTCAAACAGTTCCTGATAAGAATCGAACAGGTGTCGTTTGTTCATCCGGAGAAAGGCTCGTTCAAAGTCGCTCGTTTGAAGAGACTGTGTCATGGATGCATGTGAGGTTTTGATGAATACGTCAGCCTCTATGTGTTTGAGATAGTCCGTTTGTAATGCTCTCAGGTTACACATCACATGATCGTGATAATAAAAATAGGGCATGTGTTTCGAGCCTTGAACAAACAGAAGTAGGGGGTTAATTCCCAATAATTCGCTGGCCTCTTTCACCTGGCTCATATCTGGCAACCTAATTTCATCAAAACCGAAATCGCATTCAATCGCCTCTACCAATGGGATGCAGCGGTCTTCGAACTTCTGATGACCATCCTTGAATAGACTTATGGGCATGTTAAAGCCCCTCCCTATATCGCTTTGAATATCCTGTTGGTTGGAGAAAATACCTGTGCGAAATCTTCCACTGAGTCTCACGGCAATCCTGTCCAATTTCTTGGCGGATTTTTACTAATCTGTGACCAACCCATTCCGGTTATTGATTCAAACAGTGAACTAGAGCACGGAGTTTTCATGGAATAGGACTGTCTCGCACAGTTTTCATGCCGTGAGTACCACGGTTTATCTAAGTCTAAGGACTATTCTGCCTGTGTGAATGAGTATGAAATAGTGCGCCTGTTAGCAAGAAACACTCCCCAGATGCTTGCATTATCGGGACAACCTTTTATAGGCTGTCTGGCATCAACGGCGACAGGCCGAATAGAAGGGGATTTGATCATGAGTTCAACCAGAGGGCCAGTTCCTACGCTGGAAGGCGTGGAAAACGTTATTTGGTTCGGAAAACACACGGATAGAAAGGATCGGCATTCACAGTGGATGGACCCTGAATTCCGCCGTTTGTGGGAAGGAGCATTACAAGAGGCTTTTGAGATTGCAGGAACACCCGCACAGTACACACGTATGCATAGACACAGTGATGTCGGTGGCAACTGCCCACTTGGCCCGACCGGTTTTGTTCCCATTCGGGGTTTAACAAATAGTCAGTTTTTGAGAGACTCGCTACTGAAAGATGGTTGCTCATTTGATCACCTGGAGAGTGCTGTTCTCTCCGATGGCGTAGTGGTGTATTATGTTGGCAGCCGTGAGGAAGGGCTGAAGGATTGGGAAATGACGCTAGTAGCGGCCGAGTTAGGCACTATTAAGTATTGGTCATCCAGGGAGTTGACGGCCTACGTACAGGGTCTGAGAGATGGATATCCTTCAGACATTGGGTATTTGTACTGCAGAGAGAACAAGATCGAGATACCGTTAAATGCGGAACTCGCATGGACAATCGTAGTTGATGGCAATCGGTTTAACATCGACGCTGCCTGGGATGAGGTCGTGAGAACATATCGGTCGACAAGACAAAACGTAATTGACCTGGTGCGACCGCAGATTGACAGTCATGTACGAGCATTGACTTGGAAGGTGCAATGATAATTTGGGGACCGCACTGGCAGTCCCCGCTACATAATCCGGTGGTGGTTAAAGTGCACGTTAGGTCGACTATTTCCCTACTGGAATAGATTTGAATTTCCATCTCGTGGTAGAATTAACCACATGGGGGTGGGGCTATGTCAGGGGAAGCACGGTTATTTGACCTGAATATTGAGAAGGTTCTTGAACATTGGTCGGTTGCGTACGCTGTTCGTGAGATACTTGCGAATGCATTGGACGAGCAAGTTTTAACCAAGACACAACCACCAGAGATTTTCAAAGACGACCAAGGAAAATGGCACCTTCGTGACTTTGGACGAGGACTCAAATATGAGCATTTAACACAGAACGAGAACAAGGAAAAGTTGAAGAATAAAGATATTGTGATTGGTAAATTTGGATTTGGACTGAAGGATGCTTTCGCTACCTTTGACCGTCACAAGGTCAAAATTTCAATTTTCTCAAAGCATGGGGATATCACAGTTGCTAAAGCAGGCAAGCATGGGTTTTCCGACGTCGCCACGCTGCACGCATACATTTCAGCACCGTCTGACAAAGCATTTATAGGAACGGACTTTGTTATGGATGGAGTAAAAGACACTGACATCGAGACTGCCAAGTCATATTTTCTCCAGTTTAGCGAAGAAGAAGTTCTGGAGACAACTTCCAAAGGTAGCGTGATTCGTAGACAGCCAAGGCTGAAGGGGAGGATATACGTAAATGGCTTGTGTATCGCTGAAGAGGATAATTTCTTATTTTCGTACAATGTTACCTCACCGTCCGCCAAGCTGCGAAAGGCGTTGAATCGAGAGAGAACGAATGTCGGACGTTCCGCCTACACGGATCGGGTAAAGTCGATTCTGTTAGCCTGTAGTTCATCGTCAGTTGCCGATGACCTCGCAAACGACTTGCAAAACTTTCAGCGAGGAACTATGCACGACGAGTTAGACTGGACCGATGTTGCTTTGCATGCCTGTAAAATTCTTAACTCCACAGACAATGTGATATTTCTTACTTCTGAAGACCTTCGAACCGGTGGTTCCCTGGTATCACACGCAGAAGACGACGGAAAACGTATCATCATTGTACCGGAGGATATTGCAGCGAAGTTTGGAAGGATTCGTGACTTTGAAGGTAACCCCATTATTGATTTAGGGGAATATCGTAATCAGTGGAACGATAGTTTCCAGTTCAATTTCATTGAACCAGAAGCTTTATCCAAGAAGGAGCAGGCTGTATTTGCATACAGAGATAGACTCGTCAAAGTTGTTGGACGTAACGCAAAGAGAGTTAAAGCTATCAAAATCTCTGAGACGATGCGAATGAACAGCTATGACCACAATCAGGCTCTGGGTCTGTGGGACCCCGCAAGAGAGATGATCGTTATTCGAAGAGACCAGTTGGCCACGTTACATGACTTTGCGGGAACCTTGCTGCATGAATTGTGTCACGCTACTACCGGGACAGATGATGAATCGCTGGAGTTTGAACACGGATTGACCGTTTTGCTAGGAAAAGTGGCTGGAGAGATGCTGTCCGTCTCTGGTAAGTAGTGTATTGGCAATGTGGGCTTAAAGGACGTGATCTCGATAATGATGGCAATAGATCTTGGTCGTACTAGCACTCTTTATTCTAGTAGACGTGGCCGCCGGCCGATGTCCTGGAGTTCGAACATCATTGCGATTCGATACCCTTTCTAAACTATTTCATGGTACCCCGATGATCGAGATTAGTGGTACTGCTTACCTCTCTTGTCTTGAGAGAGAAGAAGCTAAACTGGTGGGAAGGCACAAGGATGTTGATCTATGACGTTTACCAAGAGGCAACACACAAGTATCCCTTTCGATCAATCAAGCCACTGTTCTCTACAGGGGCTTGATTGCCTTTTTAAATGACTGTCTCAGCAACCCGTAGGAAAGGTCTCTAAGTTCCCAACACAGAACCCATATTTTGCGCCTGTTAGTGGCTTAGCCGGCCGCATTTACCCGGAACACCACGTCACGAAGAAACTTTTGTGCATGCTGATGACCAGAAACCATACCTGTCACTCCTTTTTCCTTGCTCCACTCATGCCGACGCAGGAGAGTGATAAGACCCTGAAAACGGTCAGAGTCCAGTTCCCCGTTTCTAAGACACTCTTGCATGTATTCCCTGCCTACAGCACCAAGGAATGCAACCCCGTAAGAATTGAGAAGTCGATACTCAGGTGTTAAAAAGTCGCTTAGCTCTGAAAACACATATGTGAAAAACATCTCTATGAGTTCTGAACGCTTTTCGGATTGTAATGCACCAAGTTTAGGTGATTTACAAATCTCCTCAATAGCCCGAGCAAAGGATTCAAGGGTAATAAATTTTCCAAACGCCTTGCCCCGTTTTCCATCTAGAGCAATAAGACCATTGAGAGGTGAATTTTCACTTTGTTCCAGTCTTATGGATTCAAGTGTTGCGAACGATTTGTCCCTCAGAAGTCGAATGTGGCTCTGTGGTAGTTTAGTCGCATACTCGTTGAGGTCACAAAACACCTGTATCCTTTCATCGTGAGTGAGATTGTGGTAGACTTTCATTCTTAGCATTGTATCGTAGCTATGTTTTGACCTTCGGTACAAGAGCTCTGCACCAAACAGACGGTGCTGCCCATCAAGCAACTCCAGTGCCGATACATGAAGCGCTCCATAGTCGGGATATCTCGAATCGTAGGGAATAAATTCAACTTCACCGTCACAAACCATCGTAAGCTCGGGTAGGGGCGTGAAGGGCTGACGTAAATACCGGGAAATAGAGGATATCTTTTTTTTGTCTCGTATTCGTTGAAATCCCAGAGCTACTTCGACGGTACGAACTACGACCAGGGGAAAGATCATGGAGCAGGGGGTGTGAGTTGAATAGACGACTCTTCCAGTTTCCTTCATACGGACAACCTGATGTATAATCACAAATAGACCTCCATCCGATAGAATGAGGCCAGTTTAACAAGATAATCACTGTACTTCAACGCACAAATATAACCATTATACTACTATCGAACTTTACATTTATAGATTACTACGACGATGCCATTTTGTCAAATTCTAAACAAGATTAGAGGCAGATAGCAAGTTCGTATTTCGGTGATAGAGAAACAGTGGAGTTCAATGATACACAATAGAATTGTGTATCATTTGCCAAATCACTGTGTTCCTGTGCCTCTCTTGGGATTTCAGGCGATGTTCATGTCTAGGGTTTACTGCTGCTATTATTCAATGAAACAAAACTAGTCTTTGAGATGATGTTATATATCTTTCGTATAAGGGAGGCTTTCTGATGGAATTAGTCCAACTCATTCGTGACCGCACACAGAGTGAACCCATAAGGAAAATTTTGCGAGCTAGTAGTTTGCGGTCTTATGTACTGTTTGTTCTCGGAATCAATTCGGGACTTGCAGTGAGCGAGCTCTTAAACGTTGATCTGGGAGGAATAGTGTCAAGGACAATTAGAGGACGTGGGCACATTTTCGTGAGGACAGTCAAGATGCCACGTGAATTAGGTGGTAAGACAGTGTGGGAGATTCTATCACGGGGTTGGATCATGTCCCGGTAAGATGAAACTTCCAAAAAATCACTTGTTTACCGGCTTAAGCGGGAGTATTACAGTTTTAAGTCGAACAGATTCAACGATGTCGTCGCATAAAGATTACGAAGTCTTAGTTCAGGTGTTGGACTTAATACTCCCATGAAGGCAGTCTTTATTTTCCTCTTGTTGGCCTCACTCAAAGAATCAATTACAGCAGGAGAGAAGTAGACATTCTCACTGTATTCGGCTAAGCAAAAGCTAATATAACGAAATAGTTTCTCATCATTTTCGTTACCATTTAATTGCGATAGGATATTTTTATAGCAGTTATCTTCGTGAAACCTTGAAATAATGATAAGCGTCATGTTTTCTTTAGGAATAACAGAAACGTATAAGTTAGGGATGAAATGCTTGTCATTGTAATTATAAATGTCTGCTGCTAGGTTGCCTTCCATGTCCATACCTACACCCACAGAAGTTGTAGCTGTAAATCCAACTGTAAATGGCACCACTTTAACAATGGATTCCAAGTTATTGAAGGATTTCTTAGCATACGCACTCTTGAATCTTTCATACTCTGTCCATGAGTCCCTAATGCTAAGTTTAGTGTTGTAATACTCTGTATAAATGGAAGGTGTCCTAGTGGCTCCGGGGTATTTTTTGAAAAAATTAGCAAAGCTCTTCTTCAGCCTTAATTTTCTGTGCAGTTCAAAACATAAGGCTCTAAACCCAAACCAATAATTTTGTTCAAGTGTTCCTTCGTAATCCTTGTCTTCAATGCATTTAAAGTAATCTTCATCATGCTTTTTACAAAACCCCGAAAATATACTAGCCTGGTTTTTACCGATAGGCGTAAATTCCAATTGAGGATACATTGTGTTTTGATCAATTTCCGAACTCAAGGCGTAAACATGATTTTCTACGGAGATCTTGTCTAATACCCCATTGTTTTGGATTGAGTGGGCGCCAATTAAGTCCTTGCTGCACTCAGATGTGTCAAACGCAAAGCACATTTTAAACTCAGTATCTTTTAATAATCTGCGCCCTTCCGCAGTAATCCGAGTAGCGCTATAGTCTCTGAAATCAACTTTAGAATTTCTGCTTTTAGCGTAGCAACAGAACTTGTATTTCTGTCCACTCTCACAAGGGCACTCTTCATAGGGTTTGAACTGATATTTTTTTGCTTCATTCATCGGTACAAACATTTGCAAAACCACCTTAGATTATAAAGATTCACGTGGTATATAGGGATCGTCTGTGTTCGCTAATCTAATAGTTGACCACGCCGAGGTGGGTCAACTTTTTGCTTGACGAACACAATCGTCCGAAATCTTTCGTGGTTTCATTATACATCAGGATGAATGAGGTCGATTGGTCGCTTGGATAATTTTCCGTTTGACCCGTTACTGGGAAGCGTATCCAATCTATTTGGCGAATAAGGAGGCGTTAATGACACATACTTCGATTAGGATCTGCAAGAAATAATCGAAGCGCAAGCATATCCGAACGCTGCATTTTTTGTATCTTTGAGATGTGGAAGATGCAGAAGTATTTGTATGCTGGAGGACTAGTTGCCCAGAATATTCTAGGGTTTGTCAAGGTTGTGAACGCTTCGTCTTGTTGTAGTCGGTTCGGAGAAACACTGCTAAGACTCTTACACCAATGCTCGTGATATTTATAGGAACTTTTTTACTAATAGCACTTCTGATAAATTATAGTCATGCGATCTCTTCCTTGACGAAGACCTAGATAAGTGGTTAGCCAGGGTCCGGCTAGTCGGTGTGCAATTGACTGTATCTGGAACGTGAGGGTACAGCAGACGTTGTCTGGACCTTTTGGGATTCATAGCCCGTACTCCTTGTTCGAAATGAGGGTGATACCAATTACGCAATTTAGTTGGAGAAACATAAGAAGTTATAATAATTCACAAAATAATGCGTTTGAAGAGCTGGTATGTCAAATCGCTCGTGGAGAGGAAATCAGGGGAAAAATCTCGTTTATAAGAGTGGGAGCACCGGATGGGGGTGTAGAAGCATACTGTCGATTAAAGAATGGTAAAGAATATGGTTGGCAAGCTAAATACTTTGATTCAATGGGAGATTCTCAGTGGAAACAATTGGACAAGTCTTTCAAGACTGCATTTCGGACGCACTCGAGCTTGGTGAAATACTACATTTGTATTCCGTTGGACAGGCAGGACCCAAGAATTGATAACGAAAAGTGGTTTATGGATAAGTGGAATAAACACGTCCAAACGTGGACAGAACATGCTGCTGCTCAGGGTAGACACATTGAATTCGAGTTTTGGGGCAGCTCTGAATTGCTTTCAAGACTCTCTCAAGAAAAGCATGTTGGTACAAGGTTTTTCTGGTTTGCTGCTGAGGACTTTTCCGAGGGATGGTTTAGAGACAGATTAGATGTGAGCATTGATTCACTAGGCAAAAGGTACACCCCTAAGCTGAACTTCGAGTTGGATCTATCAAGGACTTTTGACGGGATTACCAGAGAGCAGACCTTCTGTGAGCAATTTGAACATCTGTATCGTCAAGTTCAAAAGGATATTAAGAGTATAGTGAATGGAGTGAGGGAAGACACCCTAAGGTCGGCGGCTGAGGCCATTTCTGACGCTTCAAAAACTCTTAGGGAAGCCTTTGATGGCATTGTCTTAAGCGAAATGAATGATGTTCCATTAACGAAAATGGCGAATATTTGTCTTAAGATGAGTGATTCAGTCGGAATTTGTGTTGAATATTACTACAAAAATAGAGGCAAAGAAGGCAAGGCGAACCAAGATAACAAAGGGAATATGCATTCGTTGGAAAGTAATCAATTCAACTCGGAGCTATATTCGTTAAGGCAGTTGGAAGTTGCTTTAACGGAGCTTTACGATTTTCTGACCGGACCAAGTTCCTTACTTGCCAACACACCGATAATGATATTGAAAGGTGAAGCGGGGATTGGAAAGTCGCATATGCTCGCAGACGTGGCAAAACATAAGGCTGAGTTGGGAATACCAACCATTCTACTCTTGGGACAGCATTTCACCAACGATGACAACCCATGGACACAAATTCTGAACAACCAACTTAGAGTAGATATGAACGAAGAGGAGTTTTTAGGAGCAATAAATGCGAAGGCTCAGTCTATTGGTTCAAGGGCATTGATTATGATCGACGCCATAAATGAAGGTCGAGGAAGGTTTTTCTGGACGGAGCATATCAGAGGGTTTATAAGAACTGTCAGGAAATATAAATGGATAGGATTGGTGATTAGTGTCAGAACGTCCTATGAAACACTGCTTTTACCTTCTGATATTATTACCAATGACGTTGCCATAAGGGTCACACATTATGGCTTTGCGGAAGTAGAGTATGAAGCTTCAAAACTGTTTTTTGATAGTTATAACATTCAACAACCGAGTGTCCCACTACTCCATCCAGAATTTCAAAACCCGTTGTTTCTAAAGATATTTTGTGAAGGACTGTATAATTCAGGACTTACGGTGATTCCCGAGGGGTTGGAGGGGATATCTCAAATCTTGGATTTTTATGTAAATAGCATCAATGAAAGGTTAAGTACCGCCTCTAAGCTCGACTATCCGTCTAATATCAATTTAGTGAGAAGCGCCGTGATGTCACTGATTGCTAGGAAAATGGAAAGCAAACTAGGTTATGTTCCTTATAAGGATGCAAACAAACTTGTATGTGATGAAACTAGAGACTACACAAGTGATTGGCGACGGTTCCTTGATGAACTTATCAATGAAGGTGTTATCACTGAAAACCTATTTTACAATGGCCAAGAGTACGTAACTGGGGTTTATTTTGCTTATGAAAGATTTGATGATCACATTTCTGTATCGTATTTGCTGCAGCACTACTTAATTAAGGATAACCCGGGTCTATCCTTCCAAGAAGGGCAAGAGTTACATGGTTATGTGAAAGATGAAAGATCGTGTGAAATCAATAAGGGGCTTATCGAAGCACTTACTATTCAACTGCCAGAGGCCATTGGGATGGAACTATATGAGGTAGCACCTTATTGTAAATCCTTTTATCCAGTGGTGGAAGCTTTTGTTGGTAGTCTGATTTGGAGAAAGGTGGACACCATCAGCGAGAAGGTACTGCCGTACGTGAACAAAGAAGTATTGAGGAGAAAAGGCACCTTCGATAAATTTTGGGATTCAATAATACTTACTGCAACTAGCCCCAGAAATTTCTTCAATGCAGATCGAGTACATAGCATGTTGATGAAACAATCTCTTTCGGAACGAGATGCGTGGTGGACACCATACATCAGTACGCACTTTTCAGAAAGTACAGGTGTCAAAAGGGTCATTGATTGGTCATGGACAACTGAAGATCGCACTTATATTTCTGATGAATCGGTAAGGCTATCAGCCATAATTATTTCGTGGTTTTTGACGAGTCCAAACAGACCACTAAGAGATGCAGCAACCAAGGCCTTAGTTTGTCTGCTTCAAGACAGAATTGGGGTTTTGATAGACGTATTGGTAGCTTTTGAAGCAGTGAATGACCCTTATGTATACGAGAGGCTGTATGGTGCAGCGTATGGGTGTGCTTTAAGAGCTACATCCAAAGAAGATATTTACATTCTTTGCAAGTATGTTTATAAAACCATTTTTGCTAAGGAACAGACCTATCCCCATATCTTATTGAGAGACTATGCAAGAGGGATCGTGGAATTTTCCTTCCATTTAGGGATGGAGGATGGTGCTGTTGATATTGCGAAGGCGAGACCGCCCTATAGGAGCGAGTGGTATGAATACGTTCCGACACTGGCGGATATTGACCACTATAAATTTGATTACAATTCCGAAGGGTTTAAGAAAAAATATTGGGGTCAAAATAACGTTCTTAGGTCGATGATGACTGAGTATGGAACGGGAATGTATGGGGATTTTGGAAGATACGTCTTTCAAAGTGTCGTTTCGTCATGGGAAAACCATTTTGACCCCCAAGCATTGAGCAATATTGCAACGAAGAGAGTATTTGAACTTGGTTACAATGTGGAACTTCACGGGGAATACGATACCGAATATACACAAAATGACAATAGACATGAACATACAAATGAGAGAATTGGAAAGAAATATCAGTGGATAGCTTTTCATGAGTTGCTAGCTAGATTATCTGATAATTACACAATGGGTGAAATCGACTATGATTCACGTCGGGCAGGAACAGGAAAGAGGACATATAAAGAAATTGCATTCAATGGGCCCTGGAATCCATTTGTACGAGACATAGATCCGACAATGTTGATTAGGAAGAATGGTAACTCCCGCAACTTCTACAATGGGATGTACAGGCTTCCAGAAGAGAATTTGGACCTGTGGGTTCATGATTACAGAAGCATACCACCACTTGAGGATATCACACTGATAAGGAAATCAGAGAAGGAGTTTGTGTTGTTGAGTTCCTATATTTCGTGGCAAGAAAGAAGGGATGAGGATGATTACAAGGACAAAAAGGAACTATTTGTGAAAGCAACTGGATTACTAGTTCCAGAAGGTAAAGTAGATTATTATGCGAGGAGTAAGGCAGTGCATAACTATTCCTATCGTAATTACTGGGCTGAAGAGTACAATGCGTTTTCGAGAGAGTATTTTTGGCATCCTGTATTTGTAGATAGAAAATTGGACGTTGAGCTCGATGAAGAAACCGAACGAGAATTGAAAGAGACAACAATGGAGTATCTTTGGGGAACGGGGTATGATAAGTCCATTGATGGCTCTATACGTTACTTGATACCCTCAGAGTTTGTTGTTAACCAGCTTAGCTTGAGACAAACAAGAGAGGGTTATTGGGTAAACTCAGATGGGGAGGTTATCTGCTTCGATAATGCTTTAGAAGGATATAACACGGGCCTTTTTATTGAAAGGACATCTCTTGAAGAGATGTTGCACCAGACAGGACTGGCGCTCATCTGGGATATTTTCGTGGAGAAGGTTGCAAATAGGGAACTTCATCAATGGAGAACTGTTGCAAGGCTACAAGATGAAGGAGTAGACGTGATTTGGAAATATGACGAAGACAATTGGCCATTACAGTTCTAATTTTGTCGATGTTTATAGGTTTGTACAGCCTCAGCTTTTAAGTGAGTTGTTTTCCAGTAGTCTGTCCATAGATGACGAATACAGAGGATGATTTTGTACCTCTGCCCCACGTATACAAAAGATACCTCCATAGAAGCTGGATGCATCCGGTTAATCTCCGAAAAACCGGATGAAGCTGTTCAGAATTTTATTGAACTCCGGAAAGATAAGGAGTGAAGAATCGCTGAGTAGCAAGTAGTCAATAGGGTTCCACGAGGGTTGGCCCCGTATCGCATTGCTTGCTATGGGATACTGTGGCTAGACTCGAAGACGATTGCACTTTGCTGTATCATGACTAAGAACCTCTGTCGCCTTGAACTGTTACAAGACGATAGAACAAAAGGGCTGTATCTACGCAATCGATGCAGCCCTTGAACTTGATATTCCGTGGAGTTAAAACGTTACGCTTTCATGCATCGAACAGGATTGCGTTTAGAAAGCTGCAGTAAACCCGCTTTCCATGTTAAGTTCCAGAATAGGATTACTCATCACAGCGTCTTTCAAGCGATTAGAGTTGGTGTGCAGATAAATACGAGTCGAAGTAATGTCGGCGTGTCCTAACAACTCCTGTATTTCGATCAAGCTGACATTCTTCTGAAGTAAAAAGGTCGCAAACGAATGCCGTATCTTGTGAGGGCTATAATGTTTGCCATCGAGGCCGGCAAGGTGGACGTACTTAGTGAACATCGAACTGAGAGGTCTGGGACCCAATCTCTTGCCACTAACACTTGGAAATACTGGTGCATAGTCAGTTGTAACACGCATATCTTTATACATTCGTAAATCATCAACAAGGGCTGACGGAATCGGAATGAGTCGGTCCTTGTCCCCTTTTCCATTACGCACAAGGATATTACTGTCCCGCAAGCATACATCCCTCCACTGAAGATTGAGCAACTCCTGGCGGCGCAGCCCTGTTAGTGCGAGGGTCCGTAACATAAGCCAATCTCTGATTCGGGTACGTTGACCGCCATACTCAAGCGGTGCCTGTATCAGCTGCATCAAATCGTCCTGGGAAATATAGATGGGTAGAGCTTGTCGTTTCTTTGGAACTGATACAGCGAGGGTAGGGTTTTTTTCGATGTATTCCTGGGTCATGCAGAATTTGAAGAAGCTCTTTAGACTGTGGATTCGCCGGCGAATCGTGTTTGGGTGAAATCCTAGATCGTGTGCCATGTAAGTAATGAAATCTCGAATCATGGGTGTAGTCACTTTCTCAAGCTCTGGCTCAGCATTTTCCTTGTCGAGGAACTTTAAGAAGTGGTTAAAATCAATCCTATAACTCTTCACCGTTTCTTTTGAGTAATCTTTTTCAAGCCGTAGATACGAAAGAAACTTTTTGTGACAATCGACTAACAGCATATAACTCATCCTCCGTTTGTAGCCTGTAACTCAGGCATCAATTGAAGGACGCATAAGTGGGATATCGCACATTTCACCCAGGCCTATCTGACTTGTGTTCCCGGGAAACCTTGCAGCACAAGGCATTGAGAGGTTTTGACTCTTGGTGAACGTATACCTCGGCTTACAGGCTTGCTTCTTCTGCAGTTACATACCCCTTTACCTACCGTACCGTCACGCTGGGATAAACCCCGTGGCGGTGCGGTTTTTAACGTCAATCGTCGTGATACCACTAGGGGATATGATGACTCGAATGTTTTTAAGGGTAGTATCGATTTGTCTACAATTCCGTTTTCTGTTAAAACTATATTTTGGGCTCATTTTCCGCGCTACATCAACGAAATTAGCGTCTTTCGTAAAGCTCTTGAGACAGAACTTCCGTTACAGCCGGGCTTTGAGACGAGTTATGTCGTTCCTTCTTCTGTCCTTTTTACTCAAATAAATCGACTGTGTCAATTTCTTTAGTGACTGTCAACACTTTTCAATGAAACTCACGTCTGATGTAGAAACGCCCTCACCGAATTAACGGGAAGCGTGTTCTTCTTAAATCTTCGACGTTAGACCAGCACCTTCCATAGCGTCGTCTAACGGTACATTGTAGTTCAACGCTTCAATCAGTGGGCACAGTTCAGCGCTCATCTTCTCAGCGATTGCCAGGAACTCATCGTAATTACGGTGTACGTAAAGTGGATTACGTGTAAACCAGTCCCAACGCCTACCGGCAATACGTCTTTCAGCACGTTCGTCGTTCATCGGTATAACGTTGTACTTATCCGACGCCAGACGAAGGACACGATAAATGGTTTGCCTTGAGTGGCGTCAAAATTGCGTTCAGTCAGTTCCAAAACGCTGTCAAACACAGCCCCCGCGTTAGATACCTGTGTAGACGCAATAAGGGGTACCGCAGACATTTTAAAGAAAATATACGCTAATACATAAGTACTATCCAAATAGAGTGACCAGTACGGCAATACAAAACATCCCCAACGGGAAGAAGAACTTGGACCATTTATGCGTAAATACAAATCCGACGATGCCTAATCACCAGCAGGAGGATAAACCAGATCGTAAATCTGAGTATCCAGCGCTTCAACCGTCATTTCTTAATTCCATGGCCCAATAAGTGCGCGTTAGTATACCCAAGTTTTATAACGGGAGCTGCTCACATCACACTCTGGTGGTTATTGGCTGAAATATCGTTTCAAAACATGAACCAACGCAAATGTGTCTCGAATTCTAGCAGCATCAAAACAAAGGGACTCGGGAAATATATCGCCTTGTCGAGACTCCGCTACAATGAATCTCAGAATTCTTGTCGTGTATTGAAATGAACTGGCAATTCGGGTTTCGATTAGAAATGTTTATTTTCCCGGAGCATTGCTCTGTCTGTGAGAAATGGTGATGGAAAAAATAAGGGAAATTAAGCCAACTATGGAAATCAAGCCTGCAGACCAACTCAGCGAGGCGTAAGAATAGTGACTGCTAATGATTAACCCACCTATTGTCGATCCTAAAGCAATACCCAATTGCATAAAGGAAGCATTAACAGAAATAATTACCTGTGCCATTTTTGGAGCCAATGTTCTAAGATAGGCTAGAACAGCAGGAGTTGTCGCCCAGCCCGCTGTACTCCATACCATCATGATCAGGAATAAAAGAAAATGATGTTTTACAACCAATGGAAGTAAAAAAATGCAAGTATTCTGCCTCCTATCATTCCATACGCCGTCTTTCTGGCACCCAATTTATCAACGATATTTCCGCTATAAAACTACCCAAAACCCCAAATATCCCCAAAACAAAAAATGATGCCGTTATTCCTTTCGTATGAAAATCAGCCAGGGCATGCAAAAATGGCGTTAAATAGGTGTATAAACAAAATTGGCCAATGAGAATAAATACAGTCACCAACATACCCATGACCATTGCGGGGTTCCGCATAATTGAGAACTGTGTTTTTAAAGGGACTGGTTCCTCCCCTTCAACTTTTTGTACAAAAAGCCAAACTCCTGCCAGAGGCAGGAGGGAGACCAGTGCTACTAAAGCGAATATTATTCTCCATCCGAATGTTTCTCCAACGAATGTTCCAAAAGGCACTCCTAATACCAATGAAGCAGTATATCCCATCATTGTTCTTCCTATAGCTTTGCCCACCTGGGAGGAAGGGACAATTTTGGCCGCCAATGCAACCGAAGACACGCTAAATATTCCGGAACTGATTGCTCCAATAATTCTGGAGCTCATCAGAATCAAATAATTAGGGCTAACGGTCGCAATGACATTACTAAGGATAAAAACAATTAATGAGAGCAGTAACAGTTTCTTTCTTTCTATCCGGGATGTTATCAACGTGAAGACGGGCGTGCCTATTGCGTAAATAATAGCGTAAATAATAGCGTAAATGGTCACAAGCTGTCCGGTCGCAGCGATCGATATTCCGAGGTCAGAAGATACCACCTTTAAAATACCGGCAAAACCCAATTCAACTGTCCCGACAACAAACAACCCTATGGCAAGTATAAAAATGACCAGATTCGTTTTTGAGTCAGTCCCTTTGTTGTTTCTCAAAACACCTTCTCCCTTCTGCCAATAAGACACGTGTTGAAAATCAAACATGTGTTTACTAAAGTTAACATATCAACATCATAAGTCTGCCTCAATGGTTAATTGAAAGGGATTTGTTCATTAATCAACAACCTTTATCCTAGTGTTCAAAACTCTGCGCGCTAAAGGAGAATTTCATGTATGGATCGACGTGTTTACAAGTCAAAGAGAGCGATTATGGATGCTTTAATCAAGCTCATGTCGGAAAAGGATTTTGAAATGATTACGATTAATGAAATTGCGGAGGAAGCAAATGTCAACCGGGGAACCGTTTATTTGCATTATACAGACAAGTATGATCTGCTAAATCAGTGCGTAGAGAATCATTTAAACCAGTTATTTGCAAATTGTCTACCTAGCGGAGACGTAGGTAATTTTCCTTGCGAAGGAGGGTTGCTTCGTATATTTAAATATTTGGAACAACATAAATCTTTCTATTCTGCCATGCTGGTCAAAAAAAGTGCCCCTGCTTTTAGAAACTGTCTGCTGACTATGATCCGACAGGGGCTTGCCAAGAAAGTTGATAAAAGCGAGGTAAACGGAGACATAAACAGGGAAGTGACGGTGCATTTTCTGGCTTCGGCTGTTGTTGGCACAATGGAATGGTGGCTTGCTCATTCGATGCCTTACCCAGCCGAGGATGATGCAAACCAACTTTATATGCTTCTGGATCGAAGCCATAAATGGGGGTACCGCCAACAAAATGATGCAAAGCCCACGCTAAGACAATAATTTATGGATTCGAATCTTCGTTTTTTCCTACGCTAACATTAAGAAACGCAGTTGTGAATATACCGCATTCGGTGTTTTTATACGATTTTCCGAGACTAGGCTTCTGTCGCATTCGCCCCTGTGACCTGAAGAAGACTTTTGAATTCCCTTCAGGCACGTGTCCTTGCGCAAAAAGGGACACCTTATACTCTCTTAGAACTTCGGAGGATGGTATGCAGCCATCTCTACTAACCACATAACCTGTCCAAACCAAAGGAACAGAGGACCAATGGTGCCTGTTGCCACCAACATCAACAAGTTTTTCCTTCGTCTAACGATACTAATAATGACTCCCATGACAATTTGGAAAACAACGACCCTCATCAACTCGTGCCTACCTGCTCCTACGTAGATCTGTACCAACGTACCCAAGACAAAACCAACAACTCCGTACCAGAAACGGTCTACAACAAACTTAGGTAACATACTTTTCCATTTGAAGGAAGCTATAAGTACAGTGCCAGTCACTATATAGCCGAAGTACGTAGAAAGGATCAATCCAAGGATATTCTGTCTTTGATAGTCTTCATAACGCCCAGAGGCAAACTCAGCAACATACAAACCAACGGATGTACTCATCAGTAATGGTATCAGGCAAATTAGGAATGCACCTAATGACCAATACTTATTGGAGACAGGGGGTTTCATGCGTGCCACGAGCATGGTAAGCAGAACCGGAAGCGCAACGTTCCTAATCAGGAATTCAGGAAAGCTCACTGCTAAATGGGAGACCGAATCGTTGAAACCTACGATGTGCCAAAGCCCACCAAAGACAACCTCGAATATAGACAACGTCAGCACAGTGACAATTAGTAGTATGAGTATACGTTTCACCGATTCACCACCTGTCGCTTGTACCTGTCACTCATGCAGAAGATCAGAGGTTTGCTTTATGTGTTCATGCATTCAGGACACCCTCCTTTGCTAAATAGACGTTGGAGAGGCGAAATCTGTTATCACTGTCTAATTGAACATAGCTTCCCTTTGATGACTTAATGCTTGCAAAGGGTCAATGCTTATTCATTCAAAAGCGAGTCTTATCATAGTGTTGACTTACAGTTTAGTTAACTCACAGGATTATTCAAGGTAGTTAAATGAGTAAATACATCGGCAGGAAAAGACGGGACGGACGTACTGGAATCGGTTGTCCATTCATAGAGGGTTATGTAGGTATTTCCTCGTCTGAAGTAGTAGTATTTCGATGACTTGGACATATCCCACTCAAAGTATGTTTGCCCAGACTCTGTTGCTCTTTTCACCCAGGGGACTTTTTGACTCTGTGGGGGAATGTTGCCGGGAGCGGTGATGATTTCGCTGCCAGTGTGGATCCAGTTATTTGGTGAATGCCCTAATTCATAAAACCTGTACTGAACGCCAGGAGAGCCCCCTACTGAGAATGTAAAATTCCCATTGGAATCTGCTTGCATGATTTTTGGGTTTGAAACACCCAATCCGCCCGTTATAACGTAAACTTTGTGATTTTGTACCCGGGTCCGTACGTTCCACTGAGAGATGTCTTTCCAGATATGATTAAGCGTTGGAGTGTTAAAATTACCGTTGTAAGGAACGTGGTCCTCAGTCCTGGACCGACCTCTGCTAACTAGGAAAGCACTTCCTCCAGCCAATATCAAAATCGCAGACAATCGAAGAACTAACTCTCTTTTTTTCATTTCAACCTCCTATTTCTAGATTTTGTTATTCCGCTAACCTGCCAATAGTGGTGGACCTTTGCCCACTAATTCCTTCACCAACGTGCAGTGGTCAACACGCAAGGTAGTAAGCTGATTAAATTGGGGTAGGTACAGTGGTAACGTGGATTTGTTAATTTGTCTAGTCTGGGAACAGCACTCCGAGAAGACTGCCTACAAACACACTGACGACTTGTAGCAACAATATGGCAAGTACATCAAATAAGAACCAATCATAGTAATGACTGTAAAAGGCCAAGTGGTTTTGAGACAGGAGGACGAGTACAATCCAAAGGCCAAACAAGTTGGCTAGGTAGACAAGCGGATAGAAAAGTACATTTTTACGATTCTTCGATAACATGGATAGTCGGGTAAAATACAAGATGAAGGCGACGATGAGGATAATTACTGGAGCCCAGTTGGTTATCTTCACGGTAAAATTGTCTCCTTCTACGAAGGACCGTCCGATAAACGGAAGGTTCAAGTATATAAATCCACCTAGTAACGCCGCTATGGACCAGAGTTCGGCTTTCAGCATGGTCTCCAACCTCACTTTTAACAGTACTTCAAATTGATTCATCGGTTCGTTCTTCTATGCATGTGATGAGGGATGTTACGGACATGCAGGAATTCCTTTTCCGGAGAAGGCTGTGCGCCATTCACTGCGATACCTCCGCTGCATTGTTCCTGAAATTTGTAATCACTCGTGACCTGCGCCATCTGTAGTAAAGGAATACAAGGATTATCCAGAAGACCACTAAGTACGGCCACCAGGCATAGGAGGATGTGGAGATCGCGTGGATGGACACGGCGAAATCATATAGAGAGTGATTTAACAACGCGATCCAAAATGAACGCGAAAAGTAGGCATACATGGCAAGAGAAAATCCCATGAGACTCAAAATAAACCATGTGGCGACATCGTGGCCTTTGAGCTGCCCGATGTGTCCCACGCCGAACAGAACGCAACTGATGACTACAATGGCCCAAAAGAGAGTAGACGGGTGTATTCGATGGAGGTATTTCGTTCCAAGGAAAAGCAAGGATGATGATGAACGACCAACGCCAGGTTTCTTCCATGGGTCCGGCAAAAAGAGAGACAATGGCAACTCCGACACCAGGCTTTATGGTTTCGGACTGAAGGAGACGGGGATCAATCCAGAAAACCATCACATCAAAACAACCAGAAATCCATATGAAAAATAGCAGAAGAAGCGTCTTGGATAGGAGGCGTCCCAGCTTCTTCCCCGGCAACATGAGAGCCCCTGGTCCTTGAAGAACACGGGTAAACCGGGGTGCGAGTTTGAACATGGCAATGATAGAGAGAACTAACAGTGTCACAGCGTAGACTTCCATAATGCCAGTAAAGACATTGGACGTGGGTAGTGGGATAACATTCAAGACTAACATGGGCGTAAATAACACCGCGTACACATAGAGAAACTTGCTCTTTAATATCCCCGAAAAATTGATAGTTTGTACGAGTTCCTGGCTGTATCTCATAACATCCATCCTTAGTGTCGTTCGCAACGCCAATAAGTGTAGTATATGGGAAAGGCATGCAAATGCAATAACATTTCCACATAGACGTGATGTCAGCGGTGTGAACACGGACTTGGTTGGAGGTTACACTGATATGTTACAAGCTCTTAAATATGGGACACAGTATCTCAAGACCAACGATGAGCAATACTTGAGCGAGTTCACTCAAACGCTGGCGATAGCTGCCGATGAACTAAAGACAGCCAGTCAAGAGGTCAGCACTGTTGCAAGTAAAGGGAAATATCAAAAATAGAACCATTTCTTTAGTGGCTTCCCTAATAATTCAGTACTTGATTGACGGATTCGTTCCGTTCTGTGTATTATAAGACAAATTCTATCGGAAAGACGTTGACGAAGACGAGTACGCATGCCACGTGCATTGCAGAGAATCGGCGGTTGGTGAGAGCCGATATGCACAGGGTGCTGAATGGACTTCTGAGTCGCTTGCTGAAACCGTTTCGTCGGTAGTATGCATTGTCGGGAGGGCCTCTCCGTTACCAAGAGGCAGGTATCGAGATGAATGACTCGTCTCTGTACCGGAAAGTGTGTCGGGGATACCCCCGACGAATGAGGGTGGCACCGCGGTCTCACGTCCCTTGGGGGATGTGGGGCCTTTTTATATACAATTTTGACTCAGAAGGGGAAAGAGGCCCGATGATGATAGGCATTAGCTGGTCCCGTGAAACAAGGAGGTGGTGGTATGAGTGATGGTTGGTGGTGCAAAAGGGATTCTAATTTACAAAACGGGAGTGATTTGAATGCAGAGCAATCAGCAGGTGGACAGGGTGCTGACCGGAGACCGTACCACCGGGAAGCTTCACCTGGGCCATTATGTCGGAAGCCTTAAGAACCGTATTGACATGCAATACCAGTACGACACTTTCATCCTGCTTGCAGATGTGCAAGCACTGACCACGCACTTTGAAGCTCCGAAGGAAATGGGACGACATCTGCGTCAGATAACACTCGACTATTTGGCGGCGGGAATCAATCCCGAAAAGGTCACCATTTTTGTCCAATCCCTTGTTCCCGAAATTGCCGAACTTACACTCTTTTACTCCATGTTTGTGACGGTCAACGCTCTTCGCCACAACCCGACTGTCAAATCAGAGGCTGCCGATCGCGGCTACGACCAGCTGTATTACGGGTTCCTCGGGTATCCGGTTAGTCAGGCAGCAGATATCACCTTCTGTAAAGCAACATTGGTACCGGTAGGGGACGACCAGTTGCCGCACATTGAGCAAACGCGAAAAATTGTCCGCCGCTTTAACGAGTTGTATGCACCGGTATTGCTGGAACCGAAAGCTGTTGTGGGCGAAGTTCCGCGGCTGATTGGGCTGGATGGCAGGAGCAAAATGAGCAAGAGTTTAGGAAATGCAATCACGCTGGATGCTTCTGCGCAGGACGTCCGAGAGAAGATTCGGATTGCCGTTACGGACACCAATCGTATCCATAAGTCTGACCCAGGAAATCCAGAGGTCTGTCCTGTCTTCACTTATCATCAGGCGTTTGCATCAGAGGGCGCCGAGGAAATTGCCGCTGGATGCCGCTCCGGCACTCTTGGCTGCGTCGAGTGCAAGGAGCGAGTTGGCAAGCGAATTAACAATCTGTTAGAGCCAATGCGTGAGACTCGGCGAATGTACGAATCGGCCCCACACAAGGTTGATGAAATACTGATTGCCGGCACGGAGAGAGCGAGGAACATTGGGAAGGAAACGATGCGTGAAGTGCGTGAGGCAATGGGGTTGAATTACAATTTCGACAACGACGGGATACGCGGTTGATGGGGGTGGTGGTAATCGAAGCGGATCGATAGCGGAATTATCCCTCCGGGACAGACTCGCACTTTCATCGCCCTTATCTGTGCCGCAATGGCGGTAACCTATAGTCAGGGTCTCATGATTCCGTGGATGGCATCGGTTCAGACAGGACACATTTCTCCTCTCATGAACAGTCTCAGCACCAGTGATACCTACGCCGGTCTAGTGGTTGCTATGGTGTTTGTGGGACGGATTTCTCGGCGGGTAGGTATCGTAGTTTGCTTACATGGGCGCTGGTCATCGGTATCTTTACTATCTGTCTGTTTGTAGTGGTTGATAACGTACAGTGGTGGCTTTTCCATTAGTTTTCGGCTTTATGGAATCCGCCCTGACTGGCGATTTGCCGCTCTTCGCACAACGGGGTGGATTGTCTCTGGGGGCTGTTTCTGCGTCACTCGCAGCGTTCGTCATTGGGAGTCTTGTGTTCCAGTTTCCACTTGGACATCTAAGTGATGGCCTTGGGCGTAAAGCCGTCCTGATAGCATGTTCAGCAGTTGGTGTGGTGTTGTTTAGCTTGCTTCCGGCGGCAACCGGATGGACCATGTTATTTGTCAGCCTGTGTTTTGTCGTCGGGGCGTTTCTGGATACACTGTTCAGTTTGAGTCTGGGTTATCTCAGCGATCTCGTTGGCTCAACCAATTTTCCCACCGCCAATCAGTTGGCCGTCACCAACCTCGGTCTTGGCCTCATGACAGGACCCGTGGTTGGCGGTTTGACGATGACCTGGTTGGGTCCTGGCGGGTTGTTTTGGACGATAGCTGTTCTATACTTGTTATTCATTGGCTGTGCACTGTTGTGGAAGCCAACGAGCAAATGAAATGAATGAAGGGCAAATGATGTTTTGAAAATACAAGTTGTGGCTTAAGGGCATAATTTGGTGTCAGCAACAACATCCGCAGCGACAACACGGTGTGCTAGCTATTCCATCAGTTTTGCTGGTATACTTCACGTAATTCAGCATCGGCATGTTGATGTGATGAAATCTATCGAGTGGGGTGAGGGAGTTGTCGACGATTCATGTACCTACAAGGTGGGGTGCCATACCTGCCAGCTATTCCTTCGTACAGCAGACGCCGAGTTCGTCCAAACTTGCGGTCTTGTTTCCAGGTTTTGCTTATCCTTTAGATGCTCCCCTTATGAGGTATGCCGCATCCGCCGCTTATGACTCAGGCTGCGACGTGCTCGGAGTTGAGTATGGCTATCAAGCTAACAGGGCGGACCTTCAGGAAGAGGACCAGAGCTATTTGGTCGATGAAATCGTCGTTGCGTTAAAGAACAATATCGGCCAGCAGTATTCTAATGTCGTATTCATCGGCAAGAGTCTAGGTACGATTATCCAAACTGAAGTCGCGCGGAACATAGGCTTCTCGGTTGAAAACCACGTGTTTCTAACGCCTTTGCGCAAAGTCATCCCTTCGATTCGCGACGCAGAAAATGCTCTCGTCGTTGTGGGAGACAATGATAGTTTATTTAATAGCTCTGATATTAGTGAAGTGGCGAACTTGCCAAATGTCCAATTACATGTCCTGTCGGGAGCGAATCACCAGCTCGAAACCGACAATTACAGAGAGTCCATTGATCTTCTTAAAACCACCGCTATGCTGTGCGGCGGCTTCTGTAAACATCTGTGACATGTGCATTGGTTTACACTAGTGAGTAAGCACGTGCGTTAACCACGCAAAAATCATAAGGATGACTCCTATCACCCCGAGAGAGACACTTATGAGCCCCACCTTACACCCTCTCAGTATCTGACACACCTTCCACACTTTCGTTGTTTAGAAGGCAATCTCCTGCTCTGAGCGTTACAGCGGTTGAGAAGGACAGACTTAGACCGCGTCGATACCAAGGAACCCAATGGTTGTTTAGTATAATGTAGACGATGCACGAGACTCTGTTTCTGATGATGGTAGGTGATTCGATGAAGAGTATGAGTGTGATGAAGAGCATTACTGTAACAAAGGTTTTGACGGTCATTAGTATTGTCGCAAGCGCTACAGCGATTTGGTTCGCTTACAGCGCGTATCATGCCACGAAAGCCAATAGAAAAATGGAAATTCAAGATTACAATCAGTGGATGCAATTAATGTTAATCGGTAATTCCTATCTTAATTCTGAAGGCAGGGGTGAGAAGCCTAGGAAAGGTGCGTTCCTAGAACCTCCCAACACTGCGCTGTTTATGGCTGATAAATACATGAATATGGCCGCTGAACTTGCGAACGGCGTATCCGGTTTGTCAAACGGAGAACAGTCACGAACCTTTAGTCGTTTAGGCGGCGTTGCGTCCCAATTGAGTCAGGAAATCGAGGGAATGTATGACCCTGGGACCTATGCAAAAGGGAGCTACCAAGTGACCACATCTATGAAGACACTGGTGGCTGACCGGAATTTTATGCATGCTCAAGTGACAGACAACATCTTGACAGGAATGCCTAGGTCTGTAACAACTGTTCAGGAAATTAATGACCAATTCAGCCACTTATCAGGACTCGATGTTGGGGTGTTCAGTAAGGACTTTAAGAAATTTATGGTAAGTACGGGTCAGATGCGAACGAACTAGGCGGCTATACGAGTGACCACCGTGGTAGGTAAAATCCTTTAAAGGGAATGATTGATTTCATGACAATTTACGTTGCACTGTTAAGGGGTATAAACGTTGGGGGTCACAATCAAATTAAGATGGCTGATTTGAGGCGAATGTTTGAGTCAGTCGGGATCAATCGAGTTCAGACATATATTCAAAGCGGCAATGTGCTATTTGACTCTGATGAGAATGTGACGTCTCTGAGGCAGCGGATCGAACAGGAACTGGAGAAGACCTTCTCCGTGTCAACTACGATTCAATTAAGGACTTCTGTTGAATTGGAACAGATTATCACAGACTGCCCATTTTCGGAAGAAGAGCGAGGAGAAGCAGAAGCATCTACGGACGCAGTGACCTTTTATGTTTCGTTATTACTTGACTCTCCCGCTCCTGAAGACATTGACCAATTGAATGGATTGCGCTCTGAAATAGACGACTTTCGGGTGCGAGGCCGCGAGGTATATCTATTACTTCGCCAAGGTATTAGGAATTCGAAGCTTGCGAACAGTCTAATTCGCCTAAAAACCCCTTCTACCGTACGGAATTGGAAAACCATGAATAAACTCAACGTTCTAGCAAAATCCATGGAAACGTAAAGTATTGACCTGGCTATTCAAAGTACTGAAGAAGCCATTGGAAATTCTTTATACTCAGTCTTAGCAGTACAGGATCAAACAGCAAAATAATGTTCCATATAAATAAATGAAATGAAGAGGAGGAACCGGAAATGAAGACACTCAAGCGCATGATGGAGCACCTGTACTGGGCGGACGGTCGCATTTTGGACGCGGTTCAGGAGAGTGAGACGAAGTATAAGGACCTTCTGAAGCTGGTTAGGCACGTTGCGATTGCAGAACGAGTATGGCTGTCGCGATTACAGGACAAAGGTAGTGCGCAGTATTCGTTGTGGGAGGAAGCGGAAGACCTGAAAGACATTGGGATGATGTTCGAAGAAAACGCCGAACATTATCGCGTCTATATCGAAGGACTCAAGGAGTCGGAGTTGGATGAGATGGTTGACTATGCGAACCAGAGTGGGGTTCCGTTCCGAACGTCCGTCCGCGACATTCTGTCGCAGGTCCTCTTACATGGGCAATATCATCGGGGACAGATCAACCGGGCACTTCGGAACGAGTCGGCAGAGCCGGTCCAGGTTGATTACATCACATTCGCGAGGCTCTAACGGGGACGATTCTGGAACGACGGGTCGCCGTCGTTTATTAAACTTAGGGCCCAATTAAATAGCATTAATATCAAGAGTCGATACAGGATACTGAGTATCAATTTGGAATCTAGCTCTATACAGGTGCTGAAGTTACCATGAAAGAAGAACCAAGAATTATTTTGTTGAGAGGGGATACCAGTGATGTGGCGGGTCCAGGTTTGGAAAGATAACAATCTAATCGAGGCTTTTCTCCACGATACGCAAGAAGAGTGTGAGGCAAAGAAAACTGAATTAGAAGTTCATTATCAAGCCAATGAGTACGAAGTTCGTGTTGAGGAATTTGAATTAAAAAACTTTAACTTATTGGACTCAAAAAATACTCCCCTTCTTGATGTCCTATTCCAATTCATTAATCCATTAAATTATATGTGATGGAGTATAACGGTTCTGTACTCTATTTTGAGCTTCTCTTTGTGCCAATCGTTGGTGTGTGGTCGTTGTGGTTTGCAACATAAAGTGAATGCTGCCGCATCGTCAGACTTGTGGGGAGCTCAAGTGCATTCAAGCATCGTTTCCACTAGTGCAACCTAAGCTTTTCATCACGCATACTCAGATGGAGATATACGCAATGCTGTCATTGCAGACTCATTTACATGAGTGGGCTCCGTCCTACGCATTTTGAAAGTTATTCCAGTTGTTTATTGCAAATGTAGGGCAGATTTCAACGGTCGCTGTTGTGACGGGCCAGTTTAAGGGCTGATTTGGTCCTGCGATACAATATCATTCTGGACGATACCAACAAAACTGTGCATTGCAGGAGACATCCACTTGTCTTTATGCCAACACATCTGCGTCACAACGGGAAAATCGGGACCGGCCCACAAAATGGACACCAGTTCTCCGTTTTGCAGTTCCTTTTCTACTGCCATTTGAGGTAGCAGTGCCACGCCCAATCCTGCCATAACCCACTGTTTAATGGCCTCTACACTGGCAAACTCTACTCTAGGGTTTTGTGGGGCATCGGCGGCCAGTGAAGATTCAAACATCATACGATAGCTGCACCCTGGCTCCGTTACAAGCAGGGTTTCGCCTTTCAGGTCTGAAGGCATCACTTGGCTCAGTTTTTCCAGGGGATGGCCCTTGCGGGCTAGAACCAACATGGGTTCCTGCATCAACACTTCGAAGACTAATCTCTCATCATGTCCGGCTTCTTCCAATGTGAAGGCCAAGTCTAAATCCCCCTGCAGAACCTGTCTGCGTAAATCAGCACAGATACCTGTTTTGAAAACCAACTCGACATCTGGATATTGCGCTCGAAACTCCATGAGTACAGGCGCGAGGCGGTATGTGCACAAACTCTCTACTGCACCGATGGTGAGTGTTCCGCTCGGACGACGGTCATCCGGTACAGACAGGTGTGCTTCTTCGGCGAGGCTCAATATCTGTTTCGCATACGGCAGCAATCGCGCTCCCGCTTCCGTGAGGCGAATTTGTTTCCCCAGGCGCTCGAATAATTGCACACCCAATTCCTGTTCCAGAGCCTGTATCTGTCCTGTTACACTAGACTGAGCGTAGTTCAAGCGTGCTGCCGTGTGAGTGAAATTGAGTTCCTCCGTCAAAACTTTGAATGTCTGCAACTGTTTGAGTTCCATCGTCATCCATCCAATCGGTTGAATCGATTATCTCTATCACAATAATCGTATGACAAGATAGTACCACGCGTGTACCCTGAGGGAGAAGCTATTTTATCGACTGGGGTGCAAGCAATGGCAGAATCAAGTCTTAAACGAACACTGACCTGGGTTGAGGGAACGGCGGTGGCCATTGGTGCAGTCTTGGGATCCGGTATTCTCATTCTTCCGGCCATTTCGGCACAGATGGCGGGACCTGCCTCGCTTCTCTCATGGCTGCTGATGTCTCTTCTGGCATTCCCCCTTGCAATAACACTGGGACGGCTCGGAGCAAAGTATCCGCATGCCGGGGGTATTGTTGAATACACACGTTTGGCGTTTGGAGAGACAGCAGGCCGCGTTACGGCTTGGCTCTTTGTGGGAACAATTCCAGTTGGCGTACCCATCATTGCACTGGTTGGAGCGAGCTACGTCGAGAGCACTTTTGGGCTACCCCACTGGACTATACCTTCAATGGCCGCAATCATGCTGCTGGTATCCTTGATACTCCATCGGCAAGGAGTACAAATTGCATCCTGGGTTCAAGTCCTTATTCTGGTTCTCATCGCTGTTTTGTTGGTTGCCTCCATTGTTGCTGCAGCATCACATATGCACGCCGAGAATTTTCAGCCGTTTGTCTCCCATGGCTGGTTGTCAGTCGGCACCGCTAGCATCGAAATCTTTTGGTGCTTTGTCGGATGGGAGATGGTAGGACATCTGACAGAGGAGTTTCAGGAACCTCAAAGGGATTTGCGCCGAACTTTTATTCTTGCACCAAGTTTGGTTGGTGGATTGTACGTGGCGCTTTCGATTGTGACGGTGGGAACACATGCCTATGGCACGGCAGATGGACTTGCGCCCCTAAGTCAACTTGTAGGAATTGGATTTGGCGCAGCTGGATTAAAGATAACCGGCACCATGGCCCTGTTCATTACGATGGTAGCGATTCACGGCAATGTTGCTGGATTTTCCAGAATGCTCTTTTCACAGGCGCGGTCTGGTGTGTTTCCATCGTTTCTTGCTAAACTGCATCCACGCAATCAGACGCCAACGGGATCACTTGCAGCACTGGCCGTCGATTTCGCTGTAGTACTCGGAACCTATACACTGTTTCATGTGAATCTTGGCACTCTTATTAAGTGGCCAAGTACAGTGTTTTTAGTGCTGTATGGAATTGCCATGATGGCTGCACTGCGATTAATGAAGGACAGAAGCCTTGGCCAGCGAGCGGTTCCCCTGATTCCACTCTTGGTTTGTGTGGGATTGTATCCACTGAGCGGATGGGCCATGGTGTACCCGGTTTTGCTTGCATGTGCAGGGTGGCTGGTGACCCGCCATAATGCACGATACGGAAGTATCGGGCTTTGAACTAGGTTTGACATGGTTCCTTTATAACTGTGACAGTTGATTGCAAAAGGTAGGGTTGAAGTTGTCGGATATAGAAGGTTCAAAAAAACTGCAGCTAGATGGCAATGGGGAAGTCTCTACACGGAATCCCTATAAGACTGCCATGATAACACTCAGCATTGCTATCGCGGTTAATATTTTTGTTTTCTTGGTTGGATTCTTTTTGCGGGGGAGTCTCCTCACTCTGTCCGTGATGTCAACAAGCATTGTAAATGCAGTCGCTGGTGCTACGGCGGCCGTTGTGGCAGGCTTTGGTCCTTGGGTGGGAGCCATTATCAGCAGCTTGACACATCTCTCGTTTTTACCGTTCCTCCTGTTTAGTTTTAATGATTTGGTAGAGCGCTGGAAGTGGTTTCAACGAAAGCTTGCGCACATCGACAAGGTTAGCGAGAAGTACAAGAAGTATGGCGTTTGGCTGTTGATTCCCTTGTCTGCCACTGCAGGGATTGAAGTTAGCGTAGGTGTAGGCGTGACGCTGCGCTTCAACACGGTACTTATTCTTCTCTCCATTCTCTTCGGCGTCTTTGCTTCGACAATCTTGACCACCATGACGGGAGAAGGTCTTAGACACCTTTTTCTTTCCTTTTAGTCGAGGTTCAATGTGTCGGAACCTGTTGTTGTCTCTGTGGTCTCCCAATTCTCCAAAACAACCCCACCATTACTACCAGGAATAAAGCATACACAACAACTTGCAACGCGGTGGGGCTTGACGCGTATCCGAAGAAGGAATGCAGGACGTCTCCAAATGTGCTGTCTTCGTTTAGGATTGAGGCCGTGTTCCAGATTACGCGGCCGTTCGGAAACCAGCCAAGTTGTTGAAAATTCTCAATGCCATCTGCCAAAAGACCCGCTGCAAACAGCATGAGCAAAGTACCCATGATATTGAAGAAGTGCTGTAGATTGATTCGTTTGCCAAGGACATAAATCGCATAACTTAGAATCAAGCCGACAGCGACACCCACGAGGGCTCCCACCCCAAGCATGAACGGATTGGTATGAAAGGCTATCGCGATCATAAATACGACCGTTTCTAGACCTTCACGTCCAACTGTGATGAAAGCAATGAGGGCAATGGCGAAGACCGATCCCGTCCCTACAGCCGTCTCTATCTTCGCATGTAATTCTTTCTTGAGATTTCTCCCCTGTTTCTTCATCCAGAAAGTCATATACGTTAGAACCCCGCAGGCGATGAAGTAGGTAATGCCTTCAATCATCGTTTGAAGACGGGAACCATCATAACTGCGAAGTGTCGTAAAAACGACGATGCCGCCAATGATTGCAACGGCAACCGCTGCTCCAATGCCAAACCAGACATCCTTAAACCTATCGCGACGGTCAATTTGTTTCAGGTACGCTAACATGATGGAGCAAATCATAGATGCTTCAAGGGATTCTCTAAAGAAAATTAGGAAAGAAGGAACCATGTTACGACCTCCAATACATACATGTGCGCTTGCATCCAATCCATCTCGTTACATCATACTGCATCGCTTATCTAGCAAATCTGTGTTTGCCAGTCAAGTGAGACGACCCAGGCCTGGTGTCGAAGATGGAGCACTTTTTTTCGCTGCAACTCTTTCAGAATACGATTCAGGGATTCCCGTCTCACGCCAACCATCTGTGCAATTTCAGTCTGAGTAACTGGGAGATTAATGTGGACTCCGTCAGATTCCATGCGACCAAAGTTCGAGACAAGTTGTTCAAGAAAGTAATGAACTCGTTGCTCTGCGTCCGACACGGCCAATTGGTGGCTCCATTCGTACATGTGATAGAGTCGGCGGTTCATTTCTCCAGCCAGCTGAATTAGCGCGGTTGAGTAGGGTTCAATCCATCTTTCGAATTCCGTTTGGGAAACTTCAAGTATTGTGGTATCGGTGACGGAATATACAAATTCAGGGAGCGGATCGTGGTAGAACAGACTAGTTCCAGGCAACACAAATCCCTCGCCAACCATTCGATGAATACATTCTCTTCCTTCTTCATCAATGTGAACCAGCTTTATCAGACCGGATTTCACGAAGAAGACGGTACTTGTATCTGTTTCTTGTTCGACCAAAACATCGTTTTTCTTGTAGTGGCGTATCTGGCTCAGTCGGCATAGCGTCTCTAGTGCAGAACCTGGGACATCTGAAAACATTGGCAATGCGCGAAAGAACTCAAGCATTTTTGACGCCTCCCCTTGTAATTGGAACAAATATAACGAATTGACCCTTTGGTAAAACAGACACGCATTGACCAAATGGCATAGTCCGTTCAAGTCATTTTGTGGTAGTCGCTTTTATCCAAGCAGTGATAAAATTTAAATTATTGAATGGACCCGTGGTAAATCTATTTTTACCAAGACTATAATTAGCCGTAGACTTCAGCATGTTGCAAAAGGAGCTCCTGTTTTGTGAGAAGGCTTTTTAGCGTGGAACGCTTTGTCTTTGAAGATGCATCTTTAGATCCGTGGGTTTATAAATTCGTCTTAACGACCGTTCTTGTCGCCTTGTTGGCTAATTGTATTCGCCTAGCCCTTTCGTTGCACTCATATCGAGAAGTCATCTTTCCTGATGGGGGTACTTTGATTGCAATTCCATTTTTGGCGTCCATGAGTCTCCTGCTTTGGCAAAAGCCTCAGTTACTGCGCCGAGCGGTTATAATAATTTTTCTTTCCCTAATCCTCAGAATTACCGCTAATCTTATTTACGATCTCTTTGTGCCTCAGCCTCAGTTTGACCTGCAACTCTTATGGTTAAGCGCATTGATGCTACTAACGTACATTGCTCCGTTTGTAGTTTTTCGAAGGAAGGTTGCCTGTGTTTTAGCATTGGTCATGCTCGGGCTTTGGATGGTGCTCACGGGTTTGTATATGACAATTTATTGGCAGACTGTGCCCATGCGCGAGACACTTGTTGTGCTTTCGCAGGTTTATGGCATCCACTGTATTGTCATCATTTTCATGGCTCTGTTTGTCAGATTGCGACGGCTGTATCTGCGTTCACAAAAATCTGTTTCTCATATGGCAATGCTCGCACACACCGATGTCTTATTAGGGACGCCGAATCGCCGATCGATTCAGGTTCAATTAGAAAAGAGAGTAGAAAATGCAGCAGCGAGGCCATTTAGTATTGTTTTGATTGACATCGACCACTTCAAGGAAATAAATGACAGACACGGGCATAATACCGGCGACGAAGTGCTGGTGGAAGTTGCTAATTTAATATCACGATATAGCAGGTCCGTCGATGATTTTGGCCGTTGGGGCGGGGAAGAGTTTGTGGTCATTTTACCCGATTGTGCCGCTATGGATGCCTATAGGTTTGCTGAGCGGATTAGGGCGTCCATGGAAACCTATGCTTTTCGCGTCGGCCAAGTTACCGCGAGTTTTGGCGTTGCAGAGTTTCAATGGGGAGACAACCTCAATTTACTGTTAAAAAGGGTGGATGATGCACTCTATAAATCCAAAAAACTGGGGAGAAACAGGGTCGAACTAACCACCTAGCAGTGTGTAGCAATATTATTTGGTTCGAAAGATACGGGAGCCGTCTGGGGCGCCAAATCCATCCCATCCCGACAGCCCCGCTTCGCTTCAAACAGCCTTTGAAACAACTCCTGGCAATCTGACTGTCATTGTGGTACCAACATTTAGTTCACTCTTTACGTCAATGCTTCCCTGATGGCTTTGCACAATCTGTAAGCACGTCATCATTCCCAGTCCTGTTCCAAACTTCTTCGTGCTGACGAAGGGTTCGCCAAACTTTGCAATCACTTCTTCTGGAATTCCGCATCCTTCATCTGCAATTTCAATGTCAACCCCATCCAGAGTAGAGCGACTCGCACGAATTGTAATCGTCCCCGCTTTTTGCACCATGGATTCGATAGCATTTTTTATGAGGTTCAGGACGACTTGTTTAATTTGATTCCGATCACATTGAGTCACCGGCACATCTTCAGCAATGAGTAACTGTAAGTCTATTTGTTGACGGCGGGCCTCGTTACGGACCATGTTTACCAGCGGTTTAAGAATGTCAGATATGTGAACCAGTTCGAAACATACGTCATGGGGTTTTGCCAGTGTCAGCAAGTCACCGACAATACCGTCCGCCCTATCCAGTTCTTCTAGGATAGCATCAAATTCTCCCTGTCGCTCAGGAATGTCTGAGCGCAGAAGTTGCAAAGACCACATGACTGCTGCAAGCGGATTTCGTATTTCATGAACCAGTCCAGCCGCCATCTGTCCAGCAATCGACACCTTATCTGCTCGTCGTAACGCTTCTTCGGTGTTCTTTCGGTCCGTAATGTCGTTGCGGAAGGAAATGTACTGATACGGTTTACCTCTTTCATTGAGCAAGGGCACAATGGTTGTATCCATCCAGTAGAGTGTTCCATCGTTGGCTTTGTTTCGAATTTCACCCCTCCATATCTTTCCGTTGGAAATTGTTCTCCACATTTCGCGAAAAAATGCCTCTGAATGGTAACCAGAGTTGATGATTCGATGGTTTTGACCAATTAGCTCATCTTTACTGTATTTAGATATCTCACAGAATTTTCGATTTGCGAAGGTAATGTTTCCTTTTACATCTGTAATCGCAACGATGAGTGCTTCATCAAGTGCAAAGTTTATTTCTTTGAGTTTGAGTAAGGCGTCTTCCCAATCTGCCTGTGGAACACCAGAGTGGTCTAAGGTGGATTCCAGCTTTGCCAAACTTTCACGCAGCACTTCATCAATCTCCTTTATGAGGAACGTCCATAGTCATTTTAGGTGAATATCCATAGTCCTTTTCTACTAATTTTAACAAAAAATCAAACCGACTGCGAAGAGAAAGCAATTCCTAAAGGAAATTTGCAGACGTGCAATTTCGCTGTCAATGCATTTCACACCCCTCTTGCTAAGGCATGGGATTACCAATTTTGCACAACATAAGCAAATACATGTTGGCGGGGGGTGCGTGTGTGGGATTCTTCCAGCACTTTCTCACAAGAACAAACGTGAATTCTCGATTGATCTAACAACAATGGCTGCGGCTGATGGGTCGTTAGATACCAGGCTTGCGAAAAACGAGCAACTGTTGCGCAAAATCTTTACGAATTCTTCGGATGTTGTGTTTCGTAAGATACCGCTCAATCGTCAATCCGCTCTTCTCATGATATATGTGGATGGACTCGTCGATACGAAAACCATTAATGAATCGCTTCTCCGGCCGCTGCTATCTGTAAATGGACCACGAGATAAGGGAAGAACCGGTGAAATACGTCAAGCACTGGCGCAACAATTGGTGGCCATCGCAGATACTGAAACAACCACAGCCCTTCGCGATGTGATTCGACGGATCTTGCAGGGCAATACGAGCATCATGGTTGAGGGTTGGCATGAGGCGCTGATTGTTCGTGCTCAGGGTGCAGAAAAACGAAGCGTTGATAAACCAGATAACGAGACGAGCTTGCGTGGTCCCAGAGATTGTTTTACCGAAACACTCAGGACGAATACGTCTCTCTTGAGACGCAGGATGAAAAATCCGAATCTTAAGATGGAATTGTTCGTCGTGGGTGAGCGAACACGCACTGATGTGGTTATCGCGTATTTAGGTGATTTGGTCGTTCATTCCGCACTTATAGAAGTCCGACGTCGACTGGGTGATATCCCTTTCAAGGACCTCGTAGATTCTGGCTACATCGAGGAGTACATTCAAGATTCGCATTGGTCACCATGGCCTCAGGTTCAAAATACCGAACGACCGGACGTTGCGACTTCCAGCATCCTTGAGGGCAAGGTTGTCATCATCGTTGACGGGAGCCCTTTTGCCCTGATTGTTCCAATGACGTTTTGGGCGGGTTTACAAGCAGCAGATGACCATTACGAACGATTTGAGTATGCGGTGTTTAACCGTTCGTTACGCTATGGCCTTGCTGTCTGTCGCGTTACCAGCTGCGTATGTCGCATTGACTACGTATAATTCGGCAATGTTGCCAGCGCAGCTCATGAGAAGCATCGCAACCGCTCGGGAGCTTTCTCCGTTTCCAACCGTTATTGAGACCACACTGATGGAGTTTATCTTCGACGGGCTGCAGGAAGCTGGGATACGGTTACCGGGACAAATGGGTCCAATTATCAGTATTGTCGGAGCTCATCTGGCCCCTCGGTGTACAAATGCATGGATCACGTATATAAAATCCATCAGTATTTTGGATTTCATCCAGAGCATTGATGCCTTTTCGGCCTTCGTTTGGACTTTCTCAAATACGATTGCGATATCGACTTTTGTTACCATCACAGCGTTTGCCTGTATTCTGTTCTCGTTGCATCTTACACACTTCACTAGCATCATTAGAGATACGATTTTTGTGAATTGTGTACTGCCGCTTAACATGATTGGTATCCCATTGATTCTCTTCGTCGCTGAAAAATGGAAAAGGAGGCCTGCAGTGTGATATTCACTAAATTTTAGCAACCATTTTGTTTGCTCCTGGGAGCATCGGATATTCTCACAAGGGACCAACTCCCGTTAGCAAACATAAATTCCCTTACTTTCTGAATAATGATAGAATTGCTGAAAGTAGGACTTTTGTGCATGGAACTGGTGCAGCAGATATTATGCGGTGTATTGAGGAGGAAATTTTGTAGATGTTTGGCAGCACAATCCAAAAAATGCTGGTGGTGACTACCGCATAAAGTCTCATTCGGGTACACTGTAGATAGCGGAAAGTTCTGAAGCATCTGAATTTGTTGTGGGGAATTGGGATGGCAGTATGATACCTGAAACACGGGCTTTACGCTCGGTATTGTCTACATTGCAGACTTGTCACTTAAACGCATTCCTCGGTGGCAGTGGACTTCTCTATGCTTTTGGACTGAGTGCGGTTGTGAATGATTGGGACTTGACAACAAATGCGTCGAAGCAAGCGGTGACAGAGTGTTTACAGGAATTCCAACTCGTTGAGACACCACATCAATCACTGGTATTCTGCAGTGATTACGTTCTTGCCATTCCGGAAGCAAAGATAGAGATTATAGGAGGCTACGCTATCAGATGCGAAAGAGACGTCTGCAGACTGCCAAGTGTTTTTGGACGATTATGGCACGACATCCCTATAGCAAGTCCGGAGGTCTGGGCGGTCGCGTACAATTTAATGGGTAGAATCGAGAAATCCGAACTCTTGTTTAGACACTTACAACGTACGGGTGTCACGAAAAACATCGTGGACCTGCTCTGTAGAGAGCCGCTGCCCATTGAACTGCACCACCGGCTGGAAACCTTGCTTGCCGATTGAATGTGCCAAGAGAGGACGATACGGTGTTGGAGTCTACCTAGGTGGACAAGGTGAACATGGATTGGTTTGAAAGCGGTACCATTTCAGAATGTGAGGAGAGAGGTTGTGCGATGGACCACAACGAGTATTTACGGAGGATTAATATTACTGAAGGAGTATCCGTAGACTACGAGTCTCTATGTCTGATTCAAAGTGAGCATATGTACCATGTGCCGTTTGAAAATTTGGATATTGCAGCGGGTGTGCCTATCGAACTGGAGTATGAGTCTATGTACGAGAAGCTTATTGTAAAGGGACGCGGGGGATACTGCTATGAGCTCAATGGACTGCTATACTGGCTTCTTCGAACTTTGGGATTTTCCGTTTCCATGCTCTCCGCGAGCGTCATGCGGGAGGATGGAAAGTTTGGTCCAGAGTTCGATCACATGCTTTTACTTGTAAATTTAAACGGCATGGACTACGTGGTGGATGTTGGATTTGGCGATTCAGTTCGGAGCCCTTTGCCTCTATCTGGTGAAATCGTGACAGATATCAGCGGTTCCTACCGAATTGAAAACGATACGAATCGTCGTGTCCTCTACTTTCAAAAACAAACGGGAACAGACTGGACGTCAGAGTACGCTTTTACGCTAAGACCCCGTCGACTCGATGAGTTCCAAGTCATGAATGTCTATCAACAAACCTCACTGGACTCCCACTTCACTCAGAATCTTATTTGTTCTGTCGCAACACTGACTGGCCGGCTTACTATCTCCGGCAACGTTCTAATAGAAACTATTGGGTCGGACAAGACACGCAGTGCTATTCAATCCGAGGCAGAGCGTGTGATTTTACTAAAGCGATATTTCGGGATTGATGAGACTCCGTTCGATGAGGAAGAGGCGTAGCAAAGATAACAAAGAGGCGTAGTGAAGACGACAAAAAGGTGTACCATGCAACTTAGTAGCTGGTATAAATTGTAACAAGGATTGCGTTTCGTCTCATTGTCATTGGGTCGAGTATGTGTGCATGCCTCTGTCTGCATGACGACTTTATTTCAGAATCACGTGGAGAGGAGCGGGTCTGATGCCGTTAGGAGACGTCTATTTAGAGTCGGTGCTGAATAACTTTCGGAACATGAAGGCGACAGCGGAGCGGGCCATGAAACAGTTAGAGTTTCATGAACTACAGTTTTGCCCAACAGAAGAATCCAACAGCATTGCTCACATAGTGAAGCACATGGCTGGAAATATGGCGTCTAGATGGACTGATTTTCTAACATCTGACGGTGAAAAATCTACTCGAGACCGGGATGCGGAGTTTGAAGACAGTTACATTTCCACGGATGAAATGATGGAAGACTGGAAAGCTGGCTGGGATCGCTTGTTTGGGACAATAAGTAAGTTGAAATCCGAAGATTTACTCAAGATTGTTTACATCCGGATGGAACCCCACAGTGTTGTTCAGGCAATAGAACGCCAGATCTATCACCTCTCTTACCATACCGGGCAAATTGTGTACGTCGCTAAGCAAATACGTAATTCGAAGTGGAAAACCCTGACTATCCCGAGAGGGAAGTCAAAAGAATTTCTTGCGGAAATGGACAAAAAGTTCAAGGGGAAATAAGGTGAGTACTCAAACGACAAGAGGGACTCTATAAGACCATGGTACAAGAGTGTGTTAAGGTACATATAAAGATTCGTTGTTTAGCGTCGGTAGAAAGGTCGACTTGTCACTACACGGTGAAGACACTGGAGAAAATTTTTTCAACGTAAGAAAGGGGAACCGGGTATTGCAGTTGCGGGTACTGTCATTGGTCGCTTTGATTCTAGGTATCGCAGTTAGTCTTTCATTAACTAAACTTCACAGAAGTCGGATAGAGCACATGATGTTAGGATTACTGTGCATTACGGCTGGGGCTGCGATTTCGCTGAACCCTAACATTAGCAGCATCATCCGTGTCTCATCAATGGGAGTAGCTCTTGTGTTACTTGGACTTGTTGTTGGGATTCTCGGTTTTTTCAAGGGTGAGTCTTGAAATATGCCAGTTCTCAATCGAAAAGTCGACATACAGGACGTCTATTGGTAGTTCGTATTTTATACACAAATACAAACTGGCTGGATACGGCACGCGTGGTATGATGGATTAAGTTCTAAGGACAACATAAGGGCAATGTAACCGCAGGGTTCAACCTCGTGCAAACGGAGGTTGAACCTTTTTTGGTTTACCATAAGGAGCCATTCCTGTAATGAATTAATTTCGGGTTTGTAACAAAAAGAGCGCCTCCTGTATGCTGGGTTCCGAATGCAGACACATTCATTCCCTAATTGAGGAGGACGCTCAACGTGAAGTATAAGATCCAACAGAAGCAAAATCAACGAATTCAACAAATTACCGACGCTACCATCATTGTGGGAGCCGACATTGCGAAGCAAACCCATGTGGCGAGAGCCATTGACTTCCGTGGAATTGAGCTCGGTAAAGAGTGTGTTTTTAACAATGACGATGAGGGCCTGACGAAACTCGTAACGTGGATGAAGGAGTTGCAACGGCTGCACGGCAAGACGGATGTCGTCTTTGGTGTTGAGCCGACCGGACACTACTGGTTTCCGTTAGGTGCCTTCATGCAAGGCTTGAGCGTTCGATTCGTGCTAGTGAATCCGCACCACGTCAACAAGAGCAAAGAGTTGGAAGATAACTCGCCAACGAAGAACGACTACAAGGATGCCAAGGTTATTGCGAATCTCGTCAAGGACGGCAAGTACACCGAGCCTAAACTCCCAACAGGTATCTATGCGGATTTACGAATCCTCATGAACCTGAGAGAGAAGGTCGTGGTGAATCTGGGGCAAGTGCAAATGCGGATTCAGAACTGGCTCGACCGGTTCTTTCCGGAATACACCCAGGTGTTTAAGGACTGGGAAGGTAAGACGTCACTCATCACACTGCGTAAGTCTCCGTTTCCACAGGACCTCGTCTCACTCGGCGCCAGCGAGATTGTGGGTCAGTGGAAAAGGGGCGGTGTGAAGCGGGCTGTCGGTATGAAGCGAGCAACACGGCTTGTGAGTACCGCTAAAAAGTCTATTGGTCTGAAAGAGGGGCTTACGGCAGCTCGGTTGGAACTAATGGCTTTGCTAGAACAGTATGAGATGTTCACTCGGCAGCGTGATGAAATCATGGCTCAGGTGGAGCAACTGCTGAACCAGATTCCAGGCACTGAAGAGATGCTGAGCGTACCAGGGATGGGTGTCACCACACTTGCCGGATTCCTGGCTGAAGTGGGCGACCTACGGGGATACGACCATGGACAGCAGATTATCCGGCTCGCTGGACTGAATCTGAAAGAGAACAGTTCTGGCAAGAGGAAAGGGAAAACAGGAATCTCGAAGCGGGGTCGCTCCCGGCTCAGGGCACTACTCTTTCGAGCCATATTGCCGATGGTTGCCAAGAACGCCGAGTTCAAGGCGTTGCACGATTATTACACGACCCGAACGTGCAATCCCTTGAAGAAGAAACAGTCACTGATTGCGCTGTGTGGAAAACTCATTCGTGTTCTACACACATTGGGGACAAAGCAAGTTCAGTACAACGCTGAGGATTTACTGGGGCCACTTCGGAGGTCCCAACTACAGGTGGCAGCTTAACCGATTTGATTCAAACTCGTCAGTTCGATTTACTCGCTTGTACACGATGAATCGCCAAGACAAACAGAAGCACGGATAAGCCGTAGTATCTACACCATAAGGGCAACGACCCAGTAAAGGAGCAAGAAACGGCATCCACCCCTTGAGAGGTAGTACGAAGGAATGTGAGGGCATAGACCCAGTGTGACATGGGAGGGTAAACCGCAAGGGAACGTGTGGACATCCAAATGTGCGAACATAATTATGTTCCATGTATTGGTAAAATAGCACCAATCTCTGTTCCTGCTACGGACTACCCGTTTGAAAATTGGCACATCTAGCATTCTGGTAATCTCTCTCAAATTGTCAAGGTACGTAATCGTGAGAATAAGAGAGTAAATAGGAGAAAACATTAATTTATAGTGGGAGGGGTTATTACTATGAATAAAAAAGATCAACTGTTGAAACGGCTGGACGAAATAGGAGAATCCTTGGCGAAGATGAATGGAGCACTCCTGCTTTTGGGACTGGGTTCTGTGGGCGTTGAGACTGACCGTCTGGATGACTATTCAGATCTGGATTTTTTCGTCATTGTGGCGCCAGGATACAAGCGCAGATATATAGAGAATTTGGATTGGCTGGAACAGGTTCGTCCTCTTGTCTATTCGTTTCAGAATACGGCGGATGGGTCCAAAATCATGTTTAACGACGGAATTTACGGAGAGTACGCTGTGTTTGAGGAACGAGATCTCAGGAACATTCCACATGTACATGGCAGAGTTGTCTGGAAAGACCCCTTGTATAAGAATACAGACGTCGGTGCAAACCTCAGACAGGAGCAAAAGGTACGAATAGATTCTCTGGATCATCCTCTAAATGAAGCTTTGACCAATCTTTATGTCGGACTTACTCGATATGCAAGGGGAGAGAAAATGTCTGCCACTCGGTTTATTCAGGGTTATGCGGTGGACAGCATCATTTCCGTTCTCCATTTGCTCGAGAAGGAGAACAAATACTTTCCGGATCCGTTCGTAAATGAGAGAAGGCTGGAAGTGAGGTTCCCCAATTTTTCACAAGTAGTAGGGAAGATGGTGCTTGGGTATAACCGTGTACCCGAGTCAGCACTTCATATTTTGGATTATGTAGCCAGTGTATATCCGGTTAACCAGAGATTAGCTGAGGAAATCCGCAGCTTGGCAGACAAATGTATAAGTCGTGGCCAAAGTTGCTGTTTTTAACGTTACAATGTTCAGTACGATTGAGGTTACATTGAACTGGAAATAAACTTAGAATAAGTATAGAAATTTACTAGATATGTGAGAATTCGGTGAGCGGGTGATGTGGTGAAGTTTCGAGTTACACGACAGAACTACTGGTTTTCATTTTTAGGAATTGTGGTAGGTGAGTTTATATTTAGCAGTCTATTTCATAGACGTCCTTGGTGGCTGACTGCTATCGTTGCCTTGTTATGGTCCGTGATGGGCTGGGTTGTTGGTTCGTGGCTGTGGAATCGGCTCTTTCCGTGTTTTCTAACTCTCACTGATACTGCAATCTTGGTTGGGAGAATTTCCTATGCAGTCGAATCCATAGAGTCCATTTCAATGCCAATAGGCACACGGATAAACCTGGGAGTTTACTTTAAGTTCCCACTAAAGCCTCTACGCATCAGGCTCTGGGGAACGGAGCACAGGGAATTGAGAACTCAATTAATACAGTGGTCGACTATTCATTCAGTACCGTTCCACCAACCTCGCTAGACTTTTGGCGGACTCTGTCACAACAGAGCCAATGAAACAACGAGTAGTAGTTGCATATTGATAAATGGAAGGGATATAGGATGATTAGGATCAAGCGAGCAGTCAGCCTCTCGGATAATCTCAGAAACTATCATGTGGTTTTAGATGGAACGGAGATTGGCTCTGTAGGACCCGGAGATACTTTTGAGTATTCGCTCAATGCTGGGTATCACAAAATCCATCTGGAAATTGATTGGTGCAGAAGTAATGAACTGGAATTTGAGGTTAAAAATGATGAAGTCTTGGATTTTAAGTGTGGAGGATTAAACGGTTTTAAGGTGCTCGCTGTAATCTGGTTTATAACGTTTGGACGAAATCGGTATTTGTGGATCAAACGAATGACTCCATTATTCAGTTAATCTTCTTGTTTTGCCTTGCTATCCCATGGTCTTAAGACCAACGTTGTATAGATATTCCAGACGACGGCGTGTTACGATCCTCAAGACAAGTCTACATTAGGGGTGATGGACGTGCGCAATGAGTTTTCGTGGCAGCCTTCTATGGAGGTACGAACACGTGAAATTGAATCCTTGACACGAGACAAGACTATGAATTGGATAGACAAGTCTCGTTCTGAAGGACTTTCCAACGCTGACATCTATCTGTTACTCGCTTTAGCATCGGCACGATACGTCGACCACCATGGGCCTCTCATTGGCCACGGAACCTTCAACGGCGGACCTTTGCTTCGTGCGTCTTCTCTGTTGAGCAGTGATTTTCAGGATTTAGCTCTACTGCAGACGGCCGTATACGTAACGGATCTTCTGGCGGACCCGAGGTACGGCCCCTATCTTTTGATGGAAATGGAACCTGTCACTGAGACTACAGAAGAAGAGTCTCAACAGGCTTTCTTACACGACATTGAGAGTGGAAACACAGTATTGTTGTCCGAACACAGACTGGTTGGCTTATTGCGACACCAGAACTCAGACCTGAGATGGCTTCTGACCCAAGTTGCGCTCCGCCAATACCCAGAAAATGAGCATCGGCTGTTAATTGTGCATCGTGCCATTCAATTTTTAGATGATTTAAGCGGGTGGGCATATGCAGAGCCTATATTTCGTCCGGCTGTACAGTATCTTGCATCTCGTCCGGATACGACGCTGTTCAACAGAATTAAAGAAAGAATGTTGACATGGCCGGAAGAAGGGATGGTATCAGAGCACGAAGTCACGGACGTCGTACAACGATTAATTGAGGTTCCGTATGGAGAGGAACCCGATCTCATCGATGAGTTGATACGTCAAGGAATCAAAGGTCGTACACTGTATGAGGCGATAGCCCTTTCATCATCGGAGATGTTGAGGAGGTCACAGTTCGATGCCCATGCCGTAACTGGCGTTCACTGTACACTTGATTTAATGCGTGGGAAAGACGTACCTTCTGATCTTCGGACATTGGCAGGACACCTAGCATTGTCAAGTCAACGCAGCCGTAGACAAAAGGTAAGTCGGCAGAATTGGAGAGAACCATTACACGTCAGTGGCACTAGAGTTACACTTACCGAACTCAAAAATATTGTGTCAAACGATGACGGCGGTCAGCTGTCCGCGCAGGCAGCTGGGAACTACCTGCTTAGTGGCGGGAGTCCTAGGGAATTAGCTCGAACTCTGATGGAGGTGGCGCTAACAACATCCGGGCCGTTCGATGCGATTCACAATGTAAAAATGATTTGGGGATTGCTTCAAGAGACAGAATACTCTCAGTTGGGACAACAATCCTGGAGACACCTGTCTGGCGGTGCAAGAGTGATTGCAGAAACCGCCGCAACCGAGCGTCCTGCAGGAAAAGCCATTTTGTCGTTGTGGAAGCCAATGAAATCAATGTAAATACGTGCTGATGTGACTATAAGGAGTGACAAAGCATGCAACCGTTTTTCTAACGCAGTTCCTCCACATTAGCTAAACATAGTGGTTCCGTGGAAAGATATTTTCGACGGCGCTTTGGTGTGTCCAGAAGTCCCCCTTTTCCTTCTCTAATTTTCAGAACAAAGGGGGATAAGGATGGCATATCGAAGCATTATAGATTAAGTCGCCAATTTTTGAATTTGTGGTTGGCTCAGGGTGTTTCACAGTTTGGAGATGCACTTTTGGAGGTTACGCTGCCGGTATGGGTCGGGTTAGTAACGAAATCATCCAGTCAGGTCGCGGGTGTTGCAGCGGCAGAGTTACTTCCTGCAATCTTAGTTGGTCCACTTTCGGGCGTGATTGCTGAGCGATTTAATCCGAAGATTATAATGGTACTGACGGACTTGTTTAGAGCATTTGCAGTTCTGTTGCTCCTCGAATTTCACGGGGCCGGCACTGCTTATCTTGCGTACATTGTTAGTTTCCTGCTAAGTTTTGGAACCCGGCTCTTTATTCCTGCACAATCCGTTCTTGTGCGGAAAACAATCCGGGACAAGGACATCCAGAAAGCCCAAGGCGTACTACACGTTGCCTCCAGCGTTTCTCTGGCACTAGGGCCTGCCTTAGGTGGAACGCTGATTCTTAGCATGGGTCCCATTCCGACGGTGATTACAGACTCCGGAACGTTCATCCTTTCAACGCTACTTCTCCTCGACATTCGTCAGGGGACGGACGGATTGGCAGTTTGTAAAAAGTTGACTCTGCCTTCGAGTGAGACTTCCATAAAGGCAGACGTCATGGTGGCATTTCATTACTTGTTGGAGAGTCGTCGACTTGTAGTTGTAGCAGTCGTTACCGCTATATTGACACTTGTAGGGTTCATTTGGTTTACGGTCGACGTGTTCTATGTAGGGACCTATCTCGGTGTACCCGGCGAAGCGGTGGGGTATCTATGGGCTGCTTCCGGACTAGGCGACTTGTTGGCAGGACTGTTGATTGTTCCTCGTGCTGGGAAGCTGAACTCCGCTTACTTGGTCATTGGCGGTTTACTTGTTCGCACAATGGCGCTCTTTTCTTACTCTGTGATAGGCGATTTCTGGTATGCATTGTGGATATGTCTATTAGCTGGGTTCGGCGATGGCATGGCATCTATTGGGCTGTCGACAATGGCCATGCAGCACTCGTCCCCTGGAGTAATTGGAAGGGTGTCTTCCACGCTGGATATTGTAGGTCAATTCTCGGGAATAGGTGCCACCGCTTTGATTGCTGCAATTGGTTCTAGTTCTACACCACGACAGGATTTACAGGCGTGCGGTGTATTGCTCTCCGCTACTATAGTTTTTGTTTTATCTTGGACGCGGCCCACGAGCGGTCATGAAAGGACTCACGACGATGACGTGTAGGTATCAAAGTGCCGTGCGACACATGTCCGCCAATGCTCGAACACAGTAATTCACCTTCAAATGTCTAAACAGGGCAGCGACTCGGTAATTGCGGACAAGCTGCCTTGACAGATTCCCGCAGCACTCCAGGTAGATTGTTTTTAATTGGGCCGCATCAAGAACGTAGGCTTGTTCAGAATCTTGACACACAGGTTGGCACTTTGATTGCAGGGGCCAGGAACATCCTTGAGTGGCTGTCAATAGCCTCGTCTCTACGCAATTCAGTTTTTTTATTGATCTCTGCATAATCAATAATGTAGGTATTATATCCGGGTAATATTGACTTTATATTTTATCCGGGTATAATACTACCGAGACTTATTGATAAGTTCTCTGTCAACCCAAATAGAGAATGTTTTCTGAAAGGAGACACTACGATGGACTTTGAACATGGTCGCTACATCGAACCATCTCAACGCGCTGGCATGAGATTCATGCAACGTGGCATTGATGGTAGCGTCATCATGCTGAATCTGCTGCGTTTTCGCGAATTTGCCGATTACTCAGCCCATCCTGAACTTGCATCGGAGGTTCCAATCACTGGTGCCGAAGCGTTCAACCGCTACATTGAGCACACACTGCCATTTCTGCGAAAAAGCGGCGGTGACGTCATGTTTCTGGGTAAGGGTGGAGAGTTTCTTATCGGTCCGGAAGACGAAAGATGGGACCTTGTCATGCTGATACGCCAGAGCAGCGCGCAATCGTTTCTTGCTTTTTCAACCCATCAAGACTACTTAGCCGGTATCGGGCATCGGACTGCGGCAATAGAGGATTCACGCCTCCTACCTATGGTAGAGCTTGCAAAACCAATGTAATATGAGGAGAGCAGCGTCATTGTCTTTTGAAATAGATACTGGTACGCTGACGAAGTGTACGTCATAAAGACCTGCGATATTGACGGAGACCTGTAGAAAGATGATACTCTGTATGTGAAAAGAATGGATTTGTGGTTACTGGCGAACGTAGATTAACTACGGGGGAGCCACAAGTAATAGTGCCGCTCGCCTGGGCAGGGGTAAGGACCAAGAGTTCTTACCCCTTTAATATTCAGTCGTACTAACCTATGTGATAGGAGGAAAAAGTTCATGGAGCCAACTTTATTGAGAGGGAAGCCTGTCGTTCAAGAGATGGAAGCCACCTTGTCTGAAAGAGTCAAGAAACTCTTTTTAAAGGGTACTAAGCCATGTCTTGCCACGATACTGGTTGGCAATGATCCGGCGTCAACGACCTACGTCCGCATGAAGGCACGGGCGTGTGAGCGAAATCAATTAGAGTCAAGACAGATTCACTTGCCTGAAACCACTGATACAGCTGCGCTCATTGACGTTATTAAGAACTTGAATATCGACCCAGGAGTTCATGGCATCTTACTGCAGCATCCAGTTCCTCGACATATAGAAGAACGAGCCGCATTTGAGGCCATTGTGCCGGAGAAGGATGTTGACGGTGTGACAAGTTGGGGTTTCGGACGCATGTCCTTCGGGCTAAGCAGCTACCATAGTTGTACCCCTGAAGCGGTCATGAATATCTTAGACTATTACGAAATTCCCATTAAACGAAAGCGGGCAGTGGTGCTTGGTCGAAGTCCAATATTGGGAAAGCCGGTATCCATGTTGTTGCTAAATAGAGATGCGACCGTCATTACTTGTCATTCACACACTCAACACATCGATGAAATAGTGCGACAAGCCGACATTCTGGTAGCGGCGGTCGGAAAGAATAAGTTTGTGCAAGGTTCGTGGGTCAAACCTGGAGCTGTCATCATTGACGCGGGATACAGTGAAAACACAGGGGACGTTGATTATGCTGCATGTCTAGACGTCGTTAGCGCGATAACACCCGTTCCAGGTGGTGTCGGTCCAGTTACAATTGCAAATCTTCTCAGGAATACAGTTGTAGCTGCTGAACAGACTTTGCGCTAATTAAGCACCACAAAACGGTCCGACGCTGAGTCGTGGGCATGACCCTTGGTAACAAGCATGCGTCTCTTCAAGCCATAACTAATTGGCTGAAACTAACGAGCGAAGTTCAAAAAGAGAAGAGCAGAACCAGCACTTTATTGGAGTTCTGCTCTTAAGGCCAGATGCGACTGTAAGCGAAAATCACACCCTAAATCCTGTATAAATGTGAATGGCATCCCGGAGAAACTCGGCTGTCCCTGGGTGCTCAGTATCGTAAAACGCCTTAAATCGTTCATCATCGACATACATTTGAGCAAGTTCCGCATGAGCCTCACTCGTGTACTTATCCCAGGTAAATGCTAACCATCGTTTATGAAGTGCTGCCGCTTTCTGTGCAATGTCACTGGCTGGATTCCCAGTCTGGAATGCCTTTGCCAGAGTGACTTTCACCTCATTCCCGAGGTGGGTCCAATCCTCATACTCTTTCTCAGTCATTTTCTGAAGCCTCTTGTTTGATTTATGAACGGAGTCATCGCCGTATTTATTGCGGATTTCTTTCCCATAGGCTGTCTCGTTTTCATCAATCATCCGCTCTTTGAAGCCCTCAAACTTTTCTCTGTCACTCATGGTGGTTCGTCTCCCTTCTGCCAATGCAATTGTTTGTTCCGCATTGGCTATCAATAAATCCAATTGTTCTCGCCTGTCAAGGAGTCGCTTAAGATGTTTCTGCAGTGCTTGAATTCTGTCAAACGTCGGGTCTGTTATGATTTTGCGGATGACTTCAAGATTTACACCCAGTTCCCTGTAAAACAGAATTTGCTGAAGTTGGTCGACTTCCCATTGGCCGTAAATTCGGTACCCTGATGAACTGGTTCTCGCCGGGCTCAAGAGTCCAATCTCATCGTAGTACCGAAGCGTACGGGTACTGATTCCGGCTATATTTGCGAACTTCTGGATTGTGTATTCCATCGTTCACCTCCTCACAGGGTAACTGTAAACCTTTACGCAACGTTAAAGTCAAGACCCATTGCATGTGATAGTTTCAGTTCGAAACAGCATTTGTGGGTTTGCGAACGTAGACATTAAAACTGTATTCAAACGGACTTCTCTTGTCTTGGTTTCCAGGAGTACTTGACGTAAGTACCCAGTCTGACAGGTCGATTTCGACAGTGGTATTTCCTTCTATAACGGCGTCAATCTCGGTTATATACAGAACCTGCGCCAGATGGATGGTTTGCTCGATAATAGAGCCGCCTCCAATGATGACAACGTCACCCGGAATGCGGGTGATAGCGTCTATATGATGCAGGACATGAACATTTTGGGCTGTAAATGATGTGTCACGAGTGACGACGTAGTTGATGCGATGCGGTAGAGCACGGCCAATGGCTGTATACGTGCGTCTCCCCATTACGATGTTCTTTCCAGTCGTGAGCTTCTTAAAGTACCGAAGGTCCTCTGGAATATGCCAGGGCATGCCGTTATTCTTGCCAATGACCCCGTTTCGTGATTTTGCCAGAAGAATTGATATCATGCGCAACCTCCAAAAGGGGATTCTGCTAAGATGTATCAATTTGGTGTCTTTTGTGTCAGAACATTATATCAGGAAACTTATATGCCCTGTGTTTCTGCAAATCGTCATTTCCGTCGTGTTTGCTTGATGATAACACCGCGCCGTGTCGGTGGTACAAGCCGTGGTAAGGAGCCGCGTTCAAGTCATGTATAATAACCATAGCAGTTTACATGAATATTGAATAAAATTCCCGCAGCGTCATCTTGCGTTGCGATTTGCAAAAGTGAAGGAGGAACTCTGTTGAAGGACATCCTGGTTATCGGTTCAGGACCAGCTGGTATGGCAACTGCCGTATGGGCCCGTCGTCTGGGACTTAGTGTGCAGGTGTATGAACAAGATGCGATTCCAGGGGGTCAATTGAATCTCATCAAAGGAGAAATTGAGGATTATCCGGGCGTAGATTGCTCAGGTCCCGAGTTGCGTGACAAAATTGTCCATCGGTTAGACAGCATGGGTGTGGAGATCGTACTGAATAGTCATGTTTCCGATTTAGATCCCGTTCAACGCACGATTGTCGTGAACGGTCACCAGGTGTCTGGGAGAAACATTGTGATTGCAACAGGCGGCAGGCCGCGTAAGCTTGGAATTCCTGGAGAGCAAGAAATGTATGCAAGAGGTGAAACCTACCGCAGTTCAGTCCATGCCTCTCAGATGAAAGGTAAACCGGTGATTGTCGTTGGTGGTGGGGACAGAGCTGTCGAAAACGCATACCAGTTCCTCAAAGGCGGTGCACACGTGACTTTGGTACATAGGGGAGACAATTTGACTGCCAGACGGGGCATGACGGATTTGCTGCGAACAGTACCTGGGTGTGAGTACTTATTTAACTGTACACCGACAAGAATTGTTGGCTCTCAGAAAGTAGAAGGTTTGAAAGTGGAAATGGACGGAAAAGAGACACTGCTGAAGGCGGATGCAATTGTGATAACGATTGGTCTTCAGCCCACCACATCCTTTTTACATGACAAGTTGCCGCTCGACACGGAAGGACGAATTGAGACAAACCAAGTTTATGAGACAAAATACAGAGGGGTGTTTGCTATAGGAGACGCCATGATTTCTTCGCAGTTCTCCAGCATCGCTGCTTGCGGTGGTCAAGGAATGGTGGTTGCAAAGCAAATCGCCGTGTCAATGTAATACCATCTCACATATTTGCATGAGCGACCATGCGTGTATCAAGAGGGGAAAGGCAACCCATCAACATTGGACTATCTTTTCTCGACATGAGAGCAAGACAAATATGGCCCTAGTGAAAAAGATGTCGTTGGGCCGGTACTGGTCCAACGACATCTTGCGTCGCGAAGATGATTCGGAAATGAGTAAGGTTGTCAGATTAGCTCATCCAGCTTTTTACCAGAGACTGGTTGTTGCTAACCCACTTTTTCACAGCCGCATTTTTGGATTTCGAATTGTTGATGTCTTCCTCCAAAGTTCCCAGTTGCTTCTGCGTAATCTTAAAGTTCTTCAGCCACTTCGCTGCTTGCGGGTGTGAGTTGAGCCACTTTTTATTTGTTTCTCCCTGGATCCATCCGGGTTTCCCAAACACTTGCTTCGGGTCAGACAAGTATTTCAAATGATATTTTGCGAATGCCCAGTGCGGACTCCAGAGTGTGACAACAACGTCTTTTTTCTGACCGTATGCTTTTTTCAAGGCACTCAGCATAGCCGGGGCAGAACTAGAAATCAGATTCTCCTTAAGCCCGTACGTGGTTACGGCCTTCTTCGCCAATTTCATCTCTACGGCACCTGAACCAATCCCTACAATTCTCCCATTAAGCTTTGATTTGACTTTGTTCAAATCCGAAATGGAGTTTACATTCTTCATGTAGGTCGGTACCACAAAACCTTCTCTTGTCTTGCCCTTGTACCATTTTCCAATGGTTGCAAGGTTAGACTTGTATTTGCTGATATATTGGTTTTGTTCGGGGAGCCAAGAGTCGAAGAAGAGATCGATGCCGCCTTTAGACAAGCCCACAAACATCGGACCTAAAGATACAGTCTTAAGGTGAACCTGATAGCCCTTTTGTTCAAGCAAGTATTTCCAAAGATATGTGGTTGCGACGTCCTCAGACCAGTTGATGTAACCAATCGTGATGGATTTACTAGCCGATCCCGTTGACGAGCCCTGCGCCGAATTTTGCTGAACGGAAGAATTTTGACTTGATGTCTGGTTCTGTGTACCGCATCCTGTGACTGCAACGGCACAGAGCGCTGTTCCGGACAAAATTAAGCCTAACTTTCTGTTCATATTGTACAAATACCCCTTTGTGTTGTGTTATCCATTCAATTTTCCTGTCTTCTGTTGATGAATCCTTTGTCAATCATGCTTCTGCGTAATAATAGGTGATTGTGGAAACCCTACGTTTGTAAGGTTACCTTTGGCAAACGACATAGCAAATCGTCGCGGTTGTAGCCTCACGATGGTTGTAGTCACAACATTTTTATATTCACTTAATTTTCGAAAGATGACTCCGTTTGCTCTTGCACCTCCTAAAACACCATGTTACATTCTGTTCATACAGTTTATACTGTACAAATTGATTTGTAAAATTGGCGGTGATAGTAGATGGCGGGATTTGACGAACTTGAACACGCCAGGCGCCACTATTCGCAAGCTCAGGCGGAAACGATGGGTATGTACGGGTTGAATCAATCTGTGGGCTTGCTTTACGGCGCAATGATTTTTCGAGAGGCACCTCTTACCTTAGAAGACATGTGTAAAGAGACCGGAATGAGTAAGACCAGCATGAGCACTGGTGTTCGAGAACTAGCACGTTTACAGCTTGTGAGAAAGGCATTTCGGCCCGGAGTGCGCAAAGACCTGTATGAAGTGGAGAGGAGTCAGTTTACTTCCTTCATTGAATACTTCACGAAACTCTGGAGAAGAGCGTCGGAATTGAACTTAAGGGCAATTCGTCAAAGTGAGGCTGAGATAAGGAAGATTCTGCAGGATACAGATAATGAGGAACTTCAGACTCGTGCAGAGGAAGATTTGAAAATACTAAGTGAATCAACCACATACTATCTCTGGCTGAGAGAGTTAACTGATGCGTTTGAACGCGGGGATATCAATGTACCTATTCCAACTCAAGCGGTACACGGGGAGGCGAGCAACCATGAGTAAAGCACTAATGTTGGAAAAACCAAAAGGAATACGCCTGGTGGATACTGACATTCATGAGCGCGTGCAATACGCGGATTTGCTTCCCTATTTGGAAGACCCATGGCGTCGCTACATTTTGGATTGTGAGTGGAAGCAGGAGAAGCATTTGCCTTATACCCAGCCGGCCATTGCAGGGTTGGACCGGGCGGACGCGAGACTCAGTGACGGGCGGCCCGCGGGGTCTGATTTGGACTTCATGAAACAGCAACTGTTGGATTCGGGCGGGCATGAGTTTGGAATTTTAACCGGAGCGTTGGACCCATCTCCGTCGTCAATGAACGGATGGTACGAGATGGGAGCCGCACTTGCCTCTGCTTATAATGATTGGCAGATTGAACACTGGCTGGAACGGGATGAAAGGTTGTACGGTTCAGTGCATATTGCCGCAAAGGATGTACAGACCGCCGTCCGCGAGATTCATCGTGTCGGGTCACATCCCAAAATGGTGCAGGTTTTGCTTCCTTTAGATGACACCCTTTGGGGAGACCCCTATTATCACCCAATTTTTGAAGCTGCGGTACAGCACCGGCTCGCTGTCGGGATGCATCACAATGAACCGCCGGTGTACTATGGAAAATTTCCGCGGTACTTTATCGAATGGCACACTATGATTCCGACTGCCCATATGATGCAGGTCACTAATTTGGTTTTTAACGGTGTGTTTGAGAAATTTCCAGCTTTAAAAGTGCTGATGATTGAAGGCGGATTTACATTTGCCCCTTTTCTAATGAGGAAAATGGATGAGCAGTATCGGCACCTTCGGCACGAAGTGCCTTGGATTAAGCGGATGCCAAGTGAAATTATTCGCAATCATATTCGATTTACGACTCAGCCAATGGATGAAATGAACCGCAAGGATTTTATGCGGGTCATTGAGGGACTGGAGTCGGAAGATATGATTTGTTTTTCGACCGACTATCCACACTGGGATTACGATTCTCCTATTCGCGCGTTACCGTCTCTAGACTTTCCATTGAAAGAAAAAATATATTCAACCAACGCGAAGGCGATGTACGAGAAATTACCGGGGGGTGGAAGGCAGTGAGGCAGGTGGTCTGCAAAACTTCAGACGTGAACCCTGGAGAGATGCAAGAGGCAAGATTTGGTGAACTGCCAATTGTTTTGTGCCGTACTCTCGAAGGTAAATTCTATGCATTCTCCAACCGGTGTCTGCATCAAGGTGCTTCATTAGCTGACGGAATGCTTTGTGGTGCGCCTGTGCCAACGGATACACCTGGAGAGTACAGGTATGAACGTGAAGGACAAATTCTCCGCTGCCCCTGGCACGGAAGAGAGTTTGATGTTGTAAATGGGGGTCAAATGCTGGCCGACCCCGCTCGTTGCCTTCCGCGCTTCCAAATTGAAATTGAAGATGACCGTGTCGTTGTAGTTCGATAAACCTGTCTAATAGTTTGGAGTGCTGATATGGTAACAATTGATGAAATCGAAGCGAAAATGTATGTAGACGGAGACTGGATTTGTGCAAAAACGGGTGAGAAGAGGGACATCATTAACCCTTTTAACCAGAAAGTGATTGGTCAGGTAGAAGAAGCTGGCCTGGAAGATGTCCAGATTGCAGTGGAGGCAGCGAGACAGGCCTTTGACAAAGGAAAGTGGCCCCATTTACCGGCCGCAGAACGGGGTCGTAAGCTGTTTTGCCTTGCACAATTGCTGCAAGAAGAGCGAGAAAGGTTTGCGCAAATAGAGACGCTCAATACCGGGAAGACCCTGATGGAAAGTCTCGCTGATATGGAGGATATTGCTAACGTGTTTCGCTACTTCGCCGGTTTGGCTGACAAATCGGGCGGAGAAGCGATTGCGTCTCCAATTGAGCATTCCAGTAGTATGGTTGTACGTGAACCGGTTGGTGTCTGTGCCCAAATCACACCTTGGAACTACCCATTGCTGCAGGCCGCGTGGAAAATTGCTCCAGCCCTGGCTGCCGGCTGCACCGTGATTCTCAAGCCCAGTGAACTGACACCCCTGACATCTCTCGAACTGGCCAAGTTAGCGGAGCGGGCAGGAATCCCTCGCGGTGTGTTTAACGTGCTTACGGGACCTGGGCATTCCGTTGGTGCAGCGTTGTCTGAATCGGACGATATCGACTTGGTCTCTTTCACCGGCGGCGGAGCCACGGGCCGGAAAATTATGAAGGCTGCGGCCGGAAACTTTAAGAAAATTGCCTTGGAGCTCGGCGGAAAGAATCCCAATATTGTGTTTGCTGATGCGGACTTTGACACGGCAGTGGATTACGCGTTAAACGCAGTATTTTTTCATGCAGGTCAAGTCTGCTCTGCTGGTGCAAGACTGTTATTAGAAAATGAAATTCACGACAGGTTCGTTGAAGAATTAAAACGGAGAATTCCTAAGATTCGACTAGGAGACGGATTTGACGATACTGTGCAAATGGGTCCGCTTATTTCCCGGGAACATTTGGACAAAGTTGAGCACTACGTCAACATTGCTGAGAAAGAAGGTGCTTCTCTGGTACTCGGCGGCAAGCGACCCGAATCTCCGGAACTGAAGGACGGATTCTTCTTTGAGCCGACTCTGTTTATAGACTGCCAAGAAACCATGCGGGTCGTGCAGGAGGAGACCTTTGGTCCGATTCTCACAGTCGAGCGGTTTGTCGACGAGGAGGACGCTGTGCGAAAAGCGAATAATACCATCTATGGACTGGCAGGAGCAGTGTGGACGACTGACGCCGACAGAGCGCAGCGTGTCTCACACGCACTGCGCATGGGAACGGTCTGGATTAATGATTTTCACCCCTACTTCGCACAAGCACCGTGGGGAGGTTACAAGCAATCTGGGATTGGTCGTGAGTTGGGACATTCCGGACTTGACGAATACACGGAGCTGAAACATGTTTTTCAAAATCATGCACCAAAGCCGATGAATTGGTTTGGCGTGTAGGCGTAGGGCAGATCACAGAGCCGCTCTTTGTGAAATGAAGGGGAAACGGACAGAAAGCAGCGTGCTAAAGACCACGCTGCTTTCTGCGTTTGCCGTTAGAGGGACTCGGTTGCCCCAGCCTCCCAATGCCGAGTGACTGCGTCCTAACAACCTTCTACGCCTTGCGGTAGTACGAATAAATCACTGGAGCAAAGGCTACTGCAAAAAAGCCGACGGCCATCAGTTTGAAAAACCTGGAGTACATCATGTTCATCTAAAACGCACTCCTCAGCGAATTTTTACACATAGTAACATATGCCCCTGGTATGCAGGCGCCTGTATAGAAGCCTATGTCCTTAAATGATTTTTCAAATGATTTTTCGTTTTAAACACGCACTAAGCGCTGACGGCTAATCACTGACGGCACAACGGTTTGGCCCGATTTCCATTTCCTCCAACTTGGCCGAGTCGTCTACCTCAAGCTGTCCCATGTTCACTTCGCGAATTTCTCTGTAAGCATTCGGTTGAGGCGGCAGATTCTCAGTCACCATGCGTTCAAACTCAGCTTTGTCGTCGACACCGAGTGAACTGTTGCGCTCAAACAATGTCCCTAGTCTCGCCATCACACGGCCGCTGTCATCGAGTTCGCCCGTAGTAGCAAAGTGTGCCGGAAGTACATGTAAATCTGGACTTAAATTGTGGTAGGTTTCGTGCAAGGAAGAGTACAAATCTAGCGCCCATTCTCCGGCTTTACCGGCCAAATCGGGGCGACCGATAGACTGTACGAAGAGCGTGTCGCCTGACAGCAGATATTTGTCATCGACGACAATGCTGGTACTTCCTGACGTGTGTCCGGGGGTTGCAAGTGCACGAACCTTTACGCCTGAAGACCCAACGGAGAGAGTCGTTCCGTCTGCCAGCTGGGTGTAGTCGTACGTGACGCGCTCTGCATCCCCCGGCGGAAGCCAGTAGCGTGCGCCAGTGCTGGCAGCTAGCTTTCGACCGCCAGAAATGTGATCGGCGTGGAGATGCGTATCGACGACATGCTCAATGGAAACTCCGAGGTCTTTGGCGAAGTGCTCATAGACATCTGTCATTCGAGCTGCGTCCACCACCAGTGCCTGCTTTCCTGACACAATCATATAAGACAGACAACCTTTGCCGACACGGACAAACTGGTATAGACTGCCGCCGTTGGGCAAATCTCCTGCTTTTACGGGGTGGAGGTATTGACTCCAGCCCTTCATTCCACCTTCCATCACGAAGACATCTGTTCGACCTTCTTCGCGCAACTGTTCTGCCACATATTCTGATGATCCTTCTTTCGCACATACGACGAGCACCGACTGGTCTTCCGGCAACTTCTCGTCCAACGGTTTGAGATCGTCCAGCAAATCAAAGTAGGGCACATTGATGGAGGTAACAGCGTCGCCTTCAATCTTCCAATCGCCATAATCTTCCTCATTGCGAACGTCGAGGATAAACAACGGTTTGTGGTCCATGATTTCTTCAAAAACCTTTGGCACCGGCATTTTCTGCGTGGATGTAGATTCTGTCATGACTACGCCTCCTCCTTCTGCGATTTTTTCACATAATGTCTGAAGAGACCGTCCTCATCTACTGTCTCCAGGAACTCGTGACCAACCCGGTTGGCCCATGCAGGAATATCCTTGACAGACCCGGGGTCTGTGGCTAATATCTCTAAAATGTCACCGTTCCCCAGTCCTCGTATCTCTTTTTTCGCACGAACTACCGGCATCGGGCACGCTAAACCTTTGCAATCGACACTCTTTGCGACTGTGTAATTGGACTGTGTCAATGTAATCCCTCCGTAGTTTCGAAAGATAAGATAGATTAAAAAGTGACAGATATATCTGCGTCAAAGGCAAAGTCCAGAAACGCAGCGGCGCCTCCCACGTCAATTCCGTCAATCAGGTCATCCCTCGTAATTTGCATTGCATCCATCGTCATTTGACAAGCAATAAACGTGACACCGGATTCTTTCGCCATTTCCAACATGTCAGACACAGGCGGGATGTTGGCCTTTTTAAAGCCTTCAGCCAAGTGTTCATGACTGGGACTCAGTTTCAGCAACTCTGAAGCGTTTTTGTGAATGATCATCAAACCGTCAAACGTACAAAACACTGTCACTTCGGCGTCACTAGCTGCTGCTGCAGTAGCAACATTCAGAACTTTGTAGGCAGTTTCAAGTCCTTCACCAGAAGCAATCATCGCGACTCGACTTTTCTTTTGTGACATGGCATAGTGCCCCCTTCAATGAGTTGGACAAAGCGTAAGCGAGTTGGACAAACTGTAAGCGTTTACAGAGTTTGGCCGGTCTGCTCTATCCCCCTTTCGCTCCGCACGAGGAATCTTGCGGGAATACCTTGCTCTAGTTTGTAAATACCTTGCTGGGTAGGGTATTTTATGCCGCGAGAAAAATCGCACAGAAGTCTAGTTCAGACTTAGGTAACAGTTTGAGGTGGGTTGAAACTGCGATGTCAAGGAAATTTAGGTATATACTATTACATAAATTCGAAATGCTGAACGTGGTATTTCATAATTGATTAGGAAAACATTCCAGTTATAATGTTAAGTTATAAACGACCTTGGGTATTTGTATCAGGTCAGTGATGAGTGGAATGCTGTGATGTCAGAAGAGTTTGATGTACAATTCCAGTAAGGTTCTAGCTACATGTCAATGCTGTCGTGACTGGTAAATCTCTTATCTCTCTCGTTTTCCATCTCCATCTTTTTCAGTACTTTACTCGCGCTTTTTTGGTGCTTTTGAAGTGCTTGTGTAGCACGTATGTAGGACTGGCGCGTTCTGTAAGTGATTGTACAGCAGAATGTGCGCACTCACTAGTTGTTGGGAGGACTGCTGTCATGTCATTTGTACCAATGGAGTCCAGGACGGAAGCCATTGTCAACAAGGATGCTGGTTTTATGGAATTCGATTTAGGGTCGGATATTGGCTATCAAGAATGGCGCGGGATGTTTGCTGAACTCGGCGTCAAGGCGACGCTGTTCAACGGTTACATTCTGCAGCAACACAATCAGGATGCGCAGATTTCTACAACGCCGGTCCAATTGCACTTATTCCAACATGCTATGTATTTATCCCCTCCGTTTGAGGGACGGGAGTACTATTTTGAGTTGGTGAGAGAAAATGTGCGAATGGCGAAGGCGTATTTTCGCATTCCGCCGGATGTGAATGAAGCAGCCCTCGAGGGACATAAACCCAGTCGCGATGATTTATACGCGTTGGATATCTGGGTCACTGGGGGAACCGGGGGAGGAGGAGAGTTTTCTGCAAGCAGCCTGCTAAAGGGCAATGACTTGGACAGCCTTGGGTCTGGCAGTGAGCAGAAAATCTACACGTTGATTTACGAAGCACGCATTAAAACCGACAGGGACGAGTATGACATTCGTCGCTTTGAATCAGAGCAATTGTTTGGGCAAGAGAGAAACTGAAACGGAGGTAGTGGGATGAAAATTGTTCCAGATGCAGTTGGTCAGTCAGACGGAGCTCTTGTGTTCTGGGAGGAAACACCGGAAATCGGTACAAAGTGGCCCTTATCCGCTAATGTCGTTGATGAGATTCGCTGGGGAGTTGGTTCTCTGGAGCAGGAAGACTGTCTGGTCTTATATCTCTTCTCTAAGCAGGAGGTAGCAGAACTCTATTTGCCGGAACAACTGCCGACTTCACCGGATGAGGCCGTTGAAGTGTGGAAAGTCCTTTGTGCTTGGAGACCGGAACTGATTAAGGTGAGATACGGTTCATCTCCTGCTGACACAAATAAGCAAGTGACCTTTCTTCTGCCTGCTTCAGAGGGGGAGGATATTGTGGATAAGTTGCGTCTGTTCAAGGATGCGGCACTGCCTGCAACGTCGCAAGCAGAGCCTGCGGGCGGCAAAGCCGATTCATCCATGCCAAAGGAATTGCTGTTGCGTGTGGCGTCGTGTCTAGAAGAGACTGCTCAATCTGCCGATTGACAGGGGGAGACAGAAATGCACTTAGAGAGTCACAGAGTCTTCCGTACCGCCATTGAGTACGGAAGTATTACAAAGGCAGCCCAACTTCTGCATATGACCCAGTCCACGGCAAGTCGGCATCTGCAGGCACTTGAAGATGAGTACGGCGGATTACTGCTCGAACGCAGTGCTACCGGTCTGTCACTAACTACCCTTGGGCGAACTCTGTATCCCTATGTTTGTGACATGCTCAACTGTCACGATAACGCGAAGGACGCACTTTCGCGTCTGCGCAGTGAAGGCGGTGGAATTTCCGTTGGTGCCACCCTGACCATTGGAGAGTATCTGTTGCCGGAAATTCTGGGCGGCGTACTGCGGATGCACCCCCAGGCCGAAATTCGAATGAGAATTGCCAATACGGCTGATGTCTTGGACGATCTCGTTCGCCACCGCATCGACGTCGCCCTCATCGAGGGACTGGTTGATTCCGTCAATGACCTGAAGGTGGATCCGTGGCGAGAAGACGAACTCGTACTCTTGTGCGGGCGTGAACATGTGTTTGCACAGCGGGAGTCCATTCAACTGGAAGACCTGGTTGGTCAACCCATCCTCCTTCGTGAAGAAGGATCAGGCACAAGGCAGGTGACAGAAGCCGCTCTCGAAGAGGCCGGGATATTGTCGTCGCTCACGATTGCCATGGAGCTCGGCAGCACAGAAGCGATTAAATCAGCAGTGGAACAGGGCCTTGGAATTGCATTTCTATCCAAGTTGGCCAGCACTCGGGATTTCCAAGCCGGACGTCTCAAGGAGGTTTCCATTCAAGATTTTCGAATTTCTCGGTTTCTTTACGTAGTTGAACGGCAGGAACGGTATGAAAAGTACCTTGTGAAGGATTTGCTCACACTCCTTTATCAGCGTCAGGTTTGACCCGTACTTTGGATGTAACTGCCATTTGTATGTGAACCGCACTTGTATTTGAACAGCCCTCGTATTTGACCGCACATTGCAGTGGAATACCGCTATGCAACCTTTGCATTACCTCCCTTCAAACGGACAGTGGTACGCTTGAACCATCCCACGATAGTCCAAAAGGAGGGAGTGCTGTGGTAGAACTGGACGTTGTAAACTCCGCTGCAACCACAGACAACGAGGCCCCAATTCGATGGGGAAAAGTGATTAACCAAGAGACGTGTATTGGTTGTCACGCTTGTTCCATTGCTTGCAAGATGGAGCATGACGTACCGCTTAGTGTGAACCGCACTTATGTCAAACAGGTTGAAGTTGGAACCTATCCTGAAGTGAGCAGGCAATTCCAAATCACTCGTTGCAATCAGTGTGACGATGCCCCGTGTGTTCCCATTTGTCCCGTGACAGCAATGTTTAAACGAGACGATGGGATTGTTGATTTTGACAGGGATGTATGCATTGGTTGCAAAGCATGTATCGCTGCATGTCCTTATGACGCCATTTATATTAATCCTGACGTCGGCAGTGCTGAAAAGTGTAACTTTTGTGCACATCGCATCGACCAGGGCTTGGAACCAGCCTGTGTCATTGTGTGCCCGGTTGAAGCCATTGTTGTCGGGAATCTAAATGACCCGGACAGCGAAGTGCTGCAGCTTATCAGTCGTAATAAAGCAGAGGTGCGCAAACCGGAAAAAGGTACAAATCCAAAGGTCTTTTATGTGGATGCTAGTGACTATACTTTGAATCCGACGAGATCGGAATACACAGGCATGCACTACTCTGCAGAAGAAAAGGAAGGCTATCCGGTTCATTCCACCAAAGCTGCACAACCGAAGCATACCGTGGCCGCAGCGCGCTTGGCCTACGATGTACCGCACAATTCCCCTTGGCATTGGGAAGTCTCAACCTACACCTGGACGAAATCGATTTCCTCGGGTGTGTTTATCATGTTTGCCATTCTCGCGTTTTCAGGGCAGGCGCTTTCGCCAATGTGGGAACTTGCGTCATCTGTCATAGGCGGCTTCTTCCTGGCTGTTACAGGCGTTTTGCTAATTGCTGACTTGCAGCATCCAATGAGATTTATCCGAATTTTCACGAGACCGCAGTGGAAATCCTGGTTGGTCAAGGGCTCGTTCATTATTATGGCCTACAGCTTGGTCTTATTGGTCCAGTTTATTCTGGGAATTGCCGGTATCACCTCAGCCAACATTGGCGTCTCTATTTTCGGGATTGTACTGGGTGCACTGACAGCCATGTACACTGCATTTTTGCTGTCTCAGGCCAAGGGACGTGACCTTTGGCAGAATCCCGCTCTCCCCATTCATTTCGTTTCGCAGGCAGCCCTTGCCGGCTCCGCAGCATACTCTATTCTCGCCCTGTTTATCCCGCTGTCTGCTGCTGGTGTCACCATTGTGCATGCCACATTGCTTGCGTCTGTGGTCGTACACTTGGGCTTTGTTCTCAGTGAACTGATGATACCTCATACGACTGAGCACGCGAGACGGGCCGCCAAGCAGATGCTTGCAGGCAAGTATAAGGGATTCTATTGGACTGGATTTATTGTTGGAGCGGCGTTGCCCACACTGTTCGGAATATTTGTGACATCCATGGCTTTGCCGGCGGTTGCAGCAATTTTGGCCTTAGTTGGATTGCTGGCTTACGAACATGCGTACGTGCAGGCAGGGCAATCTGTACCGCTCAGTTAACAGGTTTGGTAAATCGGACACGCGCGCAACAGAATTGCGAGCAGGCATCGCGCGGATAGCAGAAACGGTCGTAGAAACGGATGATTGATCGACTTGCAGCGATAGGCTTACCGCGGAGTTGGTCAGAACGGGGGTGTACGTTTGAGTATTCAGGAAAAGCATCGTGAATTGACAAAAGGTTTTGGTCACCTCAGGTCACACCCTGAGCCGGCGGATTGGGATGATTGGCAGGAACTGGACGCCAAGGTGTGGCCGCGCAGGAAAGTGCATCACTATGAGCTAATTCCGACAGTTTGTTTTAATTGCGAAGCAGCCTGCGGGTTGTTGGCGTATATCGATAAGGAAACAGGAGAAGTGAGAAGGCTGGAAGGGCACCCGCTGCACCCAGCCAGCCGCGGGCGCAATTGTGCCAAAGGGCCTGCCACTGTCAGCCAAATGACGAATCCGGAACGAATTCTCCATCCGATGAAACGTGTTGGTAAACGGGGAGAAGGCAACTGGGAACGGGTATCTTGGGAAGCGGCCCTGGACGATATTGCAGCCCGGATTCGCAAAAGCATTCTGGACGGGAGAAAGGATGAAGTCGTCTACCACGTGGGGCGGCCTGGAGAGGATGAATATACGGAACGAGTTTTGAAAGCATGGGGACTCGACGCGAATTCAACGCACACCAATGTGTGTTCATCAGGCGGGCGCACCGGCTATGCGTTCTGGATGGGAATGGACCGTCCGTCTCCGGACTACTCCAATGCAAAATTCATTCTTATGATGAGCTCTCATCTTGAAGCGGGCCATTATTTCAACCCAAATGCGCAGCGTATTATCGAGGCACAGCAGAAGGGAACGAAGATAGCGGCTGTGGATACGCGTTTGTCCAACACGGCGTCAAAGGCAGACTACTGGGTATCTCCATATCCGGGAACGGAAGCTGCTTTGTTGCTCGCGATTGCAAATGAGTTGATTCGAACAGATAGATTTAACCACGAGTTTGTGCGGCAGTGGACCAACTGGAGGGAATTCTTAGCGGATCGCCAGTATTTACAGGACTTAAAACGGCGCCAGTTCCTTCAGGCGATTCCACAGACGCAGACCTTCGAGGATTTCGTGGATGTCATAAAGCAGATCTACAGCCATTACACACCGGAGTGGGCAGCTGAGGAATCTGGGGTTCCTGCTCAGCAACTGCGCGACATCGCGGATGAAATTGCGAAAGCCGGAACTGCGTTCGCGAGTAACATTTGGCGCAATGCCGCGGCTGGGCACCGAGGCGGTTGGATGATATCGAGATCGCTCATGTTTCTGAACGTATTGATGGGTGCCGTGGGGGAAGAGGGAAGCACGATACCCAATACCTGGGTCAAATTCGTTCCGGCTCGGAACACTGCCCCGGCGCCAATCCGGGAGTGGAATGAAAACCATTGGCCGCGTGAGTATCCCCTGTCCTATTTCGAAATGAGCTTTATGCTGCCCCATATTTTGAAGAAGCGCAAAAAGCGGATGGAAGTCTACTTCACCCGCGTTATGAATCCGGTCTGGACATTCCCTGATGGATTCAGTTGGATTGAAATGTTTCAGGATGAAGACAAAGTCGGCTGTCACGTGACACTTTCTCCTGTTTGGTCGGAAACAGCCCAGTTCTCAGACTACGTATTACCCATGGGCCTGGCAACGGAGCGCCATGACCTGCACAGTTATGAGACCCATGCGGCCCAGTGGATTGGCTTTCGTCAGCCGGTGCTGCGGGTTGCAAAGCAACGGCGCGGCGAGGAGATTCATGATACTCGGGACGCGAATCCAGGTCAGGTGTGGGAGGAAAATGAGTTTTGGATTGAATTGTCCTGGCGCATCGACCCCGACGGAAAACTCGGCATCCGCCAGCACTTCGAATCACCTTACCGTCCCGGTGAGAAAATTACGGTTTATGAATACTATCAGTGGATTTTTGAAAATGCAGTTCCTGGTCTGCCGGAAGCTGCCGCGGCAGAAGACATGACTCCAATGGAGTACATGCAACGGTATGCAGCGTTCGAGATTACCAAGGATGTTCTGGCTGTACACAGACGTAAGTTAGACGATGATGTGTTGCAGGATGCCGACGTCAGGCCTGAGCCGCCGGAAGGCGAAAGCATGGCGGGTCTCGAGCCGGGAGTCTGGGTCGACAAGCCGCCGCATAACGCGAATCATGCGCCCATGCCAGGACCCTTTAAAAATCAGCAAGGCCAGTTTCGTGCCGGTGTCATGGTTGATGGGCATGCAGTCAAAGGATTTCCTACGCCTTCCGGGCGGTTGGAGTTTTTCTCAACCACTCTGCGCGATTGGGGCTGGCCGGAATACGCCATTCCTATCTATCCGAGGGACAAACGGGAACGGGATGAGATGATTCACATTGTCAGCCAGGTCCATCACAAGAGCATTGACAATGATAAGGGCGACTACATGCTGCTCCCAACGTTCCGTTTGCCTACTTTGATACACAGTCGGACGAATGGTGCGAAATGGCTCCACGAAACGGCTCATACCAATCCGGTGTGGATCAATCCCATTGACGCAAGGAAGTTGGGCGTTACGACGGGTGACGAGGTACGAATTACAACGGAAATCGGTTCTTTGGTTGACAAAGTATGGGTGACCGAAGGGATTAAACCAGGCGTCATCGCCATGTCTCACCACCTCGGTCGCTGGAGGCTTCATGAAACAACGGGCAGTGACAGGTGGAACTCCGCTTTAGTCAAGATGAACGAAGGTACAAATGGAAATTGGCAAATTCAGCAGATTCATGGGCCTCAGCCATGGAAGAGCACCGATCCAGATACACAGCGCGTCTGGTGGACAGACGGCGGTGTGCACCAGAACATTATCTTTCCCGTACAACCGGATCCTATCAGCGGTATGATGTGCTGGCATCAGCGAATTCACATCGAGAAGGTCAGCGGCGGCAGGCACTATGGAGAGATTCAAGTGGATACAAAGAAGGCCTATCAAGCTTTTGAGAAGTGGTTGCAATTGACTCGGCCTGCCCCAGGACCGGGGGGACTCTATCGACCGGTATGGATGCTTCGCCCGTTGAAGCCTCATCCGGATGCGTATGTGATGCCGGAGGGCACGGTCGGTATGCGGGATGTGGTTGAGTAACAGTGAAAGGCAAACTGTCAATCAGCTGCGACGGGCGACCACATGGGGTCGTCGTCGCGGCAAAGGGAGGATACAATGACCGCTGGATTAATCGCCACCCTCATTGGTATTGGCATAATCGCAGGATTGTTGTCCGGAACACTCGGTATTGGCGGAGCTGTTGTAAGTTATCCGATGTTACTGTTTTTCCCTAGCCTTCTCGGGGTCGGAAACTATCCTCCGCACCTTGTTGCAGGTATCGTCGCACTACAAGTCATGTTTTCAACGCTGTCAGGCGTGATTGCCCAGCGAAAACACAAGGTAGTTCATCCCAAGCTGGCCATGATTATGGGGATTACCATGCTGATTGCCAGTTTTGCTGGAGGCTATGGAGCACGCTACATGTCAGGCGACGTTGTCAACATTGTCTACGCAGTATTGGCCACTTTTGCAGCCATACTAATGTTTGTGCCAAGGCGAGGCACGGTGGAAAGTCTGCCAATGGAGGAAATTCAGTTTAACAAGCCGATTGCTTTCATAGCAGCCCTGCTGGTGGGCGGAGCAGGTGGGATTGCGGGTTTAGGGGGAGCGTTTTTGCTGGTCCCAATCATGTTGCAGGTGCTTAAGATTCCAACCCGTGTTGCTATCGGATCATCTCTAATGATCACGTTTCTCGCAGCCCTTGGCTCAACATCCGGCAAGTTTCTCGCCGGGCACATCTCTTTGCTGGCCAGCCTGTTTGTGATTGTGGGCAGCATCGCGGCTGCTCCGATTGGGGTCAGACTGAGCCGCATGATGAATGTCTCCGTCCTCCGAGGGGTGCTAAGCCTGTTGATTGTAGCTGCCACGATAAAAGTGTGGGTCCAGGTACTGCATTTGTAACAGCCTGAAGCGACATGTGTCGCCGCGATGCCAACAATGCAACATGCCAACAATGCAACATGGGGAACAAAACAATATGCCATGGGAAAGAAGCTGTCCAAAGTCGCCTGTACCTGGCGTGGACAGCTTTTTATTGTTGTCCCTTTTTTGCCAACACTAGTTTTGGAACATATGTGGTATGTTGAATGCATGTATCCACCCTTGGTGTTTCATAGCAGAGATATGTGGACCCTGCGAGGAGGAAAAACTTATGGTACTGCTTAAATTGTCTCCTGAACAAAGGCGTTCTTTAATTGAAAGCATTCAGTCCTACTTTGAAACAGAAAGATCAGAAGAAATCGGCGAACTGGCTGCAGATAATTTGCTGGATTTTATGATAAAACACCTTGGACCGTTCATCTACAATCGGGCGCTGGACGATGCCCGGGGTGTCGTGATGGACCAGATGGAGCGGGTCGAGGAAGAAGTCTACGCATTGCGCCGTCCGGTAGAAGGCACCAGGTAAACTTCGATATCTGTACAGACTGCTACTCGCAGTAGGAACCACCTAATGGACCGGGTTTCGGCTTAACAATGCAGCGCCTCTTGAGGGTGTGCCCTTTGAGGAGAAGAGAAGACGGTTACCGTTGACTCATTGACTTCCTTTTTGAATAGAACTATTATAGATACATGTTATCTGTAATGATGAGGTGATGGTCTTGCAGTACAGTGTCGGTGTCGAATATGCACTCCATTGCTTAACATATCTCATCGACCTCCCAAGTGGGTCAAGCATCAGTATCAAGGATCTCGCAACTTACCAGGGCGTCTCGGAGACGTATCTATCGAAGTCTTTCACTAAATTGGCAAAAGCAGGTATCATTCGCTCCATGCCAGGTGTTAAAGGTGGTTATCAGCTTGCAAGGGGTCCTGAGCATATTTCGTTTTGGGACGTCGTCGAGGCCATTGAAGGTTCAACGCCCATCTTTCAATGTCAGGAAGTCAGGCAAAATTGCGTGTTGTTGCAGGGTGAAGAGATGCCAGATTACATTAGATGCGCTCCCTGTGCCATTAAAGTGGTTATGACTGATGCGGAGGAACAAATGAGACAGTATCTGAAGGGGAAGTCTCTTGCTTGGTTGCAAAAAGAATTAAATGAAAAAATCCCCCGTGAGCGTCAAGAAGCTACATCGCGCTGGTTTCAGCAGGCAATCATACGGCGGTGATCCCGCTTTTTTTCGCTCTTATTACAGATAACAAATATCTATAATAACAGCGTTTCAAGGAGGCAACTAGGATGGAACAAAGGATGGAACAAAGGATTCAGAGTTTGAGGATTGCAACCGGGTGGTTGACACTCTTTATGGTTGGAACCGATTTGTTTGTTGTTTCACCCTTGTTACCTTCAATCTCCAAACAGTTTTCTGTCACCCCTGGTGAAGCTGGTTGGATGGTTGCGGCTTTTTCCACCATGTATGCGGTGAGTGCCCCATGGTTGGGTACTTTATCCGATTGGTTCGGAAAACGAAAGACGATTGTTATTGGGTTGCTGGGCTTCTCCGTAGCGAATGTACTCACGAGTTTAGCTCCGTCATTTGCATTGCTTATTATGAGTCGCGTCTTAGCTGGACTATGCGCAGCTGCCGTCACACCTTCCATTTATGCAATTACAGGAGATGTGGCTCCGGCAGAGCGCCGGGGAGGGTGGCTCGCCATCGTCGGTTCTGGCCTGCTGATGGCGCTCTGGACAGGGGCCCCCATTGGAACGCTCGTTTCTCAGGTCACCGGATGGAAAGTCATCTTTGCAGGCTTGGCGGTCATCAGTCTGGCACTGGTTTTGTTCAATCAAAGAATCTGGCCAGCGAGCAAACGCAAGCCAAGACAACCATCCCTCTCAAAAAGTACAACTGGCGGAACACTGCGAAATGTCTTAGGTGACGTAATTATCATGTCATTTTGGGGGACAGCCGTATACGGGTTATACACATACTTGGGGACGGGGTTGCGACTCTTCTCTCACTTTTCACCTGGGTTGATTGCAGTTGCCCTCATCGTATACGGCGTTGGTGCGACGATAGGTAGTTTGTCCGGAGGTCGTCTCTCAGACCGATGGGGTGCAGGACGAGTTTCGACCATCAGTTTAGTTGGCCTTGGACTCTTGCTCGGGTTGGCAGCACTGCTATTTCATTCGAGGGTATGGTTATTTCCACTTCTTCTCTTATGGGCATTTGCCGGGTATGCATTCTTTCCTGCATTTCAGTCCTGGCTAGCGCAACGCTTCTCAGAACGACGAGGTATGGCAATGGCCTGGAACAACTCGGCCCTTTATGCTGGAATTACACTGGGGTCCCTGCTTGGCGGTTGGGTCATTACAAAATGGACTTTCAGTGTACTTCCACTCATTTGCGCTGTCATTGCATTAACGGGCGGGTTGCTCATCTTTGTCAGAAGGAAGGACACTGTGACAACTGAGCTTCCATCTTCTCATGAATAGAACTACCCAGGTTAATCGGTAGGAATTGAGGTGACATTTTGTTTTTATCACTTATCACCTTATTACAACAAGGTTTAGCGGACACCCGCCAACCTTTCAGCTAATGCATCGTATCGTCGAGAATCCTTTTGGGCTGTGGTTCATGCTTATCGGTGTCGTGGCGGCTGTATTTCACTTTTCAAACGGGTTATGGTCATTCTTCATTCACTGGGGCATCACGGTCGGATCACGTTCACAGCGGGTGTCTGCGTATTTCTCCGCCGTGTTGTTCTTGATGTTTGGCACGATGGGTATCTGGGCCATACTTGCATTCTACCCCTAGAACTTAGATGAGAAACCGGGCTATTGGAACTGAAGAATAGGCCCGTTCATAGAGTAGGATTTGCCGCACATGTATTGTCGTATATTATGGTAGTATTTATATGATTTACATATGTAATGTATATCATTTCATCGTTGCTAAGGAGTGATGATTTTGGCACCCGCCTTTCGCATCATCATGTTAGTTGCCATCTTGCTTGGAGGTGCCCGTTTCTCAAACCTTGTGTCGCTAAAGTCCCTAATGTCCCATAGGCATACATCTCCCTACGTCTTTTCCAGATACCCTTTGATACCTCAAAGATACATTTTATTCCCTTCAGAAAATTTTATAGAACAATATGTAATAATAAGATACAATATGTAATAATAAGATACAATATGTTCAAATGAACATTAGGAGGCGTGGTGATTGAACGAATTCTTCACGGTTGATCAATTTGCACAGGTACTCCACATGCATCCAAGAACGGTTCGACGCTATATTCGAGAAGGACAACTCAGAGCCACTAAGGTGGGCAGAGAATGGAGAATTCGAAAGGAGGATGCAGACATGTTTATGGGAGGAAATGCGAAAGAGTTGCACGACAACGCTATCGATGACGTACAATCGTACATTGACGGTTTTAACGGACAAGTAACAGGAAAACTTCAAGTTTGTGCCGTTCTCGATTGCCACGTAGATGACAAAGAGGAAGCATTTGAGATAGCCAAGATTGTCATGAGACATATGAATGAAGACCACGATTACGGTCCAGCGAAATCACAGTACTTCTACGATAAGGACACCAAAAAAGGACGCTACATCTTGTGGGGTAACCCAACTTTTATTGGGCGGATTTTGTCTTCAGTCGGCGAGTTCACAAACCAATCATAACAGGACTCTCGTGACGCCCTAGCCGCAAGCTTGGGGACGGGTACCCCAAGGAGTAGATCCCCAGCTAATCCGCCATCAGCTTGTGGCGCACTCGACGTCATGAATTTAGGGTTTCGCTGCTTAAGGATCCTTTTGCTCCCTATCACGATGTGCACGAAGCGATTAGGATCATCGCGATCACTATTCCAATAGGCCGCCTGAAATAGGGATCCCGTCGCTCACTATTACCAACGTCCCACCGTGTGCCTCCCCATATTAGTGCCCATTTATGACACTAAGGTTTTGCGCAAGTTGCTTTAGGGATCATCGGGATCACAATCGCCGCATCACTTCAACGAATAGGGATCTTTCCAGTCACTAACTGCCTGACTGCTCCAGTGACCCCGCCTGGCAGCGCCATTAGCATCCAGTTGAGCCACTGCACGGGCTTAAAATAGAGAGATGAACAAAGGAAACGCATCGTAGTGCCTCATCATAGTAGGAATCTTTGTTCAGTAAACTCTACTCAAAATCTAGGCAGATTGTTGACAGACCACTTGTTGTTTTGTTTCACCACAGTAAGTGTTCTGGGACTTGGACGGGGTTGTCCCTTCGGTCCATAAGTCCCTGGGGCATAACCGTACATCCACACATTGAATTGATATTCGGTATCAGACACTTTTTTGTATCCAACGACTTCATAGCTTAAATGACTAGGAGGCACCTGTGCAAAGTATTGCTCTAATTGAGTAGTAGTTTTACCTTGCTTGGCCTTTGAGTTTAATAATGCGATACCGTCCTTGGAATCGAGAGTCAACCAATCATTCAAGAATTTATCGACAGTTGCATTGGCTTGAAAGTAACTGTTTGGCAACATCGCCAAGGACCTGTCAGTCTTCACCGTCATTTGTTTTGTTGTGCTATTGGATGCCTGCGTTGAACTATTTGTCGTTGAACATCCGACCAGCGACAAGGCTGCAACAGCAGAAAAACTAAGCGTAATTAACCTCTTTTTCACATTGATCACCTCTGATTAGTGCTACAAATGTGACGATATTGAGTCAAGAAACGTGACAGGTTGATCTGTAGAATAAGCCCGAGCCGGAGCCGACTCACCCCCGGAGGGGGGCAGTTTGACGCTCGGACTCTTCCGAACGAAAGATGATGTACCGGTCATCGGTCGCCTCAAACATATCGAAATCCTGAAGGAGTTCTGTATTTGACCATTTCTCAACGAGTAAGGAACTATGTGAAATGCGGCAAATGTCCGATCGATCGTTACCTTGCAAAATAAAATACAAGTATTGGTCGTTGATAAGCGAAACGGGTAGTATGGTTCCAATACTGCTCAATGCCTCTCGCCTTATCTCATTGGTAGTGTCTAGTTGAACCAATGTTACCTCTCCATCTCTAACTTCGACAGTATACGAAATACTGCTCAACCCATCGAGCAGATATATATCCGTGAACTGTGGCGGAAAGAATCCATTTGTCTTAATATTCTTCATATCCAAACTCAGTCACTCCCCCATGAGTAACGAATGATTGCTCGCCAACCATGTCCATTAATGTCTGCTTCCGCATGCATCCTCAACTATGCTGCCCGAAACTCCAATAAAGGCTATCATTCCAAAATGCATTATTATTCAGGAATGACGAATGGTCCTTCTTCATGAAGCGCAACGTAAAGTCGAGAAGCACTTACGTGTTACAGCTAATCAACTTATATTCTCACCTAGATGTTGAAGATTTTTAGTGTACAGTTCCTTAGCAGACCACTCTTGGTAAGCTTCAGGCATAACAGTAGAACTCAATTCCTTCGTCGAACGCCCCTCTTGTTTCAGCGTGTTCACTTGGTCCAACAGATGCTGGAGGTAGACCTGCGCTTGCGAGATCCATTGTTTTCCTCCAACAGGTCCGTGTCCCGGGACAATTGTATCAATGTCCCACTGGTTCAGTTTCTCGAGAATGCTAATCCAATAGTGAATATCTCCGTCTACTACCAACATGTGATTCTGGATAGCAATCAAATCACCAACAAAACAGATTCTTTCATTGGGTAAATAGAGAAGTGAATCAGATGCAGTATGTCCGCCGCCAAGAGTATGACACTGTACTTCACGGGCAGTCCCTTGGAATGACCACTTAGACTCAAACGTCTCTGTGGGCAACACAAGCTGCAGTGTCGGTAGAGACTGTATAATCTCGTGCAGCGTAGAAATCTGGTTTCTAAGCTCTTCTGACTCTGCTTCATTCCTCAGCTTCCCGCGTTCTGCTTCGAGTGTAAAACATAGTCTTTGAACTCCTGAATACCGGTTTGCTGCTTAGCTATACGTGCGGGATGAATCTCCTGCATCAACTCTCTTGTTTGATTACTAGCCACAATATCGACATCACGAAATGCTTGATTTCCACGAACGTGGTCTCCGTGCCAATGGCTGTTGATCAAATGCGATATTGGCTTTCCTGTCAACACAGTCGCTACTTGTCTCAGCTCGGCAGCTGCTTGCTGTGTGTTCATGGAGTCGAACACTACGACGCTTTCTCCAGTATCGACAAATCCAGCATTCGCCATTGCTCCAGTTCCCTGATTGGCGATGGCTGCATACACCCCGTCGGCGACTAGATACACCGTAAAATGCTTAGTTGTTTCCTTAACTTTAGATACCGTCATTGATCTCAACTCCTATCGGTACTCGTTTACAAGGCTTCACAAATCATCGTATAGTCAAGAAAGGTCTGGAACAACTATTTGACTAAAGAGTAAATCAGTTGTGAATGGAGAATCGTCGTGTCCTGTGTTTTAAACGTCAGGCACCACGCCAAAATGAATGTTGGAATGCCCAAGTTTGGTAATTACAATGACAGTTCTGGTGGAATTTTTAGCATAGTTTATAATTAGGGCATGAAGTGGGTCAGCATTGGTTACGGACAAAGCGCTGAGGCCATCGATCGTTGGTGGACGAGACGCAATTGTTCACTATGGCGGTTATCGCAACGAGCGAGCCGTCAATACGTAGTAAGCTATGGACGGAGCGGTATGGTATGGATATCGGAAGGCAACAGTATGATTGGATTTGCAAGGCGCGTGGTAGGATGTTTGGGTTTTTGGAAGGGATCCCGCTAAATAAATTACAGCAGAAGGTTCCATACTTTGGCCATGAAACAATCATCGCGACCCAGTTCCACGTGGCAGATTCCTACCAGTTCTGGTTTGGTGAGATGGTGCGCCGGAATCCCGGCGCATATCAATCAGCGACTACGGACGAAGTTCAAAGAGCCGACCTTCAAAGTGTTCGTGACCGATTTTCGAAGGTAGACGAATTAGTCAAATGGTTCTTGGCTGAATACGATGGCAAATGGTTTGAGGAGATTACATTGGAAGTGCCATGGCAGAACGAGGTCTTGGTAGTAACACCCCTTTATCTCCTCACGCATGTACAGACACATGAGTTCCATCATAAGGGCCAAATCCTCATCATGGCAAAATACTTAGGATACACTCCGCCGGCTGACGACAGTCTGGGCGGACTGTAACTGTAATCGTCTGTGCCCGACTCAAGCATTGCGTGGGGATGCTAGACTATTCTATTCGCCGCATCCGAGGTATACAGGAACTCTCGTTTCTCCACCCAGCAGTGCAGGGAGTTCTTATCATGTGAATCCGCCGCTCTACCAATCCACCACTCTATTTTTTGTCGAACAGGATTGTTTTTACCCGTCTTGTTAGTGAGGCGTTAAACCGTGCATGATAAACTGCACGACTCGCTCAATTTCCTCTTCATCATTCCATTCACTTTCCGGCATAATGACTGCCCTTGTCAGGATGTAGCCTGCCATGGTACTGGCTGCCATGCGCATGAGGGTGAACGGAGGCAACTCAATGAGTTCTCCTCTTTCCTGAAAATGTTGAATGATAAACTCTAGCCGCCCAGATACCCGCGGAAACAGGTGATCCGTAAACTCGGCTCTCAGTTCGGGATGGAAAGGCAGTTCGTGAATCAGAATTTTGAGTGCAGCTGCGTTCTTTACTGCAAACTCCAATCGGTTGCGCATGAGAGCCCGTAGAAAGTCTTCGAAGTTCTCATAGTCCGTGTCTACAACCTTTTTAAAGTTTCGGATAACAAAGGGGCCAAAAAACTTCGATAGAGTGGGAGCAAGGATGGAGATGAGGAGATCCTTTTTCGTCTTGTAGTGACGGAAAATGGTACCTTCGGCCACTCCAGCCTTGCGGGCAATCTGGCTTGTCGAAGTTGCCGAATACCCCTGTTCCGCAAACATTTCCACGGCAGCTTCGATTATCTTTGCTTGCTTTTCTGTCATTTTGACTTCCTTATTGCTCTCAATCAGAGAGGACACCCACTCTTCCATGTTAGCGCTTGGTCTCCTTTTGTAAATTCCGGGTTTCGCTTAATTGTTTGTCTGGTCGTATGCCGCATAGTACTTACATTGGTTTAGTTTATCAAAAAACGTGCTACACTTTTCGGTATTTACGTAGCGCGATGACGTTTAGTGTCATAAAAACAACTGAAAATGCCAGCAAAACAATCAGATCCCTTTTCAAAGAGAGAAGGCCCTGTCCTCGAATCATAATGTTCCTCATGGCATCTGCTCCATAGTACAGCGGCATCAGTTTGCTTAACCATCTAAGCCACGTCGCCATGCTATCCATATTCAGCAGCCCGGAAAAGAAAACCTGAGGAACGATAACGAGCGGAATAAACTGCATCATCTCAAACTCGGAGTTTGCAAAGGAAGATAGAAAGATGCCTAATGTGAGGGCGCTCATAGACAGAAGCAGCGTCACGACAAGCAATGAGACGAGTTGCCCGTTCATCATCATACCGAGCACGTCTACTGAAAACCAGGCAATTAAAATCGCTTGAATGGCAGTGAACACACCAAATCCCACGACGTACCCGGCGACGATTTCCCATCGCCGAATGGGTGTGGCGATGAGGCGCTCTAAGGTGCCTGTGGTTCTTTCTTTGAGAAAAGAAATTCCTGCAACAAGAAAGACAAAGAAGAAGGCAAAAAAGCCAATCAGCACAGGTCCAAAGTTGTCAAAAGAGGACATGTCACCAGACCCGTACAAGTACTGTATTTTTGGCAGTACTTGTGACGCCGAGTTTCCAGAGAGGATCTGCAGCGATTTTTGCACAGTAAGAATTACTGCTTTGTTTTTGGAAGGATCGCTGCCCTCCAACACAACAGTTGGTCTGCCGTCACCGCCACTGATGTAAGCATCTAGCCGTTGAGACTTCAGGGCTTCCATGGCATTCTTAGCAGTTGCGTAGGACGATACCTGTACCTTTTGCTGAATCAAGCTTTGCTTGATGGGGGGTGGAACGTTTACAACACCGATTTTGGGATGATACGTGTTGCCATTGAAGACAAGTGAAATCAAGGTCAAGATAAGAATCGGCGCGAGAAGCATCAGGGCGATTGTTCGCTTGTCGTGCAAAAACTGATGCCAGATGCGTGCAACCAGTGCGAATACCCTCATTTCGGAACACCTCCGTAGTAGAGGAATGCTTCCTCAATGGATGCACTGTTTGTTTCTTGTTTCATCTTTTCTGGCGATCCCGCTGCAATCAACTCCCCATCCCGAATCATCCCCAACCTGTCACACTTCTCTGCCTCGTCCATGACGTGCGTGGTGACAATAATTGTGGTACCTGTCTCACTCATAGTGTGGAGTTCGTGCCAGATGGAGAGGCGTAAAACGGGATCGATACCTACGGTGGGCTCATCCAGAATTAAAATTCGAGGTCGATGGAGCAAGGATATAGCGAGGGATAACCGCCGTTTCATGCCGCCTGAGTAGGCGGATACAAGCTGCTTTTTGGCATCGGACAATTGCACTAATTCCAGTACCTCGTTTATGCGCAGTTGTTTAGCACTTCCCTTTAGGCCATAGAGGGAGGCAAAAAACTTCAAGTTTTCCATAGCCGTGAGCTCCGTATACAGTGAGTCCGATTGCGCCATATAACCGATGGTTCTGAGCATCGAGAGTTTTGGCATGAGCACGCCGCTTACCGAGACCGTTCCGGCAGTCGGCTTATCTAATCCAGCAATCAATCTGACAAGTGTTGTTTTGCCCGATCCGCTGGGTCCGAGAAGACCGAAAATCTGAGCCTTGTCGACGTCTAGACTGATATCTCGAAGGACAACCTTCTTTCCGAATGTTCGATGTACATGGCGTACTTCAACACTCTTCGTCACCCCATCACGCCCCATTATAGAATGTGAGTACTCACTCACTTTTGCTGCTAACATACCAGCAAGACAAAGGAGTTGTCAAGATGGATTCCGCACGTGAGTCATGCTACATTCTAGTAGGGTTTGTGGGACTGTGCAGGATGGAGGTTACATAGTGCAATCATCAGTGATTGAGTTTCATGGTGTTGATAAGAAATTTGTTGAGGGCGAGACAACTCGGTTGGTTCTTAAGAACATAACAGGTAGTGTACCTGAAGGGGAAACACTTGCATTGGTAGGACCTTCTGGGGCAGGTAAGAGTACACTCTTGTCACTATGCAACCTGTTGTTGACCCCCGATGCCGGCCAAGTGGTGGTTCTGGGCAAAGAGATTCGCGAATGGTCTATTCCGCAATTGAGACGAACTGTGGGGATGGTGTTTCAGACTGCGACGGTATTTCCCGGGACAGTTTACGATAACTTGAATTTGGGGCCCAAATTACGCGGAGAAAAAGTTGATGACGCGCAGAAATGGCTTCACGCACTGGATTTGCCTCAGAATTGGCTGTCACGAAACGCTGAAGAACTGTCAGGCGGGCAGAAGCAGCGCATTGCTTTAGCCCGAACCCTGGCCAACCGCCCGAAGATACTGCTGTTGGATGAGGTGACGTCTGCTCTTGATCCCACTTCGACACAAATTGTTGAGTCTCTGATAATGAACTGGAGAAAAGATACTGGAGGAACTGCCTTATGGGTAACACATCATTTACATCAAGCACGTCGACAGAGTACTGAGACTTGGTTCCTCGAAGATGGAGAATTGGTGGAAACGGGTCCGTCGGAACAACTGTTTACGGACCCTAAGGACGGCAGGACTCGAACGTTCTTACTGCAGCAACATGGCGGAGATGTCAGCCATGTTGACTCAAAGGATGATGTACAGTCAGAGGCAACCACCGCTGAGACTCCTCAACTCAAATCGGAAGGGGAGTCTATGAAATGAGCTTTGTGTCGCTGGGATTTACTCTCGCCTTTGTTGCCCTCGCCCTGATAGTGGCTGTGTGGAGACGACTCGGTATTGAGCGCGATTTGGTGATAGCTGTGATTCGTGCGACCATACAGTTGCTTGCTGTCGGCTATATTCTGAAGTTCGTGTTTACTGCGAAAACACCAGTTTACACCATTCTGATGGTTCTCCTCATGATTGGGGTAGCCGTTATGAACGCTAAAAATCGAGGGCAGGGTCTTCGCGGGATTTGGTGGAGACTCGCTATTGCGATTACGCTGACGACAGTCTTTACCGTTGGTTTTTTGCTGATTGTGCATATCATTCCATGGCAACCGAGATATGTAATACCACTGTCTGGACTGATGACAGGGAACTCGATGGTGCTGTCATCTCTGTTTCTCAATCGGCTGGCTTCTGAGACCCGTGCTCGAAAGGAGGAAATTAACGTGCTGCTCTCACTGGGCGCTGCTCCTCATCAGGCTGCACAGCACGTTGTCAAGCATTCCATCAAGGCCAGTATGATTCCTACAATAGATACGATGAAAACCATTGGACTTGTGCAACTTCCGGGCATCATGACCGGGTTGATTCTTGGCGGTGCAGATCCAATTCAAGCGGTGCGTTACCAATTGCTGATTATTTTCGCCTTATTGAGCGCCGCAGCTTTAACCAGTGTAACCCTAGGGATTTTGACGCAAGATTCGCTCTTTAATCGGCACCAGCAGGTTATCGAGTCGTTGCAGCGAAAAGAGGCCTAGCAAGCCAAGCCGGCTAGGTCAGGCTAGGTCAGCGGTGCGATTAGTGACTCGAAAGATCCCTATCAGCCGAAGTGGCGATGCGATAATGATCTCAAAGATCGCTAATGCTACCTGGCAAAGATATTAGTGTCATGAAAGGACACTAATATCGGTGGAGTCAGGGGGGACGTGGGTGATAGGGCGCAACGGGATCCCTAATGTGGACGGCTGATTGGAATAGTGATCGAATCGATCACTATTATTTGACCAGGCTCGAGATAGGGAGCGAAAGGATCACTAACCAACGTCATGAGGTACGAACTCGCCAAGATTCACGACCGCATCAATGTCCGCTGCTTGGGGACTGCCACATTTATCCTTTTAGCGGGTTTTGAGTTCATAAAGAGCATTTTTTTCCGCATGTCTTTTTCGCCGATCTCGTTCGCACTCGCGGGTCCCGCTGGGTTACTGCCGAAGCTGGCTGGCCGGGTCAGGCGTCGGCGAGTCAGGGGGCAGCGAGGCGATTAGTGACTCGAAAGATCCCTATCGGCCGAAGTGGCGATGCGATAATGATCTCAAAGATCGCTAATGCTACCTGGCAAAGATATTAGTGTCATGAATGGACACTAATATCGGTGGAGGCAGGGGGGACGTGGGTGATAGGGCGCAACGGGATCCCTAATGTGAACGGCTGATTGGAATAGTGATCGAATCGATCACTATTATTTGACCAGGCTTGCGATAGGGAGCGAAAGGATCACTAACCAAGGACCGGGACCATGGATATGAGAGGAATGCTGCATGACCCTGGTGTATCTCTGCCAGCATCGGCAACTGCAGCCTACACCTCTCCTGCCGCCACTCATACAGACTCACCCTGGCATTTGGTCAATACGGCGGAACATGCTGTTTCATGGAAACTGGACACCCAAATTTAAGTAAGCCTTGTAGCACGTCACGTGTGCGGCAAATTTGCAAACCGTAATCAGCCTTGCTGTGCACGGGCTTGACGGCGGTAACGGTATTGTGACCACTGAAATCGAATAAAGCACCCAACACAGAATCCGAGGATTGCTACAAACGCTGCTAATGCTACTAGGATGGCAAAAGTATAGCCTACAATTATCCAGTGGAACGTGAAGCCTAACAGAGAAAGGAACAAACAGCTTAGAGCAATGTACTGGTTAAACTGCTGTTGCTGCGCGTCTTCGGGAACATAGTCTGAGGGAGCTTTCCTTAAGAATAATTTCGCGCCCCTCATAATTGGATTAAAGTGAAATACCAGTCCCATAAGTCCAGCCAAAAGAGGAATGAACAAAACCCAGTAAACATGCAGGGTAAGAGAAAACACGACGGTTAAAACGATTGTCCATTGGTTTGTACGGACGAGCGGTCGCGGTATAGAAGCCGTCTTCATCATTAAATCACACCTAACATATCGGATTAATTTGATTATTGATCCGATTATCCATTTGCGAGTTCCGTTTGTCAATATGGGAAAGCAGGTTCCAATGTACAAATTAATTAGGTTATCCTGTTACAAGAGACAATGAATGTCTCAGACTAAAGTCTGATATGCGACTCGACTGTCGGCGGATGTGTAATAGATTAGAAGAGGGTATCTTGTTTGTATCGCATGTAATTTAACTTGGCGTGCCGATAGATAAGGTTTTGCAAAAAGGAGGAACACGGTGAGAACTCAAGACACGTACCAACTGGACTTGCATGAGAAACAAACGGGAATTGATAAGACGACCTTGGCGGTCGAAGCCAACGGACTGGTAAAAGTGTTCGGTACCAATCGGGCAGTGGACGGCGTTGATTTAAAGGTCAAGGCTGGGACGATTTATGGAGTACTTGGGCCGAACGGGGCGGGGAAAACAACAACGATTCGAATGTTGACAACCTTGTTGCGTCCAGACGGGGGTTCTGCGAAGATTTTCGGACATGATGTGCTGAAGGAACCGCATGTGGTTCGGCAGCTCATTGGTGTAACGGGGCAGTATGCGTCTGTTGACGAAACCCTGAGTGCGACAGAGAACCTGGTTCTGTTTTCGAGGCTGCTTGGACTCGGACGCAAGGAAGCGAGGAAGAAAGCGGCAGAGTTGCTGGAGGAGTTTGGGTTAACGGAAGCGGCCCGGCGTCCGCTGAAAAAATTCTCCGGCGGTATGAGACGTCGGCTGGATTTGGCTGCGAGTTTGATTGCGCAACCTCCGCTCATCTTTCTGGATGAGCCGACCACTGGTCTTGATCCGAGAACACGCGCACAAATGTGGGGGACTATCCGGCAACTTGTGAAAAACGGATCGACCGTATTGTTAACGACCCAGTATTTGGACGAAGCCGACCAACTTGCAGACAGAATTGCTGTCATCGATCACGGTCGCGTCGTCGCCGAAGGCACCGCCGACGAACTGAAGGCTTCCATTGGCGACTCATCGCTACAACTCCACGTGGAGGACAGCGCCCATCTGGAGCGAGTCAGCCAAGCGGTTTACGATGTGTTGGGTGTCACAGCTATTGTCAATGCGGACACAGGGAGAATCACGGCACCCATGAAAGACGCTGACAGGGTTGCTGACTTATTGATTACCCTTCGTAAAGAAGGAATTCGTTTGACTGAGATGAGCGTACAAAAGCCAACACTGGATGAAGTGTTCCTAAGTATTACCGGTCACGGGGTTGAAGACGAGAAGAAGAGTTCGGATGAAGCCAGTGACAAAGGGGTGATTTTATCGTGACGACGCAGACCACGCAGCGGATTGTTCCTGTACGAGACCGGAAACTAAAAAACCATGCAAGTTTTGGGCTGTCATTGCGTCACTCATTTACCATGGCCTACCGGGGACTGCTAAAGATTAAGCGCACGCCGGAACAGTTGTTCGATGTCACATTTGTACCGATTATCTTCACCGTAATGTTTACTTATATCTTTGGTGGTGCGATTTCAGGAAACGTACAAAGCTACTTGCCTGTGATTATTCCTGGAATCCTTGTACAAACCGTCATTACAACTTCCGTCGTAACGGGTGTGCAACTCCGAGAGGACATGGATAAGGGCGTGTTTGACAGGTTTAAGTCACTGCCAATTGCACGGATTTCACCGTTGGCGGGAGCATTGTTGGCTGACACAGTTCGATATGCCATTGCAACAACACTCACATTTTCCATGGGATATGTGATGGGCTATCGTCCCAACGGCGGCTTGGGGCATGTGGTGGTTGCAGGCATCCTTGTTATTGTCTGCTCATGGGCAATGAGCTGGATCTTCGCTTTCTTTGGTGTCATCGCCAGAACCGCTTCGAGTGTGCAGGGCATTTCTATGATGATTTTGTTTCCGCTCACGTTCTTATCCAACGCCTTTGTACCTGTGAAGACCATGCCGCACTGGTTGCAGTGGTTCGTGGACATTAATCCAATCTCACATTTGGTGACGGCGGTGAGGGACCTTACGAATACCGGATCGATTGGATCGGATTTATCCATTTCCCTTCTTGGCGCAGCCGTTGTTGTGGCTATATTTGCACCGCTCACAGTACGTGCCTATATGAGGCGAACATAGGAATGAAGATACAAGAGAACGAATGAAGCGTCGACGATCTCGATGAGCAGACGCCAGTCCTTTGTGCGGCTGCGAGTTGATAACCTGAGCAACCCAGTTTATCCTCCGGTATAGGTCTGCCGGGGGATTTTCGATTATTCATGTACATTTATACAGTGATGCAAATTGTGTATCCAAACAAAGGTCTGTGTCGTCTATAAAAAGAAGAGTCAGGCGGAAGGGGTGAAAACCCATCGGAGCGGATCGTGACAGCGATGCGGTTTTAGATATGCTGATGACAAAGTATTGGAGCGGGATTTGGAGCTACATCTATGCGACTGCAGGCAGCGTGACTGCGGCTGATGACCTGACCCAAGACGTCTTTATTAGTGCATATGAGCACTTGGATTCTTTTCAAGGAAAGTCGTCCTATAAGACATGGTTGTTTGTGATTGCTCGAAATCGGTGTAAGGACCATTTTAAATCTGCATTCATTCGTCGAGTCATTCCAGTGGGACATCACCAGCTTCGGGAGTACGCTTCAGACGTCTCAGCTTCTGCAGAAGAGAGTGCCATCGAGGCGATTACAGGTCATGCTCTCTGGAGAACAGTCCTGACCCTGAAGCGCCCGCAACGCGAAGTAGTGATACTGAGATTGCACCAGGAGATGTCGTTCAGAGAAATCGCCCGCGTCTTGAACATCCCTGAAGTGACCGCTAAAGCCAGGTATCGCCGGGCCGTAATGAAATTGGGGGAACGAGTGCAAAAGGAGGTGTTGGCTAGTGAGCTTTGACGATAAGCTGAAAGAACAGATACAATCTCTTCCTGCGCATGAGTTGACCGAGGACCGAAGGATGCGGGTATTGGCACGGGCCAGAGACCAGCGCTTCGGCAGAGGCCGCAGCAGAGGTCATTTTGAGCGATTCCGACGTTGGAAACAGACGGCATTGACGGTCGGGGCAGCGGTGCTTGTGCTGGGCGCGGTTGTAGGAGGAACCATGTATTACCATAAGCAACGGGCAATTCGCAGAATCAATTCGATGTTTACCGAAACCGAAGCCGGGCCTGGTGGAAGTGTGATACCAACACCCGTGGATACGCCTCAGTTCCGGAAAATGCTCGTCGATTTTTTTGCTTATCATTCCTCTTCAAATTCAAGCAGCAGTGTGACTGTGCCGGCCGGAAGTTCCTCGAGTTCCGGTACAACAGCAGGGAGCGAGCAGTCTTCCGCCACAGGCCCCAACGGTGCATTGTCGACCTCCAAAGCTGCATCAAGCATTTCGCACTTGGTGATTCGCTGGAGTGAGATCAAAGGCAACTACGCTTTTGTATTTTGTACGTATCTGAAACACAATCAAAAACATGTCGCGGATGTCATCGCACAAAAAGCGGCCAATGGTAACTGGGAACTGGTTATGAAATCTATGTCGCCCGACATAACAATTACAGCCCAGTCGCTCCTTAGGTACACATTCAATAAATACTTCCAACACATTGGTTACGGCGGCGGTCTTCCGAATCGTAAGAATCAGTTCATGTGGTGGAGCGGAGTAGTACCCGATTTCGCCATCACGCAGATAGTTATCACTCTGCAGAGTGGACAGAGGGTCACCGTGCCCGTCAAAGACCACGCGTATAGTTACGTTCAACTCCAGCCCCAATCAGGAACTACGTATGGACTTAGAAACATTCAGGGCTACAATGCTAAGGGCAAATTGATACATTCCTTTAATTAACACATCTGGTCGGACACAATTTCCTTTGGGATATAGACCTTCGAGCATTCGGTTCGAGACTGGCAGTGAATGAGAGCACGGCGCTATTCCCGTCGCCACCACCATGTGACACCGAGAATGCAGACGGCACCAACTATGCTGACCAAATAAGCCGTGTGAACCAGTCCGATTTTTTGTGCAACGGCTCCAAACAGTGGAAACCCTGCAATCATGAACAGTGAGAATCCAGTGGAATGTGCAGACAAAAGGGTTGCACGCTGCGCGGATGGAACGATGCGATTGAGACCTTGGTCTATCAAGGGATAAGACAGGTTGTCTGCGGCGGAGCCCAACAGGTAGCCTGCGCCGGACAACATGCCGGGAATCCAGGCAAAGGCCAGGAGTCCAATACTGGCCAATATGCCGGACGCCGTCATCGTGGCAGGTTCACTGAAGCGGCGAACAATCCGGTGCGTCATCCAACTTACAATTGCGCCAATTCCGTTTTCCGCCCCCGTCAAGACGCCAAGACCGATTAGGCTCCACCCTGCGTGCAGGAGCAGGGACTGTCCATAGAAGGAAAAAGTGGCCGTAAAGCCGGAAAGAATCGTACTAAAGACAATCCATTTGGCAAAGGCTTTGCTGCGTCGGGCAAAACGCACAGCCTCTACTGTGATGGTCAGTGCCGACAGCCGCGTTTCATTCGCACCTATGCGAGCCTCCCACGGTTCACGGATAAACAACACAGCAATGAAAGACAAAACATTGGCAATAGTGAAAGCCACGTAAATCGAAGACCAGGACCAGTTTGCAAGGCTTCCGCCGACGGCCTCTGCAATCCCCATGCTAATGAGTCCTATGGCAAACAGTCGACCTGAAATCGCCAAGTATTTATCTTTCATGCCAGCCCAGACAGTCGATTCATAGGCAATCGCAGCATCGCTGCCATTGGTCAACGTGATTTGTAAACCGCGTGCTGCAAAAGCTGCAACAAAGAGCCAAATACTTGCCGAAGAGAGGCAGAGTACCGTGTAGATAATACCGGCAACAGTGCTGAGACCCAGTGAGCGCTTCCAGCCAATTTTGTCCGCAAAAATCCCGATGGGTACGTCAGATGCAACTGCCACAAGGTGAAGTACAGCCTCCAGTAATCCCACCTGAAACAAGGAAAGACCCTTGTGCTGAAAATATACGACCCAGAGGCCGCCGTCGAACCACAGGTGAGAAATTCCGGAATAGGTATAAAGAACTGCGATGTTTTTGCGTCCAATTTGGGCTCTAGTCAACTTGCGGCTCAATTTACTACTGTCATTCGGTTGTGTCATCCTGCTGTATCCTCCGCTCAGTTCTATTTTCGTGGTTGTTTTGTCCTATCCATGAAAAAACCGCTCAGGGACATACCCCGAACGGCAACTGAACATTAAATGCTTACGTAATCCGAATCCAAAATCTCGTTGCAGGAGATTAGCCGGTGAGTGCAAGCATGCTCAATGAACCGCCGAAACAGGGCAGATCTGTCCCATTCGGCATTGACTTCGGTCCGAATTTGCGGATGTAAAACTGCCACGCAGGCGGATTCATCAGCACCCTTTAACACTCCTCTCTACAATACTCAGTTTAGACTAGCGTATGCTCGTTGGAGTGTCAATACGCGCTTTTGAGCATTCCTTCCAAGACAGAGTATGCGTCTCCAGGGGACTGTCCAACAATTTGAGGAGAGTTTGCTCTGTTCTCTATGCCCATTCCAAAATCGCGTCTCAAGCAGTGTTACAATATGGAAGATTGTCGCAAGGGCCAAAGGGTACAAGGGTAGAAGACCAGTATCTTGGTAGATTGCGCTGAGAGGAATGATCATCTCGTGAGAAACATGCACAATAAGGTTTTTGGAATAGCAGCAACGCTCGTGGCGTGCGCTGCCATGGTTGGATGTACAGAGAGTCCAAGTCCTCGAAATCAGGCAGCGGCTAAACATATTGAATCCACCGGATCGGCCTCCGTAACGTCACCAATCGTGTTTTACGTCCCTTACGCACTGCCTGCTGGCATGGTGCTGAAACGTGTCACCAGTTCATCATCGCAACTCCTGTTGGACTATGCCAAAACGGGCTATACTTCTGGAGCGAACACCACGCTTTCCATTCGTGAGAAGAAAGCTCCACACGGACGTATTTCGGCGTCGTCAAAGGACCTTGTGGGGCTGAGTCAAGGTTTGAAGGGGTACTATTTTACGACATCGGGAGGACAGGCGGTGATACAACAGCAGCTGTTATTCATTATTCCAACCCGACTGACTCACCGGCCATCCGTCATTGTCACAATGAGATGCTTTGAACCCCCAACTGCATTCAGCAAATCACAAGTGATTGAGGTGGCAAATGAGGTCTTGAAAAATGCGAAGATGAATGCAGGTTTCTAAGCGTCAACGTCTTGTTTTGTGTGAGGAGGAACTTGAGTGGATGAGAAGTTACTAGCTGAGAGATTCAAACGGTTTGCTGAGCATGAATGTAAAGGGTCATCACCGCTATATGAATTCTTGTCGCAACAGATTAGTGAAGATGGGGACTTGCTCGCACTAAGTTCGTTTTGCTCCTCCGGGCAACCTGTTCCCAACTTGTTTTTGGGTTCTGTGCACTATCTATTGTTGTTAGGTGTGAAGCATGAACTTGGAGAGTACTATGCGAGTCTAGCTAAGAATCCACGTAGTCCGGAGGGCTCGTTTCTTCCCTTTAAGGACTTTTGCCTGCAACACGGTAGCGAAATTATTAAGATTCTTCAAAGCAGACGTGTGCAAACCAACGAAGTGAGAAGATGCACTTATCTGTATCCAAGTTTTTGCTCTATTTACGAGAAAGTAAAAAGACCATTGGCTCTTGTAGAGTTGGGTACAAGTGCTGGATTACAGCTCTTATGGGACAAATACAATTACTCCTATGGCACAGAAGAGACCTATGGAGACATGGACTCGTCGGTTCACTTATCTGCGAAATTGAGAAATGGTACGCTGCCTCGCCTACCAAAAACCAGTCCGCCTGTAGTATCAAGAATTGGAATCGATTTGCATGTAGTCGACCTATCAAAGGAAGACGAGTACATATGGTTAAAGGCGCTCATATGGCCGGAACACGCGGACAGAATGGAGTGTTTTGAAAATGCGGCTGATTGCTTTCAGTCTCAATCTGCAGAGTTAATTGAGGGGGATGCCATTTCCTTACTGCCGCGAGTGGCCGGACAATCCCCTGACGAGTCAGTGCTATGTATCTTCCATACTCATGTGGCAAATCAGTTTTCTGAAGCACAGAAAGCTAAACTCCTAGATACTGTTCGGCATATCGGCGGCAAGCAAGACGTACTTCACCTCTACAACAACATAACGGATGTGGGCAGGTTGCACCTCGATTCATTTATTGACGGCAACGAGTCTCACGAGATTGTTGGTGATACTGATGGGCACGGCCGCTGGTTTGACTGGTCTTTCAGTTCTTAGCCTGACGTCTTTCTCACACGGACAGTCCTTCAGTCCACCCGCCAAGCAGTGTCTGGAATACACTAACGGTATTCGAGGGGGAAGGTGGTTTAGATGTCAAAACAGATTTCGCTGTTGGGCACACATTCGGCGAGTGATAACGCCGAGGTCGAGCAGTGTATTCTACCTTTAATTGTCCTGTTTTCCATCGCAGCTCAGGAAAACAGAGCGGGCGCTGCGGCCGGCCGTGCACGTGTCCCTAGGCCTGGGACACCATATGGAAGGGGTCCACAGCGTGCAGTCACAGGACTTCCTCCACTCGGGGGTCCGGGGAGCGCCGCGGGTGGCTACACGAGACCTCCAGGCATAGGTGCTAGACGGCCCGTAGTTCCAGGCGGACATAGACCCGGATTGCCCGTTCACCGCGGCTTTTACTAGTTTTTTGTAAACCAGATTAGAAAGACATAAGACAGTGTGCCAGCCATACGTTGGCACACTGTCTTATGATTGCCCGAAAACTACAGACTTCCCCTTCTACTTCCGGCGAATTTCTGCGGCACTTGTTACTTCATCTGTGATGTCGAATTGTGGGAACACCCGATGCAGCAATTCACTGTCCTGACTGTGCATCTCAGTAACAGCGCCAAAATAGCCCTCACCAACAAGTTGGAAAATACGATTTCTCCTCCGGTTTCTGCCCAGGGCATATCCCCGTCCCTCACTGTCTAAGAGCATAACATTGGCACTTCCGATACCAACCAACTCTGAAGCAACCTGCTCCAGCGCGTCAATTGTTCCCATGTGATTCAAGTATTTCTGGTATAACAGGAAGCCTATTTCACTGTCCGATTCGCCTTGAATGTTGTCTTTAAATTGGTCTCTAAACTCGTTGTGATTCTGAAAAAATCCGTTGTGAGCAAAGGCAAAGCGGCCAGGGTCCAAGTATGGTTGCCCGTTTTCCGGAGTCAATGTCTTAAAAAAGGACGGTCGACGCAGATGAAAGAGGCACGAGACTGCTTCCTTTGGTGCGAGTTTCATCTGGTTCTTGTATTCCGCCTCTAAAGTACCAGCAGAAACAAAGTGATGTAGATGTCCATTGGGACTAACCCATGAGACACCCCACCCAAAACCAGCGATGCCGAAGTGTTCAACGGACACTGCCCATGGCAAAACATCGGCAAGCGGGAAGGGCGAATGTTTGGCTAAGTAGAGGAGTTCACACATGAGGCTGCACGCCTTCGCCGAAAGTGTCAGCTTTGATTTCGGTCTCCAACTGAGAAACGAGTCCTTTCTTCGTCTTCATGTACCAAACTCCGTTCGCAACAGCAAAATAATAAATGCCAAGTGACAGAACAGCCACAATGATGGACATCCATGGTTCAGGAATCAAATGAAGTCCTCCAAAGTTTCCAATTCCTGCACATGCTAGAATCACAATGAAGTACACAATGAGCCATAAACCGCCGCGAATCTCCGCTATATCGTTTTTGTGATAAACATGGGAGATTCCATAGGCGATAAAGCAGAAAATGAGAACGTAGATGGAGAATTGGAGTTTGCTCCACTTGTCCCAGTAGACAATTAACGTTGAGACCATAAACGCTAGTGGCGCGTATACGCTCATGCCTTTGATAGTCTTACCCTTAGACAGGCCGACGCGCCGAAACACCATCACTGATATAGAACCAACCGAGAAGGCATACACAGCAATGACACCTGTTAAAGAAATAATTCCATACCAGCTCTTTAGGGGGACAAGAAAGAACAAACCAATAACAAAATTTAGAATGAGCCCGCGAGTGGGAACGCCCCATTTTGGGTTAACGTCATCAAAAAAACGCGGAAAGAAACGATTCTTCGCCAAGCCCATGACATTACGTGCGTTGCTTGCGGTATAGGAGAAGCTTGATCCCGCCGGGGACACCACAGCATCTGCTGCCAGAATCCAGTAGAGCCACATGAGATTAAGCCCCAAGGCCACGTCGAGAAACGGAGACCGCAAATTGACACCACTCCACCCGTGAGCCAAATCTTTTGCAGGAACGCCTCCGAGAAATGTAATTTCCAGCAGGATGTAGAGCACAATAGAAATCAAAATGGTAGTTAGGATAGCTAGTGGAACATTACGCTGTGGATTACGAACTTCTCCAGACAAATCAATCGCATTACGAAATCCGGTGTAGGCAAAAATGATGCCTGCCGTCGCAACAGCGCTCAGTCCGGCACCAGCACCATAAGGAGCGAACCCACCATATTTACTAAAGTGACTGCCATGGAATCCCGCGATGAAAAGGGAGATAATTGTCAACACGGGAACGATAAACTTCAGAGTCGTAACAAAGGTGTTGACCTGCCCAAATAGCTTCACACCAAAATAATTAATGACGACGAACACCGCCATGAGTACGATGGCTAATAGAATTCCGATGAACGTCAAGTGCCCATTACCTTTGTCGTACAACGCCGGCCAAAACTTGCTGACATACTGAACGACACCAGACGCTTCGGTCGGAGGGTTTGCGACAAACCCAAACCAGATGGCTAAGCCAATTACTGCGGACACCATCGAACCGTTGGAGTATTGTGGATAACGAACGAGACCCCCCGATTCAGGTTTCACCATTCCCAGTTCAGAAAAAACAAGTCCGACGAGAAGCATAGCAATGCCGCCAATAATCCACGTGATAATCGATTCAGGCCCGGCTAACTGGGCTGCTTTCCAAGCGCCAAACAGCCAGCCAGAACCAATGACTCCACCTAGAGCCGCTGCAGTCAATGACCAGAAACCTAGATTTTTCTTGAGGTATTGTTTATTGTCCACTGTAGTCTGTTCACTCCTTTACTCGTGGGATGCATAAATTATATATTATTCTTAACTTTTATAATATACAAACATTTCATTTGGAGGCGTACTTATGTATATACCAAAGCCGTACCGTCTTGATGATGATGAGGCAATTGAAATGATGAGGTCGTTCCCGTTCGCGGTACTGGTAACTCTCGATGAGGGTCGTCCCATTGCGACACACATTCCGATTGAAATTCGTGAAAGAGATGGGAAGACTTACGCTTTAGGGCACATTGCTTACGGGAACGAGCAGAAAGTCACCTTAGAAGGCAACTCAAATGTCTTACTCATTTTCCAAGGCCCACACAGCTATATTTCTTCAAGTTGGTATGAAGCAGAGAATGTGCCTACGTGGAACTATTTGGCGGTACATGCCTATGGAACTTCCCGCATTATCGGTGGAGACGAATTAGAAATTTACATGAGATCCCTGTTGCGACGTTACGAATCTACCAGAGCACACGGAAGAACCTGGGAAACCTTTGGTTCTGAGTATCTCCAAAATAAAATAAATGGTATTGTTGTATTTGAAATTGAAATCACTTCCATACAGTCTTCGGCAAAAATGAGTCAAAACCGGAATGACCGGGACTATAAAGCGATTGTTACAGAACTTGAGAAATTGGAAAACGAGGACGCCACTCAGGTTGCAAAATGGATGCGTACTCATCGTCCACAGGTGTTTTGAGGAGTTTTTCACGGCAGCTTGAGCCCCACTTTCCATTACTGGAGCTGTATGGCCCACGGCGGAATTGGAGGTTCTCAACTTGATGGTGAGGTCGAGTAAGCATTGGAAGAGACTCTTTGCGGCTGCATCTATTCTGCTGCTGGCCACGCTAGGGGCAGTCATCTATTATTTGAAATTTTATCATGAAAACTTGAATCGTTCGCTTCCTTTGACAGTTACTACGAAGTTAAACGAGTCGCAGGAGAGGGTCGGCTACCGTCTTTGGTTTGCCTATATGAAGCAATATGAGAAAGCTAGTACCAACCGATGGCAAAAGATTACGTTCCCAGGCTACACTCGAATCCAAGTCCTTGCTGGGAATCAGAATACGTTTGCTGTTGGAGTGACATTCAAGGTGAATGTTACGGCAGGCATCTGGTCGACTCATCACAGTTGGGGCCATGTAAGTAGGAAGGGGTTAATCCAAAACATTCAGTGGACGCTGCGCATTCATAAGACAGGGCCAAAGCAATACACCCTTGAGCAGATTCAACCAACCCAGTCAACAGTGGCGGGTCTGCCGCCGGTTAAATACCAGTACCAAAAAGCAGCAGGCATCAAGGTTCCAAGTCGAACGGATACATACAAGTTTCCGCATCAACATCTATCAGTGACATATGATGCTGGAAAGCATTGGACTTCCGTACCGGTTCAATACCAGAATTTGTACGCTGGGGATTACAGCGGCGCAAAAAACGCACTCATTAAGGGCAGCTACATCATAACACCCAAGCGAACAGCATTCATCGCTACAGACGGAAAAAACTCTTGGGTGCTGATGTCATCTGATATGGGAATGTCATGGCATAAATCACGACTGCCAGCAGTCATTCAAGGTGTGCGTATGCGGTTGATAGATTTTACATCCAAGAATGACGGTCACGTCATTCTCAGCGGCGGACGAGTGATGAGTCAGGAAGGAAACATTGTCTTCACAACCACCGACGGCGGTAGACATTGGGTCGAAACGGGCGGTGCGCCAGTTGGCTATCTCTTGACAGGCGGAGGGTTTATTAGTAAACAGATTGGTTTTGAATCGTTCGGATCACGCGGGAATCCAGCAATGCCTGTCCTTTATCGAACAACCGATGAAGGGAAGACTTGGTCAAAGGTTACAGTGCCCGTCCCGCCGCAGTACCAAGGCGTCTTTACGGTTGCGCAGATGCCGACCTTCAATGGGCAGGAAGGCGTGATGCTGGTGAACCAGGGTCCGGAGGGTGACTTTGAAGGCGGAAAAGTGATGGCACGTTTTATTTCACTGGACAAAGGCGCATCTTGGCAGTTCGCCAACTTAGTTGACCCAAACAATGTGCTGTACAAAGGCAAACACGGTGGCTGAAAATTCAACCACCTACCTTCAACAAATGGTAAGGCGAGACACAGTACAGATATGTTTGGTGACGCTCCCCAATGTTGTTGTATAATCCTGCGATGCGTCGGACTGGTCGCGTCACCAAGGTCCTTGGGGAGGGCCTCCAGGCTGGCGAAAATCTGGTCTTGGTCTTTGCGGTCTGCGACTCAAACCAGGGAGATTCTGACTAGGGTGAAATGGCATAGGGTATCCAGGGCGTGGTCTTTGCACGGGGATTGGACGTCCCCAAGCGTCTACATATTGCTGTCGGCGCGGTTGTAGAGTTTGCGGAGGCATCATTGTGACGGGTGCTGCTAATGGATACGGTTGCGTTCCCGGTCCTGTGTGCATCGGTGCGCCTGCGCCGGCTCCCTGTGGTCGACGTTGTCTAGGGGAGCCTTCGATGCCGACTGGTGGTTGCCCTGGATACGCAGAGTTTCTGGGGTGAGCAGGTCCCTTAAAAGTTGGCCTTCGTTGGGGCTGCCGAAGCTGTTGTTGAGACTGTATACCGGATTGGCGTTGAGGTACAGGGAGAACAGAACCTTGGTTTGGCAATGCAAAACCAGGATTTGACTGGGGCGTCTTGCCTTCACTAGAGAGACCAGAAGTCCCTTCCTGGCTGTCGTCCTCTGCCTCATCGTCGCTCTTGCGCATGAAACGCTTTATCATGTCAAATATCATTTATTCCACCCTCCTGTTTTCCGTGTATAGGATGCAATTCCAAATGAAGCGGCAACGTACAGTTGGCTAGAGACCTTGTATTGCAACTGAGAATTGTGTTTGTTCCGGTTTATCAATAAAAGTTCTGTGAGACTCGTATGAAATACTCTATTTCACTGGATTGCGGGTGAGTTTATGTTAATGCAATTACTTCCGGACACGCCTTTTCACTTTTCTGAAATGCTGAAGCGGCCGCTGTCGCGTCCGTCAGGGGTTGCCTTAGTTAATGCAGAGACCAATTCGTATACCACGGTATTAAGGCTCTTAGGCAAACTCATACCTGTGACGGTATGGGGAGTGGGTTCGATAGATAATACTGTGCTACAAGCAGAGTACCCTGATGATTTATCTGAAGCCGAAAATAAACAGGTTGTTCGGCAATTGAGACATATATTTGCCATGGATTCTGATTTAGCCGGTTTTTATTCAACGTTGTCTCATGACAAACGATGGGAAGGTTTACTCAAACGGTTTCGCGGCTTGCGTCCGATTCAAGATAGCAATTTGTTTGAGTCGATGGTTCGAATCGTGATTGGGCAACAGCTGAATGTGAAGTTTGCGGCAACGCTTGTAGAAAGGCTCGTAAAGCTAAATGACGAAGCCGTGAACTGGCACGATGAGGTCATCCCCGTATTCCCTGGGCCAGAGACCGTTGCAAGTTGGTCCTACGATGAGTTGCGTCAGCAATCATTTAGCCAACGGAAAGCAGAGTACGTGATTGACTTTGCGCGATTGGTTGTGGATGGAAAAGTTGATTTGGATGACCTGTGGTCAATGGAAAGTGAGCAAGTCTTCGCAAAAATGCTTGCCATTCGAGGCGTTGGCCGGTGGACGGTCGAGTGTTTTCTTCTCTTCGGTATGGGAAGAGAAGACCTAATACCTGCGGGGGATATCGGAATTCAGAATGCCCTTCAGAAACTTTACAGTCTTTCTTATAGGCCTAAGGAAGTTGAAGTAAGGGAATTTGCTGAAGAATGGTCCCCATATCGAAGTTATGCCACCTACTATCTGTGGCAGAGCCTGCTTTGAGTTTGAAAAATGTTCATCATCATTCGATTTTCTGTGTCTTGTCTTGTGCTACACTTTACATAGTTGAATATGAACCTTCGGGGCAGGGTGAAATTCCCGACCGGCGGTGACATTGCGCAGCAATGGAGCCCGCGACTCGTCTTCTGAGAACGTCTGTAGACGACTGATTTGGTGAAATTCCAAAGCCGACGGTATAGTCCGGATGGGAGAAGGTGAAGTTGCAGTGTGACAAAAGTGTCACGCTGTCTTCCACGTGCGCCCCGAGTGCTGTATACTCGGGTTTTTTGTGTGACGTGATCTTCGAAGGAGGTTCAATTCAAATCCTCGTTTTAGCGGGAGGTTTTTGAATTGGTGAACGGCTTTAAAGATACACGAAACAGTGGAGTCTGGCTGATTGCTTTAGGGGCTGGCATGTGGGGATTGGACGGAGTTCTGATTGTGGCCCTGTTGCATCACTTTAGTTCCATCGAGATTGTACTGTTTGAACACCTGTTATTGATGGTGTTTTCCGTGCCCGTCCTTATATGGAAGCGTACTGAACTGAGACGACTAAATGTAGGTGACTGGTTTGCGGTGCTCTTCATCGCGTGGGGCGGATCAGCAGTCGCTTCTGTACTGTTCACGGCTGCATTTAACACTGGTAACGCCAATGTTGTGTTGCTGATGCAAAAACTGCAACCGGTCTTTGCGGTGCTCTTGGCTGCCATAGTGTTGAAAGAGAGGCTAACTAAGAATTTTTGGACTGTGTTCATTGCGGCCTTGGGTGGGGCCTATCTACTGACGTTTGGCTTTCATATTCCCACTACTGGTATGAGCGCACATAAAATGACGGGTGCCGTGTTGTCCGCTGGTGCTGCCATTCTTTGGGGCGGTTCAACCGTCATGGGCAAACGTTTGGTAGCGAAAGTATCCTTCACGACAGTTACGAGTTTACGTTTTGTTGTTGCTATACCGCTGCTTGCAACACTAACCGTATTGAGCAGCCCTCACTGGCCAGAGGTCGGCTTTGCATTCACGGTGCCACCCGTGTGGATAAATCTTCTTTTTCAGGCGCTTGTTCCTAGTTTGTTAAGTTTACTTATCTATTACTTCGGCCTGCGGGGCACAAGGGCGTCTTATGCTACGCTGGCAGAGCTGGCATTCCCGGCTGTGGGTCTGTTGCTGAACTGGACAATCTTGCATCAATCCATTTCTGGTGGACAGTGGCTCGGTTTCGCCGTTGTATGGCTGGCGGTCTTGCAGTTATCTAAGACGCCGGCAAAACGTGGTGCAACTCTCCAACTCGAGGGAGTCTCGTGAAATGTTGCCAGCATGAATGTAGTGTTGTATGATGAGGCCAGAGTTTCAGGAAGGGAAGTGGTAGACTATGAAAAATCTCCGATACGTACGTTTAGAGAATTTCATACAGCTGTCCACGCTTTCCTTGTACGGGTGAAAGAAATTTTGACTTGCCTTGAGATCTGCAATGCAATCAATGGCGAACCGCAGCCATAACATGCTGCATTGCCCATACAAAAGTTAACACAAGGTACAGAGCCTTGGGCAGCATGAAGCCTGAGGCTTTTCTTTGTGCTATGCCGTGTAGCGAAGGTACTTTAGGTATCGTTTCGGGATTGACATAAGCAGCTGAGGTCCTTGCCACCACAGTTGCAGCCACAGGTGTGTTGCCTGTGGCTTATTTTGTTTTAATGGAGGAATACGTGTGAATCTTAAGAATTTAGGATGGTCTGAAGTTCAAGAACGTGCATTTCAAACGATTCACGAGCAAGGCCAGGTCGGGAGAGTCGCTGCGGAACAGAAAGGTGTCTATGATTTGTATACGGAGCGTGGCCCGGTGAAGGCAGTGGTTACCGGGAAGTTGCAGCACACGGCGAAGCATCGCGGTGATTTTCCTGCGGTGGGCGACTGGGTCGTCACAGCTTCCGAGGTGACAACCGCTTCCTTTGCCCGCATCCATTCTATACTTCCGCGTATGAGTACGTTTTCTCGCAAGGAGGCGGGATTCGTGACGGAAGAACAGATTGTTGCAACAAATGTGGATACGGTGTTTGTGGTAACAGGTCTTGATGCCAATTTTAATGTGCGGCGCATTGAACGTATGTTATTGGCCGCATGGGAGAGCGGGGCTTCTCCGGTTGTCGTTCTTACGAAGTCCGACCTGTGTGATGCTGTAGACAACAGAATTGATGACGTGAAGCAGGTCGCTGTCGGAGTTCCTGTTTATGCAGTGAGTTCTGTAACTAAGGTAGGCTTGGAACGACTGAACACTTACTTGCAGGAAGGGACGACAACGGTGCTATTAGGTTCTTCCGGAGTAGGAAAATCATCACTCATCAACCACTTCATGAGGAGACCCGTACAGACTGTTCAAGCTGCTCGAGCGCGTGATGCACGCGGACGCCACACAACGACTTACCGTCAGTTGCTGTTACTTCCGGACGGCGGGATGATGATTGATACGCCGGGTATACGAGAACTGCAGTTGTGGGATGCGAGTGATGGCTTGGAGAACGTGTTTTCCGACATTGAGAAACTGTCCGGACAATGCAAATTTCGTAACTGTACTCATCAGTCAGAACCTGGTTGTGCAGTGAAAGAAGCCATTGAATCTGGCACTCTTTCTGTGACCAGACTCCAGAATTACAGCAAAATGGAACGAGAGTGGCAGAGGACTGAAGAGAAAAAGAGAAGACTTGAGCGTCTGAAAGGGAAAGGAAAGTACTGTAGAGTGAGAAATCACTAAAATCTTGACCAAGTGAGACAAGAACTGTGAGGGCGGGTGTGGACTACGCGGATGTCACGCACTTTCGGCGGTATGCATAGGCTGATATCACTGGAGAGATTCGGGTAGGAGGAATGAACGGTGATATACAGAGATATTTCAAATGAATCTAATCGGTATGGCGTACTTGGGTGGTCCGGTTATGGAGATCCGTCTGTTTGGCCAGCGTCAGCACACGGTATGACAAGTGGTGCAGCTGAATTACTGAGTCGTCTGGATAAGGCTGTTGACGGAGAGTATAACGCACTGCGGACGTACGGTGCGTTGGTGAATATGACGCGAGATGAAAATTTCAAGGACATTTTGGAGTCGATTCGTTATGACGAATCGACCCATTTTCAAAGACTGTCACACATCTATGCAACTCTCTCCAGAGGACTCAGGCCGTCGCTGACAGACAGGCCGTTACCAAAGAGCTTCGAGACAGGGATTGAAGACTCCATCCAAGACGAGTTAAACGACTCTAAATTCTACCAGGAAACAAGTCCTTATGCTCCTGATGCTCGTATAAGCCAAGTTCTCATGTACGCCTCTCACGATGAGGGAAGGCATTCTGTATGGTTCACGTATATCTGGAACAAGCTGCTGCACCACTAGTGGGCATCTACTGAAAAGCCGCTGCTTTTAGGACGGAGAGAATCCACGCCTATATAGGATAACTCTTGAAAAGTTTCCTCCAACGATTTGTCAGCCGCTCAAGGCGGCCATTTTTTCGTTCTAAAACGTCATAATTGACTTCCATGTTGAAATTTGATATTATTCTAATTAGTTATATGGCTAATTAGTTTTTAGATGGTGAAATTGATTTTGCAAGGAGGAAAAGGCACATGCAGTTGGATAAACTCGTTACCTACCACAAAGCACTGTCTGACCCAACGCGGATTCGAATCTTATTCCTGTTAAGAAATGGTCCACTGCATGGGCAGGCGCTGGCAGGAAAACTTGGCCTCTCGGCACCGACGATTACGCATCACATGATGAAGTTAAGAAACGCGGGTATAGTGCGGGAGAAACGGGATAAGAACACCATTTATTTTGCGCTTAATGAGCAGTTGTTCAAACAAAACGCACAGGCCATATTAAAAGCGTTTTTTTGTGATCCCGCTGTGAAATTGGAGGATGAAGATATGGAAAACAAAAAAGCCGAAAACAGTGAATTTGAAAGCTCTGTGATAAACAACTTCTTCACGCTGGACGGCGTCTTGAAACAAATTCCCGCACAGCGTAAAAGAAAGTTAGTGGTTTTTGAGCATATGATTAAAGAGCTAGAACCGGGACGTAAGTATGCGGAAAACGAGATTAATGATTACATTAAGAGATTTCACGAGGATTATTGCACAATTCGGAGGGAATTTATCATCAACCATTTCATGTACAGGGAGAAAAACGTCTATGAATTAAATCCGAGAGAAATGTGGACGGATTGGCGTGCACTGTAGCATTAAATGAAAGGGAACATTCTCACTCAGCACAGAGATAGGTATGATACCTATCTCCGCACGCGAGATGCCTTTGCTCCAGATGCCTTTGCTCATTGAGAGGCTTTCCCATGCCTCGCTGTTACCTCGAGAAATCACAGAGATACCGACTTGTTGGGGCCATATGGGCACTAGCTACGCTTGGATAGCGGCATAAATGGGTCATGAAAGAAATAAGGGCGAATTGGGAAGCTGTCAACTAGTGTTTTTGCTTTGTAACGATTCCCTGAGGATGGAAGTAGTGAAATCGGCAGACGGAGTGGTACTGTGCGTCTCCAATCTCTACTTGCCGCCCATCATAGATTGGCATACCATTCTCGATTTTCAAAATCATTGTTGCTTTCCGTCCGCAGTTATGGTGCTCGCATATGGTTTTGATTTCTTCAATGGAATCTGCCAGTAATACAAGTGCCTCGCTGCCCTCAAAAAACTGGTTCCTAAAGTCTTTTAAAAGCCCATAACACATGACGGGTGTATTCAGGTCGTCAGCTACATTCGCAAGTTGTTGAATGTGTTCTCGAGTTAAAAACTGTGCTTCGTCGACGAGTACACAGTCAACAGGATTTTGTTCTACAATCGTAAACATATCCGTCTCTGAATGGACAATCAGAGCCTCACGCGAAATCCCCACTCTTGAAGTAATCTTGCCATGGCCATATCGGTCGTCAGTAGACGGAGTAAAACACAAAACTTTCTTTCCTTGCTCTTCGTAGTTATATGCCACAGTTAACAGTTGTACACTCTTGGATGCATTCATTGCTCCAAAGCGAAAATAAAGCTTGGACACGTGCTCTTCTCTCCCTTAGTGGCGTGTTTCATGTTTCTTTGTATTTCGCAACTAATGTTACCACAACCTATTAGGAAAGTAAGAGAAGTGGAGGAGGACAAGTCCCTCTCTCAATGTATGTTCCACTGTCTCAGGTATTTAACGGGAATCATGCTAACTGTCTTGTGATTGTTACCTTGTCTCACGTCCACAATACCAACAACTCTGCCTGAATGATTCAACACAGGAGCGCCGGACAAACCGGCAGCCTGCGAAGGATCCATGTTATTCATAGCGTACACAAGAGGCGGTCGAGGTTCCATTGAAACAAAGTGAGGAAGCCCGGTACGGGTCATCAGAGAGTAGAGGGAGTTGCTGCGGGGGAATCCCAGAACTAAACGATGACTTCCTGGAGCATTTACTCCGGAGGCTGTGGATAGGGTTGCAAATGGGGTTGAAGGCTGGCCAATCACTTTTAAAAGTGCGAGATCTGTCCGTTCATTTGCCTTAACCACTTTCGCTCGGTACCATACTTTGTCAGATAGATTGTGTCCATTTAGATATGGATAGATAGTAATAGTATAATGCTTATCGCTCAGCACGTGATAGCAAGTTATGATATAGCCGCCTTTTGTAACCCAGCCAGTCCCATTAGAATCTGTACCGGGAACTCCCATCCCGTTGGTATACGTCTTGATTTTCACGACTGCATCGGCAGTTCTTTTACGCACCTGCGCCCATGAGTAGCCCGACGGTTTGACAGTTAACATCTGATATGGTTTTTGGCTGTGATGACTCTGCACCGTCAGATGTGTTGTTACTATCGTAATAAGCCCTCCAACAACCATAATCATCAGCCAGCGGTAAAAAGAAACGATATAGCGTTGTAATTGGCTGTTCTCCTTTAGTGGAAGCTTCATTACCAGCCCTCTCTATCAGCCCTTTGTGAGTCCCTATTGACTTATCCGTCGTTGTGTTAACAAGGTTATGTCATTAGGTTGTTGCTAGGTCGTGTCGAGGGCTTTTCCTTTGTAAAGTCGCTTGTCAGCAATTCTAAAACATGATGACCAGTCGGTTCCATCTTTGTTCCATACTGCACAACCAACACTGACACTGTAGTCTCTATGAGAAAACAGGGCAGTTACTTCACGAGCAACACAATCGGCACTGTCATCATCATGGAGTGAGTGTAGAGCAAATACAAACTCGTCGCCGCCAAAGCGAGCGCACATGCCATTGCTGCCAATATGTTTCTTTAGAACGGATGCGACTTCCTGGAGCACGGCGTCCCCTTTGATATGACCGTGGTTGTCATTAATGGCTTTAAAGTTGTTGACATCTAATATACCAATGAGTAATGAACTATCCACCATTTTAGTGCCGACCAGTTCGTGAAACCGCTCTTCAAAACCCCGTCGATTCAGCAGTCCAGTCAAGGGTTCATGTTGGCTGTGAAACTCGGCGATGCGACGCAATGACAGCATTTCAAGAACGAACGACACGTAAGTAGAGCACAGTGACATGAGATTTTCGTCTGTCTTGGCGGACGGAGACTTTTGGCCAACGACGATATCGCCTGCGATGTGTCCTTTCACAATAAGCGGCCAGGACCCTACAAACTCAATTTGTGAGTCAGACCAAACAGACCTCCACGGGTCTGGTAACTGATGCGTGGGTCTCCATCCTTCTCGGAAGTGGCAATTTACCTCCTTGATCCAGGCATTTTCTTCAAGTACAGAGCTCAACTCTGCTGCCGAGTACTTGAGCCCCCAGGGATGATATATCTGAGGATTCGGGGTATTGCCTTCAAGGATAAATTGCTTTTTATAGACAAACAGTCCTGCGTCAAGACCGAAGGTTTGCTGAAAAAACTCGGCGACGAGTTTAAACAGTGTACGTCCGCGATTTGCGGACGCCCAGTGTCGGGATTGTTCGATGAGGTCTCTTAGCCGGTCCAACCTTTCAGCCCCTTTTTCCAACCCTTTCGCTACAGTCGAAAAAGTACGGTTTTCAAAGTGAAGGTGCTTGGCGTGAGAGTCGATGACGAACACAATCACTGCATGGAAGTGAGAATCTGCCTTTTAATCTGCCCGAGTGTTTCTTATGGCTTGTTTCTCACTACACCGCTTACATATTCCGAGCGGATAATCAGTCTTCCTTATTCGTTTATACCCAGTTGAAAATATTCTAGACATACTTCTACTGAAATTGAGCTCTTTACAGATGATGCACCACGATTGTTGGTCCATTATACCCCTTTCTCACGCATGCCACTGAAAAAAGAGTGCATCCGTCATAGGATACACTCATACCACGTCCGTTTGACGGCAACCCGGCGAGCTTAGCCAACGGCCGTAGCCCCGTGGTTTTGTGTCCCGTCCTTTCGGAACGGTTTACCTTTGAAACTGATTGTGTAATTTTAGTGTACCATTTTTGCAATAGGTATACTATGATTCAAGACATGCGATTTTGACTCTCGCGATGCTATGACATGACATATGCTTAGCCAAGGTATGAAAAGAACAGACAGGAGTAATGATAAGGCACATGAGAAGATGGTTAGTTTTGCTACTGCTGGCTGTTATTTTGCTGGCAACGTTTAAAGTGAGTTTGCCTGTTCGCGCTGGCACTCTAGAGCAAAATGTACATTCAGAGAAGATTGATTGGAAACAAAAGAAACCAAAACCTGTCCTTGTAGAGGGAGAATATGCGCTGGGCGTACCAAGTCTCGGAGGCGTATTCATGAAATCCAGCAATCAGGCATCTGCGCCCATTGCAAGTCTAACAAAAATGATGACGGCAGTCCTTGTTATCGAAGCTCATCCTTTAGGGAAGAACCAATCGGGTCCGTCAATTCACTTCAATCAGAGGGATGTGCAAATTCTACACAGTGATATCGCGAATGGAGATTCGGTTGTTCAAATTAAAAATGGGGAAACAATGACAGAACGACAGGCATTAGAAGCCCTTTTGATACCGTCCGGAGACAATATTGCAACGAAACTAGCACAGTGGGTGAGCGGCAGCGTGCCCAAGTTTGTTGCCAAAATGAATTCAACGGCGGAGAGTTGGGGCATGATTCACACGCACTATGCAGATACGAGTGGTGTGGATCCAAAGACGATAAGTGATGCACAAGACCAATGGCTTATGGCCGCAAAGTTCATGACATTTCCGGTCTTGAGAGAGATAGTGTCCCAGAAGAGTGCTAGTGTGCCCGTGGCAGGGACTGTATACAATTACAATATGTTGTTGGGGACGGACGGAATTGTTGGAATTAAAACAGGAAATACATCTCAAGCAGGAGGAAACCTTGCGGCTGCACAACGTTTGAGTCAAAACCACAAGTCTATACTTTTAATTAGTGTCATTCTTGGTCAAAGGTCTTCACCGCCACTGGCGAAGGTTTTCAAAGTCACTCCTAAACTCCTTCACATAGCTAAGGCAAACTTAATCAGCAAAACCCTTGTCCGCAAGGGCCAACGCGTTGGGAACATCACCTTTCCATGGGGCCAACGCATTGTGCTTGTGGCGGAACAAAGCCTAACAATCAGTGTCGTTCCGGGTGAGCATATTTCACAAACGCTCAAACTAGAGACCGACTACAGACACTTACACCAAGGTGTCACAGCAGGTCAACTTACTGTGAAGACTCCAAATAACAGCTACCTAGTCAAAGTAATGCCGGAGTCAACTTATAAAGACCCTGGCTTGTTGTGGAGAATCCTGCATTAATTGCATTAATTACATTGATTGTATTGATACCTTAACGATAGCCACAGTGCAGGGAGGTTTACCCCTGCTATTTAATGAATAATGTAATTTGGGGTGAATGAGGGTTTGCCCACAAGTTAATCACTCGGTGTGGCTCGTCGGGTTCCTCTGTGAATTGAATGTACAGTTGTCCTGATGTGTAGGCATGTCGGATGTCTATCAATTCTGACTCATCTAGTCCTGATAGTTCAATGCTTCTTCCCATTCCTGGCAGACAGACCGGGTTGAGGTACTGGTTGGAAATTGTTAGTGTTTTCATACCGCGTTTTTCCTTCTTTCGTGTCTGTATGTAGCGTCTATCCTGACTTCCTTAGCAGTAACTTCCTTAGCAGTAACTTCCTTAGCAGTAACTTCCTTAGCAGTAACTTCTTTAGCAGTAACGCCTGTCATAATCGGCTCTTCAAATAGGCACGTGCTTGGGTGCTAAGGACATTTGTTCCATGCTGGTTTACAGCGTCAAATCGCAGTACAAGAAGCCCCCGCTGTTTTTTATCAAATGGCGTTGCCTCAACGACAGTTACAGTAGTATCTAGGATATCACCCGGTCGGACTGGGGCTGACCATTGCACAAAATCAAGTCCTTTGCCTCCAATAATTTCTGTACCAAATCGATTTGTTTTAATCCATTCGCTCCATATGACGCTCAGTGTATGTACCCCTGAAGCAATGATCCCCCGGAACAGTCCCTCCCGCGCAAATTCTTCATCTATGTGGATGGGTTGGGGGTCGTATTTCATCGCAAACGTCTTAATATCTTCTGAGGTCAGCGAGACTGGTTTCAACCGGAATGTTTGCCCTGCTTTAAATTCTTCAACAAACAAGCTGTTATCCCCTTTCTTGTGATTGCAGTTAACTGGTAACCATACCTTACCACTTCTTCACTGCTACAGAAAGAATCACAGCATGTCTCAGGACCGATAACTGTTTGGACGCTCGAACAGTTCTAGAGTCACGCTTTAACGCCTGCAGACCAGACCGAATATGCCAATAACAAGTGTCCCATCCGTTCTGTAGACGATTAAGAGAAACAGGTAGATGTCCTGGGTGTCCATCCCGCGAAATTGGCAGACCCCAATCATATGCTGGTGTATGTCAGCAAAGAGGGGGTGTACCAGTATGTGTACGAGAGCGGAATGCGAAAGGCATATTGGTAAATGGGTCCAGTTGCGAACTCCGTATGGAGTTCACCGCGGTGTTATTGAGCGAGTTACCGCAACCAAAGCAATCATTAAGAGTCCCAAACAGTATATCCCGGTTGATTTGGCACTGGACGACGCTGACGAGCGAAAGTTGGATGTTGCATTGGCATGGGGCGGCTACGGTCGCGGCGGATATCCTGGAGGAGGATACGGCGGAGCCTACGGCTACGGTGCCTGGGGTCGCTGGGCTGTTTCGTTTCTAATTATCTATGTGTTGTGGGGACTCTGGTTCTGGTAAGCCTGATGCAGGGCTGCGCAGCATTCTGCAGCCCTGCTATGGCGACGCCGGGCGATACACTTTGCTCCAAAGGATGGAAATGTTTGAATTCTGTCGTTGTTCCGCAATGACAGCAATTCTCCAATTCGTTGCCTGGGGGACTGTTCGCGTTGTGGCAATGATACGGCTGGAGAAGGGCGCTTGTGAAGATACATAGAGCCACGTATGTTCGCCTTCATTGTTTGGTACAGGACTCAGTTTGTGCTGTTTCAGGATTCTGTTGATGTCGCCAAAGTTGTACCACCCTCCGAACACAAACTTACCAGATGAATTGTCATAAACGTCCATGACATTTGTACTTACAGAAGTAAAAATAAGGAATACTTGGTAACGTGTCTTGTCATAGTTTGGATCCCATTTCCTAATATGCAGTTCAATAGAGGTTTGCACAGTCTGTCCAGATGTGGCACCTTTAGCTTGCGGCTGACGAATTGAAAATTGTACACTGTAATGGCTTTTGACAGGAGCAGCTTGGGGCTGACTAAATGTATCGGCTACTGCAACAAAAAGTGCACCCGCACCGATTAGAAAAGGCAGCGTTTTTAAAAAAAGTTTGCGCTGTGGCACCTAGTGTCCATCCTTACGTTATCAATGTAACTACGATATTATATATTGGTAGAAGTTGCGGCAACCCTAGTTTTATGAAAAGACCAGAATCGCAGCAGAAATTGTGCAGCAAGAATCTTGAAGGATAGGGGGATTTTCTGTGATAGAACATCTGGTATGGCTCAAGTTTGACGAAAGCACAACCAAGGAACAAAAAGACGAGGTGATTCGCAGACTAGTAGGATTGAAAGATGAGATTGCAGGAATTGTCGACTACAATGCCGGACATAACTTCTCCGAGCGAAGCAAGGGGTTCGATGTTGGACTGCGTGCTCGGTTTGTCAGCAAAGCGGCTTTGGAAAAGTATGCGCCGCATCCAAAACATGAAGCCGTCAAGCAATATATGTCCGAGGTTGGCTTGAAGGAAAGCATGTCTCTGGACTTTGAGGTCTAGCTTGGTTCTGCTGTCTACGACGTCGTTTTGCTGTTACTACTATCAGGGTCAGTCACATGCTGTGCATTTCCATATGGGGAACCTTCGTCCCAATATGCACCGTCGGCAGTGGCATGACTGATGTAGGATTCCAGGCTCTCATCATGAGAAGTCTCCATGGGCACTCTGGTCAGTTTTTGAAAGGGCCAAAACATTCGGCTTCACTCCCTTGCACAAGACTTATACTCAGGATTCCCGCCAGTCACAGGTTTATTCACCTGTTATGACGAAGCGGGCAGCAGCGGCAAGGGGAAGCACTGTTGGAAGTAACAATTCTGGAAAAATTGAAAGACAAAGAGGAGTCCAACATCTCAAAGAGAACAAGCAGCAAAACATAGAGCGGTTGCCCTGCGTCCTCCTGTAGGACCGCTTGGACAACCGCTCATCGTTTATAATTTTTTCTTCGTATGATGGCGTCCGTCCCAACGAGGGCAGTCGTCACATCAATAGGTGCCGGGCAGGTGAATTTTATTCGACGTCGTAGCCAGCCTCTTCAATAGCGTCCTTTAAGGCCTGCAGACTCGTCTGTGTCTCTTCGAAGGTTACCTTGGCATTTTCTGCGTCTAGACTGACCACTGTGTCTTGAACACCTGTCACCGATGTCAATGCCTTCGTCACGGAATTTACACACCCGTTGCAAGTCATTCCCTTTACCGTAATTGTCGCTGTTGTCACACGAACATCTCCTTTTGTTTAAATAGATGTCTAGGGCCGTTCATATCTTCACAAAAGCATCAAGCCGCCGTATGGGATGTGTCCGCATTCACCTCCTTGCGAAGTTTCGTTCTGCGCAAGAGCAGACTGTTGGACACCACGCTTACAGAACTGAATGCCATTGCTGCACCAGCAATAATCGGACTTAAGATACCGGCAGCTGCCAGTGGAATTCCCAAGACATTGTAGAAGAACGCCCAGAATAGATTTTGTCGAATTTTACGCATGGTTGCTTTGGACAAAAGAATTGCTTCCACTACGCCTTGTGTCCGGCTGTGCATGAGAGCAATATCAGCAGCTTCAAGTGCGACATCCGCACCTGTGCCCATGGCAATGCCAATGTCGGCTGCAGCAAGGGCAGGGGCGTCATTGATTCCGTCACCGACCATTCCAACAATTTGTTCATTCTGTTTCAGTTGGTCTATTTTCGCAGATTTTTCCGATGGCAGGACTTCGGCCATAACATTATCAATGCCAGCCTCCTTGGCAATTGCCTGTGCAGTCTGCTCGTTATCGCCCGTAATCATCCAGACTTCAATGCCGAGGGACTTCAGCTGTTGAACCGTACTGGCGGCCTCAGGCTTAATTTTGTCAGCGATTGCCAGTACTCCAATCACCATTTTGTTTCGAGCAACGGTAATTGCCGTTCGACCGGCATGTTCAAAGCGGGAGACGACCGCGTCTGGGAAACCTGTTACCCTGGTTTCTTCTAACCATTTTCTATTCCCGGCTTGAATGACATCTGAACCCATCTGCCCCTCGATACCTTTTCCTGGAGTCGCCCGAACATTTGTGATTGGGAGGGGGAGGATACCCGCTGTTTCAGCGTGTCTAACAACCGCGGACCCCAATGGGTGTTCGCTTTGTGCTTCAAGAGAGGTGACAGCTTCAAGCATTGTCTTTTCATCTACGGTCGGAGCCACCCACGTATCCACGACCTCAGGAGTACCGTTGGTAATGGTCCCCGTCTTGTCAAACACGACTGTCGTAAGTTTGTGGGCGAGTTCGAGGTGTTCGCCGCCTTTGATAAGGATGCCGGCTTCTGCTCCCATTCCTGTGCCAACCATAATCGCAGTTGGTGTTGCAAGTCCAAGTGAGCACGGACACGCTATTACCAGTACCGCGACGGCAGCAATCAGGGCTGCGGACCAACCTACGAATACCCACCACAAGACAAAGGTTAGCAGAGACACGATAAGAACTGCCGGCACAAACACGCCCGAAATTTTGTCTGCGAGGCGTTGCACGGGTGCTTTCGATCCTTGTGCTTGGTCGACAAGGCGAATGACTTGAGCTAAAGCTGTGTCTGACCCTACTTTCGTGATCTTCATCGTAAACACTTGGTTTTGGTTGACAGCAGCACCAACGACGCTGTCTCCAGATTGCTTTGTAACAGGTAGAGATTCTCCCGTGAGGAATGATTCATCGACTGCTGTTGAGCCATCTAAAACCACACCGTCGCTAGGAATTTTCTCTCCAGGACGCACCCGCACAACGTCCCCAGCCTTCAGGTCTTCAACAGGCACATCGCGCTCGTTTCCATCCTCTACAAGGTGTGCGGATTTGGCACCGAGTTTTGCCAATTTCTCCACGGCGGAACTTGACTTTGCTTTAGCTCTTGCTTCAAGTAGTTTTCCCATGAAAATAAGGGTTACGACAGTGGCCGAAGAATCAAAATACACATTGGCGCTCCCCACGAGTGTCAATACGACGCTGTAGACGTAAGCGACACTAGTTCCAAGGGCCACTAGCACATCCATATTGGCGGCACCGCCGCGCAGGGAGTGGTAGGCACCTTTGTAAAATCTCCAGCCTACATAGAACTGAACAGGAGTGGCTAAAATCCAGCCAAACCAGTTCGGGAGGAATTTCGGACCGCCAAACATTGCAGTAAATAATTGAATAACAAGCGGCAAAGTTAGGGCTACAGAGCCCCAAAATTTGAGTACATCACGTCGATATTCTCGCTGTTTACGTTGGCGTTCTTCTTCAGCAGCCGTCTCAGATGCAAGTTTGGCACTGTATCCAGCTTTCTCAACAGCTCCGATGAGAGCTGATTCTTCAATGATTCCGGGAACATACCGGATGTGAGCCTTTTCGGAAGCAAGGTTGACATTTACAGTTTCTACTGCGTCGAGACGACCGACAACCTTCTCAATTCGTGCTGAACACGCTGCACACGTCATTCCTTGAATATCCAATTCCACTTCTCGGAAAGGCACGGAGTATCCAGTTTTTTCAATTCGCTGGACCACGTCTTTCCAGGAAGTCCCTTCATCCAGGACAAAGCTGGCCCGCTCCGAGGCCAAATTGACGTTGATATCTTGGATGCCCGGCAGTTTTGAAACTGTCTTCTCAATCCGTGCAGCACAGGCCGCACATGTCATGCCTTCAACGGGTACTGTCCATCCCTTATTGGGTTTGTTCTCTGCTGCTTTTACATCAGGCACGATATCGCCTCCTCTTGCGACAGGAGTTATGACTTAGTAAATTGGCGAATGACGTCCATTAATTCGTCAATCTTTTGCTTCTCATTCTCTTGGTTAGTGATTGCGTCAGCTACGCACCCACGGGTATGTGCATCGAGTATGGTTAGCCCAACCTGATGAAGGGCGTTTTTCGCGGCCGCAATTTGCACTAGAATATCCACACAATAGCGACCGTCATCAATCATTTTTTGAAGGCCTCTGACTTGCCCTTCAACGCGTCGCAGTCGCTTCTGTAAATCGGTACTCTGTTCCGCATATGAATGACCTACATGTATCTGTTCCATGGCTACGCCTCACTTTTACGGTTTCCCTAACGGTACCCCCGTAAGGTATGGTATGTCAAGCTATTATGATACAATCGAGGCGGGATTTCTTTGTATTCGAGAAATTGTCATGAATCTCAGGAGGGCAACCCGTGCAGAAAAAAGTCATGTCCACATTGTTAGGATTATTGCTGTTGATGTTTGTTGTGTGGGTGGGCACAACCGAAAGAACACCTGTCTCGAAAACACAAGTGACTACCGTTGCATATGCACCAAAAGTAGGGTATCAAATGCCGCCGATTGCGCTCAAGGAACTTCCGAACGGAAGCATATCAATGAACGATTTAAAGGGCAAACCTGTTTTCATTAATTTCTGGGCTTCCTGGTGCACATACTGCAGACTTGAGTCGCCTGATATTGCACAAGTGTACAAGAAGTTTGGCAGCAAGGTGATTTTCTTAAGCATTAATGCAACTTCACAAGATACGTTGTCCAATGCAAAGGCATTTATGAAGAAGTACGGCATGAACTGGCCCGTTGCGCTGGACACAACTGGGGCGGCAGCAAGAAAGTACGATATTGTCGCATTGCCCGCGTCTTTCTTCGTCGATAGAAACGGCGTTATTGTTGGGAAGAATTTGGGCCCCTTGTCCCACAAAACCCTCTATTCGGAACTGGAGAGGATAGCCAAGTGAGTCTGTATTCAATCTATGAGAGAATCCCCGCTGACTGGATAGCATTAGGAATTGGATGTTTGAGTGTCTGGCTGTATTTAAGGATGCTATCTAAAGTGCGTCCAAGCGAACCAGTTGGACCGATTCTTGGTCTAGTGTCGGATGTGTTTTTTGCGTACGTGTTGTTCAACCGATTTGTCGCTGGACTCATCGTCGGCTTTGATTTCAATATCAAAAATGATGTGTTGTCAATGGTAAACGGATCGTCTAGGTACGGGTGGTTTATCGGAGTTCTGGCTGTTGCAGGGTACTTGTCATTAAAGTTCTATAGAAATAAGGAACTCCATCAGGCGAAGGTCATACTACTTGGTTCGAGAGCATTCCTTTTTGGGGGCATACTTGTTTTTGCATTCCTCACAGCCACCTCACTCCATCCATTTCGCTTGGAGGCAGTTGTCCGAGGAATTGGGTTTCTCTTAATGTGGGCCATTACGTTAAAGAGCAGCGCTAAACAATATGTTGTCGGATTCGTTTGGATTGGGGTGAGTCTGTTGTTGCTCGCGTCATCCATGATTGTTCCCCAAACGGTAGTATGGCTGTGGTTTACTCCAGCCCAGTGGGTTTATGTAGGTGTGATGGGGGCAGGGTACATTGGCTTTGTGCGTGGCTTTACCAGAAAAACGGAGACGCAACCAAACACTGCCGAATAGCCGATTGTCTCCAGACCTGTGTCAGTTCAATCTTTCCGTGAACCCGCTGCTTGCCTCTGTGCTCACGCCGTGTCGACTGAGAAGACGATGCCATACCATGTGTGTAAGTTTGGCACGGAGGGAGGAATCAGAATGTATGACGGAGGCGTTTTGGGAGGCTATACACGTTGGGCCATTGTCTTCCTGATTATCTTTGTGCTCTTCATGTTGTTGATTCCCTACGGGACTACAACTACATGCACAACTACTCCCGCGTACTGATTCAATCTGAGAATGTCCGCGGACGGCGTGCCGAAATTCGGTGCGCCGTTTTGTTTTGGCCGAAATCTGGCAAACCTCATCGTTGCGACACGACAGTAAGCTAGTGCACATATTTGACATGGCCGGTTTTAGAATTCAATGTATAAGGAATGAAATGTACAAGCTTAAGGAGTGACAAGATGGAGTTTCGAGTCAAGGTTTTTTCAGATTATATATGACCATTTTGTTATATCGGCAACGGGATTGTCGAGTCATTGAAAAAAGAGTTTTTCATTACCGATGAATGGATTAGTTACGAAATTCACCCGGACACCCCCAAACAGGGAACGGATTTGTCGGGACGTTTCCCGCCTGAGCAAGCGGATGCGATGACGCAACGTTTGCAAGAGATGGGGACTCCGTACGGTCTGACGTTTGGCAAGCTGAATCTCTTAGCGAATTCCAGAAACGCTTTGCAAGCCAGTGAGTTTGCACGCGACGAAGGCCGGTTTCACGAATTCCATCAGCGGATTTTCGAAGCCTACTTTCGGGATGGCAGGGACATTGGTGATGATGAAGTGTTGTACGAGGTAGCGCGCCTCTCTGGGTTAGATGTCCCAAGGTTGCAGAATGCTCTCTCCAACAGGCGCTATGAACAGCGTTTGTATGCGGCACAACAGGAAGGGCAAATGTATGAGGTTACGGGAACGCCAACGTTTATTATTAACGATACCTACAAATTGGTGGGTGCACAGCCGCCGGAAGTATTTCGACAGGCCTTTAGGCAACTGGAACAAAACTCCGGCACACAATGATGGATTTCTGGAAATCTTGAGGACGTGGCCATTCTGCCTGAGGGCTGATTTGCTGTCATATTTCCCATGGCAGCAGATCAGCCCGTTTCCATTCGCGGCTGCGTCCATTTACCTCGAAGCACATGGTGCAAGGATGTTCGTTGTGTACAATCTTTGCTTGTAGCGCATCTCCTGTAGGAGGGAGTGGTGACAGGTGGCTGGTCAAAAATCCAATCAAAAGAAAAAACTGACCATTCTTGTGACTGCGGGCCTAGTTACGGGTTATGTCATTACAATCAGACGTGAATTTCAGAAAGGTGATAAGACTTCTGCGTTCGGTAATGCTGTTTTGCTGCCTGCAAGCTTGATTTGGCTGTGG